>NC_018526.1:330147-660295 GCF_000294495.1 Streptococcus suis S735
AAGGGGATGTTGGTTCAGGGAAGACAGTAGTTGCTGGATTGGCTATGTTTGCTGCTGTGACTGCGGGGATGCAGGCTGCAATTATGGTGCCGACAGAAATTTTGGCTGAGCAACACTTTGAGAGTTTGCGCCAGCTTTTTCCAGAACTTTCTATTGCTCTTTTGACAGGTGGAATGAAAGCTGCGGAGCGTCGTACTGCTTTAGAGGCGATTTCTAGTGGTCAGGTAGACATCATTGTAGGAACTCATGCTCTTATACAGGAAAGTGTGACGTACCATAAGCTTGGTTTGGTTGTGACGGATGAGCAACATCGTTTTGGTGTTAAACAGCGCCGTCTGTTTCGTGAGAAGGGTGATAATCCGGATGTGCTTATGATGACTGCTACACCTATTCCTCGGACGTTAGCCATTACAGCTTTTGGAGATATGGATGTATCAATTATTAATCAGTTACCTGCTGGTCGAAAGCCAATTATCACTCGCTGGGTCAAACATCAACAGCTGCCCACGGTCTTAGATTGGTTGGAGCGGGAGTTAGAAGTGGGTGCTCAGGTTTATTTTATCTCTCCGCTGATTGAAGAATCTGAGGCTCTAGATTTAAAGAATGCTGTAGATCTACAATCTGATTTACAGGCGCATTTTGGAGAGCAAGTTACAGTGGATTTGTTACACGGTAAGATGAAGAATGACGAGAAAGATGCCATCATGCAGGCTTTTAAGGAGCGAAAAACGAATATTTTGGTTTCTACCACTGTTATTGAAGTCGGAGTCAATGTGCCCAATGCAACGGTGATGGTTATTATGGATGCTGATCGTTTTGGTTTAAGCCAATTACATCAGTTGAGAGGGCGTGTAGGACGTGGTCATAAGCAGTCTTATGCAGTGTTAGTTGCTAATCCTAAAACAGAGTCTGGTAAGGAACGCATGAAAATTATGACAGAGACGACAGATGGTTTTATTTTGGCTGAAGCTGACTTAAAAATGCGTGGGTCTGGAGAAATATTTGGAACTCGTCAATCAGGTTTGCCAGAATTTCAAGTTGCAAATATTATCGAGGACTATCCAATTTTAGAGGAAGCAAGGCGAGTTGCTAGTCAGATTGTTAGCGTGGAAAATTGGCAGGAGGACCCTAATTGGTCGATTTTGCTTGCTAATTTGAAAGATCGAGAGGAATTGGACTAGTCATATAAAAAAGGCCAACACACATGTGTTGGTCTTTTGACATATTGTATAGTTCGTCAGCGATTAACCTTGGATGTAATCTGCCAAGCTTTGCTCTTCCAAGCCTGCATTGAGAGCGATAAGGAGTTTGAGTCGGGCTTTTTGAGCATTCAATTCTTTAACAAATAGAATGCCGTCTTTCTCCAGTTGGATGCCACCTCCTTGGTAGGCATAGACAGGCTCAGCAATTCCGTTAAAACAGCGAGATACCAGAATAATGGGTATCTTTTGATCAAGGAGTTTCTTAATGGCTGGAAGGATGGTAGGCGGAAGATTTCCGGCGCCGAGTGCTTCAATAACTAAACCGGAAATTGAGCTTGCAGTGAGTGAATCAAGGAGAATGGAGTCCATATCTGCATAAGCTTTTATGATTGGGACCGTTCCTGTGACTGTTGATAAGTCAAATCGAACACGTGGTTCAGCAGTTTTAAAATAGAGAATCTCTCGTTTGGTGACTAATCCCAGTGGTCCATGGGTTGGTGTTTGAAAGGTTGAGACATTGGTGGTATACGTTTTTGTAACATATTTAGCAGCATGAATTTCATCGTTCATGACCACTAGAACACCTTTATCTGCGGATTTATCATCAGTAGCCACACGTAGGGCTGTTCGGTAGTTATAAATCCCGTCGCTACCCAGTTCATTTGAGGAACGCATGGCTCCGGTCAATACAATTGGTTTTTCTGGAATAGCCATTGTATCAAGGAAATAGGCAGTCTCTTCTAAAGTATCTGTGCCATGTGTAATGACAAAACCATCGAAGTTCATTTGTTCTTCTTTGATTTTTTGGTATAGAGTCATCATGTGTTCTAAGCGAATGTGTGGACTTGGAACATTGAGAAAATCCAAGGATGTCACTTGAGTTTCTTCTAGTGGGCTATCAATTTGGGTCATTGGATTGGTTTTACTCGCTGCAACTTCACCCTGATGATTGGTTTGCATAGAAATGGTTCCACCTGTATGCAGTACTAGAATTTTTTTCATAAATTTTCAGTTTCTTTCAAAGTGTGATATACTAATTGTAACATAATTCTTAGAAAGTAGGTGAGTTGGTTGACGATAAAGGCTGTATTTTTCGATATTGATGGTACCTTATTGACCGACAATCGTATGGTTAGTAGTTCAACTATTCTCGCCATTAATGCTTTGAAAGAGAAGGGGATTTTAGTTGGTCTAGCTACAGGACGTGATCCTCGTTTTGTTTTGCAGTATATGGCTAGTTTAGGGCTAGATTTGGCCATTGCTTATAATGGTCAATATATTTTTTCAAGAGAAGAAGTTATTTATAGTCAGAGTTTAGAGCCAAAGCAAATTGAACAAATTATGGAGTATGCGCAAACTCACCATAAGGATTTATCTTTTGGAACTGCTAAAGGCATATTTGGTAGTAAGATTATGAGTGCTGGAACAGGAAATTTTGCATATCGTGTGACGCGTATGATTCCGGAGTCCTGGGCTGGAATCATAAATTTTATTTTCAATCGTTTGGTACGTTGGATTAGTCCTCAACAGGAAACGAATTTGAAAGGTTTTCTCTTTCAACCAATCTATCAGCTGATGTTGCTGACGACGGAAAGGGAGACACAATCATTGGAGGTGCTCTTTCCGAACTTGTCTTTTACGCGTTCGAGTCCCTATGCGACTGATATTATCAGTAAGGGAAATTCAAAATTATCGGGTATTGTAAAGGTTGCAGATCGATATGGTTTTGAGTTAGATGAAGTTATGGTATTCGGGGATTCTAATAATGATTTTGAAATGTTGAATGAAATTCAGCACTCGGTAGCGATGGGAAATGGGACGAAAAAGGTTAAACACGCAGCTTCCTTTGTTACGGATACAAATAATCGTGATGGGATTTATAAGGCATTAATTCATTTTGGTGTGATTGAGGGATAAGATGTTTCAGAGCAAGGACGATAATTTTAATAGGGTAAAGGATTTTCATTTTTTAATGGATGGTGAAACACAAGAACTTCCCAGTGTGTATGATGGACAGACGGCTTTGTATCGCGCTGGTTTTAAATTGGAGGAGTTGGTAGAATTTCTACATGCAGCTTCAGAATCTGAAGTTGAGTTTCATGATTTTATTCAACAACTTCATCAGGATTTAGATACTGCTGCTGCTAAGGTATCTGGCAAGAGAGGTTTCGGGGTTTCGATGCAGGATCAGGTAGATGCTTTGCTGGATATTCTTTATTTTACATATGGTTCGTTTGTTTTGATGGGGGTTGATCCAGAACCAATTTTTCAGATAGTCCATACTGCAAATATGGGGAAAACATTTCCAGATGGGAAGGCCCATTTTGATCCAATTACCCATAAAATTTTAAAACCTGATGATTGGGAAGAACGGTTTGCTCCGGAGGAAAAGATTCAGGAAGAGCTGAAAAGACAGATGAAAAGACTTGATTCGTAAATCAAGTCTTTTGGTTTATAAACTTTTTTCTCCATCGCGAACAATGAGTAAATCGATAGTTGCGTGGCGCATGATATATTCGGATGAGGATCCGATTAGGAGACGTTCAAAGGCGTTTAGACCAGTTGCTCCAAGTAACATAAGATCCGCACCGGTTTCCTTTGGAATATCGATAGCCAGTAGGGTTTTAGGGTTACCGAATTCAATGCGAATCTGTACATCGGTCAGACCGGCGTTGAGAGCTTCTTGTTTGTATTCTTCGAGGAGGAGCTCCGCCTCTCTTTCTAAAGATTCATAGACAGAGGCGTCAAATGCAACAACATTGTGGAGAGCACGGGTGTCAATCACATGGGCGATAATCAGACGTGCTTGGTTGCGTAGTGCAACATGAATGGCTTTATGAAGAGCTAATTCTGCTCCTTTAGAGCCGTCTACAGCGACGAGTATTGTTTTGTAAGATTGTGTCATAATAGTCACTCCTTTCAGAAGAGCTTTGTCCCGAAATAGGTAGAGTAGTTCCTTACATTTTTATTATAAGCCTTTTGAGAGAAAATGTAAAGGATTCTTGTACTTTTTTAGCTTTTACAGTACAATAGAAAAGATAGAAAGTTGAGGTGACGACATGAAGCAATTTAACAAGTCAACAAAATTGGATGATGTAGCATATGATATTCGTGGGCCTGTTTTGGAAGAGGCCATGCGCATGCGTGCCAATGGAGAGCAGATTTTACGTTTGAATACGGGGAATCCTGCAGAATTTGGTTTTACTGCTCCAGATGAAGTTATTCGTGACTTGATTCATAACGCCCGTAAATCAGAGGGATATTCGAACAGTAAGGGAATTTTTTCTGCACGTAAGGCTATCATGCAGTATTGTCAGCTAAAGAAATTTCCAAATGTTGACATTGAAGATATTTATCTTGGAAACGGCGTGAGTGAGCTGATTGTTATGTCTATGCAAGGTTTGCTAGATAATGGTGATGAGGTGTTGGTGCCAATGCCAGACTATCCTCTCTGGACTGCTGCAGTTAGTTTGGCTGGTGGTAAAGCTGTTCACTATGTTTGTGATGAAGTAGCTGAATGGTATCCAGATTTGGCAGATATGGAGTCCAAGGTGACTTCTCGAACCAAGGCAATTGTCCTTATCAATCCAAATAATCCAACTGGTGCTCTCTATCCGAAAGAAATTTTAAAAGGAATCATTGATATTGCTCGTAGACATGAATTGATCATTTTCTCTGATGAGATTTATGATCGTATGGTCTTTGATGGAGCTGTTCATATCCCTATTGCGACACTGGCTCCAGATTTATTTGTTGTGACGATGAATGGACTGTCTAAATCACATCGTATTTGTGGTTTCCGAGTAGGTTGGATGGTCTTATCTGGTCCGAAAAAGCATGTAAAAGGTTACATTGAAGGCTTGAATATGTTGTCCAATATGCGTTTGTGTTCAAACGTTTTGGCTCAACAGGTTGTTCAAACTTCTTTGGGAGGTTACCAATCGGTTGATGAGCTCTTGATGCCTGGCGGACGCTTATATGAACAAAGGGAGTTCATTACCAAGGCGATTAATGATATTCCGGGACTTTCTGCTGTAAAACCTAAGGCTGGTCTGTATGTATTCCCAAAAATTGATCGTGAGATGTACAGAGTTGAGGATGATGAACAATTTGTATTGGATTTCCTCAAGCAAGAAAAAGTACTTTTGGTCCATGGTCGAGGTTTTAACTGGAAGGATCCAGATCATTTCCGTATTGTGTATTTACCACGTGTTGATGAGTTGGCAGAAATTCAAGAAAAAATGTCACGATTCTTGCGGCAATATCGTAGATAATGGGAGTGGGAAAGAACTCAACCATTCATAAGAAGAGTTCGTCAACAAGTCTTTATTTCTAGTTGTTGAGCTGAAACAGTCTATTCCCAGACTGTTTCGCTCCCACCTCCGCACAGCTCAAACTGTCTGGGAGACAGTTTGAGGTTGGAGATGAAGCGAACTCTGTTCGCATCAGTCGTATAGGTCAGATTTTGAATGTAAAACACGAACGAATCTGCCAATCAACCACTGCGCTGAGATGTTGACACTAACTTTGAGAAGCGGTGCTGGGCTTTTTGCCCAGCCTATTTCTTTTTGCTTGGATGAAATTGTTTGTGTTTTTCTAACAACGGTAAATATTCTGATAATTGTTGAAATTTTATGTATTTTTTGCTATACTGAAAGCAATTACAGAGTAAAGAGGAAAATATGACAACATTATTAGAGAAGACACGGAATATTACTTCTATTTTGAAGCGTTCCGAAGAGCAATTGGCAGAAGAATTGCCTTACAATGCTATTGCTGAACATCTATCAGCTATTATTGATTGCAATTCTTGTATTATTAATAGCGAAGGTGAAGTTTTGGGATACCACATGAGTTACGAGACAAACAATGATCGTGTGGAAGAATTTTTCCAAAACAAACAATTCCCAGAAGGATATGTAAAAGCAGTTGCGCAGGTTTACGATACGCAGGTTAATTTGCCTGTCGAGAGCGAGTTGACTGCCATCCCTGTCGAATCACGCTCGACTTATCCAAACGGGCTGACAACGATAGCGCCTATCCACGTAACGGGGATTCGTTTTGGTTCGCTTATTATTTGGCGGAATGATGAGCAGTTTCACGATGATGATTTGATTTTGGTTGAGATTGCGGCAACAGTAGTTGGTATTCAGTTACTTAATTTCCAACGGGAAGAAGACGAGAAGAATATCCGTCGTCGTGCGGCAGTTAATATGGCGGTAAATACGCTATCTTACTCAGAAATGAAGGCAGTTGCAGCTATTTTGGGTGAATTGGATGGCAATGAGGGGCAATTGACTGCTTCTGTGATTGCAGATCGTATCGGTATTACACGATCGGTGATTGTGAATGCACTGCGTAAGTTGGAGAGTGCAGGGATTATTGAAAGTCGTTCTTTGGGAATGAAGGGGACTTATTTGAAAGTTCTCATCCCAGCTATTTTTGATGAAATTAAGAAACGTGACTACTAAAATGACAAAAGCATTGATTATATAGTAGATTTTGTGGCAGATGAAGGAAAGCTGACTGCTGGAAAATCAGCTCAGGCTATTTCTAAACGAATTGCTCAGGTTACGCAAGAAGCTTTTGAAAATGGAGACTATATTTTCTTTGCGATTGATGGTCATGAGGAGGGGGATGAATTTCATCCTGAAGCTCAGCTTTTCCCAAGTCATAATATCATTGGGACGCAAGGGCGTGACTTGTATGGTCCTTTAGCAGATTTTTATCAAAAACATAAAGGGCATGCGCGTGTTCGTTGGATGGATAAACGTCATTATTCTACTTTTTCTGGGACGGATTTGGATGTTCGACTAAGAGAACGTGGTGTAGATACGGTTGTCTTGACGGGTGTTTTGTCTGATATTTGTGTTCTTCATACAGCTATTGATGCTTATAATAAGGGGTATCGTATTGAGGTGGTCTCATCAGCCATTGCTGCATTGACGGAGGAGAATCATCAGTTTGCTCTTAACCATTTGCGTCATGTACTCGGTGCGACAATTATTGATTAATAGTATAGTGACCAGTCTGTGGACTGGTTTTTACAGGAATCTGTATCATTAACACTCTTCGAAAATCAAACTCAGACCTTGTTGACTTAACTTGTAAAAGAAGCGGTGTGATTGACCATGATAAATTTATCAAAATGCTTTACATAGGTGATTACTTGGTGTATAATATAGTCTGTGTGTAATGGACGCACAAAAATACAGTTTATCCGCTGGGTTTAAAAGCACCTAAGATTGACAAAGATAGGAGAATAAAATGAATCCATTGATCCAAAGTTTGACAGAAGGTCAACTTCGTACTGACATCCCTTCATTCCGTCCTGGTGACACTGTGCGTGTTCACGCTAAGGTTGTCGAAGGTAACCGCGAACGTATCCAGATTTTCGAGGGTGTTGTTATCTCTCGTAAAGGTCAAGGCATCTCAGAAATGTACACTGTACGTAAAATCTCTGGTGGTGTAGGTGTTGAACGTACATTCCCAATCCACACTCCACGTGTTGATAAGATTGAAGTAGTACGTTACGGTAAAGTACGTCGTGCTAAATTGTACTACCTACGTGCATTGCAAGGTAAAGCAGCACGTATCAAAGAAATCCGTCGTTAAGATAGTCCTACAGACTATTTTGGTCGGAGAATGGGAGGCAGCGAAAGCTGTCTCTTTTTTTAAAAAAAATCTGTTGAAAAAGTACCAAATTGTGAAAGCATAAAATGGAAATAATATGTTATACTATATATTATTGTAGCGAGTATAGAGGAGGTTGCGGATGAGCGAACAGTTTATTCCATCTGTTTTATCAGATTTACGGCAAGATATTGTTCAGATGCCAGAAGTTATCAAGGAATGTAGTGGAATTCGTATTTATGGTCGTCGCATTCGTTCAGTCTTATTTACAACGGATGTGTCTATTATTGCTAATCACAATGCAGATGCTATTTTGGCTGTTTATCCATTTACGCCCAGTCCAGCTATTATCAAAAGTATTATGTTGGTTGCGTCAGTTCCAGTCTTGGCTGGTGTTGGTGGAGGCTTGACGACAGGTATGCGTTCAGCTAATATGAGTCTCTTGTCTGAGTCGGAGGGAGCATACGCTGTTGTGGTAAATGGACCAACGGATGTAAAAACAATTGAGGCAATCAATAAAGTAGTAGATATTCCTATCATTTATACCGTTGTTTCTGAAAAGTCTGATTTAACCTCACGGATTAAAGCTGGAGTAGATATTTTAAATGTTTCTTGCGGTATGGAAACGCCAAGGGTTGTGAAGAAGATTCGAGAAGCTTTCCCTGACTTTCCAATTATTGCGACTGGTGGTCCGACTGAGGACTCTATTCGTCGGGTTATCGAAGCTGGAGCCAATGCTGTCTCCTATACAGCACCAAGTAATGGGGAGCTTTTTAAAGGGAAAATGGAAAAATACCGCAAACATGCAAAGGATTAGCTCATAAAAAGATAGGCTAAGCAAACAGTAAGTTTTATTGCTAGATGAAACTTGCTGTTTTTTATCGTTTTACGGTGTGAGATTAGGAATACTTCGCAATTTAAAGAATGGATTTTTAGGAGGAAATAGGTAACATATTAGGTCATTTCTACCTTTGTCTGAGGCTGGAAATATGGTATAATGAGAAGATAGATTTCCATTAGGAGGAAAGTAAGAATGAAGATTTCTGAAGCTGAAGTCCGTCACGTTGCCAAGCTGTCTAAGCTGGAATTTTCGGACCAGGAAACAGCGGAATTTGCGACAAGTTTGAGCAAGATTGTCGATATGGTTGAATTGCTCAATGAAGTAGATACGACAGGTGTTGCGGTAACGACCACTATGGCTGACCGTAAGAATGTCTTGCGAGCAGATATTGCCCAAAAAGGTGAGAGCCGTGAGGAGCTCTTTAAAAATGTGCCTGAATCACAAGATAACTTTATCAAGGTACCAGCTATTCTAGACGGGGGAGGAGATGCCTAATGACTTTTAACAATAAAACCATTGATGAATTGCATGACCTCCTTGTCAAAAAGGAGATTTCTGCGGTTGAGTTGACCAAGGCAACTTTGGAAGACATCAAAAGCCGTGAGGGAGCAGTGGATGCTTTCTTGACTATCACAGAAGATGCGGCCTTGGCGCAGGCTGCTGCCCTTGATGAAAAAGGGATTGATGCGGACAATGTTATGGCAGGGATTCCTTTGGCAGTCAAGGACAATATCTCTACTAAGGGGATTTTGACCACGGCAGCTTCAAAAATGCTTTATAACTACGAGCCGATTTTCGATGCGACATCAGTTGCTCAGGCCTACGCAAAGGATATGATTATTGTCGGTAAGACAAACATGGATGAGTTTGCCATGGGTGGTTCTAATGAGAACTCTGCCTTCAAACCGACTAAAAATGCTTGGGACCAGACAAAAGTTCCTGGTGGTTCTTCAGGTGGCTCAGCTGCTGCTGTTGCATCTGGTCAGGTCCGTTTGTCACTCGGTTCTGACACAGGTGGTTCCATTCGTCAACCAGCAGCCTTTAATGGTATCGTCGGTATGAAACCGACCTACGGAACGGTGTCACGTTTTGGTCTGATTGCCTTTGGTTCATCTCTTGACCAGATTGGTCCATTCTCACAGACAGTTAAGGAAAATGCCCAGTTGCTCAATGTCATCTCTGGTCATGATGTCAAGGATGCAACATCAACGATCAATGAAATTGCAGACTTCACTAGCAAGATTGGTCAGGACATCAAGGGCATGAAAATCGCTCTTCCAAAAGAATACATGGGCGAAGGGATTGATCCGCAGGTCAAGGAAACTATTCTCAAGGCGGCTAAGCACTTGGAAAGCTTGGGAGCAATCATTGAAGAAGTTAGTCTGCCACATTCTAAGTATGGGGTTGCTGTTTACTATATTATCGCATCATCAGAGGCGTCTTCTAACTTGCAGCGTTTTGACGGTATCCGCTATGGTTTCCGTGCAGAAGATGCGACCAACTTGGATGAGATTTATGTGAAAACCCGTAGCCAAGGTTTTGGTGAGGAAGTCAAACGTCGTATTATGTTAGGTACATTTAGCTTGTCATCTGGTTACTACGATGCCTACTTCAAGAAGGCTGGTCAGGTGCGGACCTTGATTATCCAAGATTTTGAAAAGGTCTTTGCGGACTATGACTTGATTTTGGGGCCAACTGCTCCGACGGTTGCCTTTGGTTTGGACACGCTCAACCATGACCCTGTGGCCATGTACTTGGCGGACTTGTTAACAATTCCTGTAAACTTGGCAGGTCTTCCTGGTCTTTCTATTCCTGCTGGTTTTGTAGAAGGCTTGCCAGTTGGTTTGCAGTTGATTGGTCCAAAATACTCAGAAGAGACCATTTACCAAGTAGCTGCTGCCTTTGAAGCGACGACAGACTACCACAAGCAACAACCAGTGATTTTTGGAGGTGCTAACTAATGAACTTTGAAACGATTATTGGTCTAGAAGTCCATGTGGAGTTGAATACCAACTCGAAAATTTTCTCACCTTCATCTGCGCATTTTGGTGAGGATCCAAATGCCAATACCAACGTGATTGACTGGTCTTTCCCTGGCGTCCTTCCTGTTCTTAATAAGGGTGTTGTGGATGCTGGTATTAAGGCTGCCTTGGCTTTGAACATGGACATTCACAAGGACATGCACTTTGACCGCAAGAACTATTTCTATCCTGATAACCCTAAAGCCTATCAGATTTCTCAGTTTGACGAGCCGATTGGCTACAATGGCTGGATTGAGATTGAGCTAGAAGATGGTTCAACCAAGAAAATCCGTATCGAGCGTGCGCACTTGGAAGAGGATGCAGGTAAGAATACCCATGGGACAGACGGCTATTCTTATGTGGACCTCAACCGTCAGGGCGTGCCATTGATTGAGATTGTATCAGAAGCGGATATGCGTTCGCCTGAGGAGGCCTATGCCTACTTGACAGCCCTTAAAGAAATCATTCAGTACACTGGTATTTCAGATGTGAAGATGGAAGAGGGTTCTATGCGCGTGGATGCCAACATCTCTCTTCGTCCTTATGGTCAGGAGAAATTCGGTACCAAGACTGAGTTGAAAAACCTCAACTCCTTCAACTATGTGCGCAAGGGCTTGCAGCATGAAGTAGAACGTCAGGCGAAAATCTTGCGTTCAGGTGGTCAAATCCAGCAGGAAACTCGTCGTTACGATGAATCTACTGGTGAAACCATTCTCATGCGTGTCAAGGAGGGTTCAGCTGACTACCGTTACTTCCCTGAGCCAGACCTGCCACTCTATGAGATTGATGATAGCTGGATTGAGGAAGTTCGTGCAGAATTGCCAGTCTTTCCAAAGGCTCGCCGTGCTCACTATGTAGAAAACTTGGGCTTGACCGCCTATGATGCAGGTCAATTGACGTCTACCAAGGCCTTGTCTGACTTCTTTGAAGCAGCGGTGGCAGCAGGTGGCGATGCCAAACAAGTTTCTAACTGGTTGCAGGGTGAAGTGGCTCAGTTCCTCAATGCTGAAGGTAAGACTATTGAGCAAATCGCCTTAACACCAGAAAACTTGGTTGAGATGATTGCCTTGATTGCGGATGGAACCATTTCATCTAAAATCGCCAAGAAAGTCTTTGTTCACTTGGCCAAAGAAGGTGGCTCTGCTAAGGCTTATGTTGAGAAGGCTGGTTTGGTGCAGATTTCAGACCCAGCAGTCCTCATTCCGATTATCCACCAAGTCTTTGCGGATAACGAAGCGGCTGTAGCTGACTTCAAGTCTGGCAAACGCAATGCAGACAAGGCTTTTACAGGTTTCTTGATGAAAGCAACCAAGGGACAAGCCAATCCACAAGTTGCACAACAACTCTTGGCTCAGGAATTGGCTAAGTTGTTGGATTAGTTTTAAAACTATAGAAACTATAGAATACAAAAATCACTCAAAAAGAGTGGTTTTTTGTTGACTAAAATAATAATTATTATTATCATCATGATATAAAGGTATGAGGGGGAATAAATAGATATGTCAAAAGACTTCGATGATTTTTTACGAGAACATGAGGAGAATGTCAATAAGTTAAAGAAACGTGATAAGGAAACTGAGTCGGATAAGGAAAGAGCAAGAGATGAATTTTCTAGAGATTATTCCAGGGTAATCTATTCTAATTCCTTTAGACGGCAACAAGGGAAAATGCAACTGTTTGCCGTTAATGGTAGAGCTTTTCACAGGAACAGGCTGACACATAGTTTTGAAGTGGCACAGATTGCAAGGGGGATTGTTGATTATTTGAAAAAAAATACATCTAATAATATTGATATAGATTTCAATTCGATGTCTGTCGTTGTTGAAACTGGTGCACTTGTACACGACATTGGCAATCCCCCATTTGGTCATCATGGAGAAAGAATTTTAAATGATTTGGCAAAGGATATTGGTTTTGAAGGAAATGCCCAAGGGTTACGGGTATTAAAAAATATTGAAAAAAAGTCTCCAGATCATAAAGGCTTAAACTTAACATATAGAACCCTAGCTTCAATTCTAAAATATTATGTTCCATATAGAAAATCACGAAAGACTGAGAAGTTCATATACAAAGAAGATTATGAGGAATTTAAAAAGAGATTTAAAGAAATGGATGTGTTTGTGAGAACAATTGATGTTCAAATTGTTGATTTGGCAGATGAAATTGCTTATTGTGCACATGACTTGGAAGATGCATTGGCGAGTAACTACTTCACCATTGATCAATTTGTATTTTTGTTGGAACAGAAATTGGGAGAAGATCAAACATTAGAGGATTTTAAGGAATGGATTGAAGAGGCAAAAAATAAGGCAAAAAGAAGTAAATCCAATGATGATTATGATTTTTATTTTAGACGAGAATTGCTTTCTATTATTGTGAATAAATTCATTGAGGATATAGACATTGTAGAACTTAATGAAAAAGACAAGAAAAAATTAGGAACTGATCAGGATCAAGAACTAGGG
This sequence comes from Streptococcus suis S735, assembly GCF_000294495.1. NCBI lineage: Bacteria > Bacillati > Bacillota > Bacilli > Lactobacillales > Streptococcaceae > Streptococcus > Streptococcus suis. The sequence goes on from NC_018526.1 coordinate 343,310, forward strand.
CTCGGTCATTATAAAAAACTTGCTGGTGCATTGAAGAAAACAATTTTCGAAGGCGTAACAAATTCTGACGATATTATTTTATATGAAAATGTTGGGACGAAAGTGTTGACTAGATTATTTGCTTTATTCATGAATGAAGAATATAATCGGGAGAGTTTTTTGATGCCGATCGAATATCGATTTGAAAAAGACGATACCCAAAGTGACAAGAAAAGAAAAGTACTAGATTATATTTCTGGCATGATGGACACTTACGCAATTGAGATGTATATAAAACATTTTGGTACAGATCCGTTCTTAGAGAAATATGATGCAGCTATATTCAAGAAAGGAACTGGTAAAAAGCTAATAGAATGTTTAGCACAAAATTTCTTACATAAATAGCCATATGTTTAAGAAAACCGAGAGTTCGTGTTGAATTCTCGGGTTTTCTTATGCACTTTTAGTAAGAACTCTCGCGTATTACCAGCTGGGTACCCAACTTAATCTTACGGGGGTGGTGGGGCGTTGGACTTGTTATGATACGGTCCAGTAGCTGCATAGCTTCCTGGCCCATTTCCTCAGTGAAGACGCTGATGGAAGACAGGGCTGGATAGACTTGGCGCGTGATGGCTGTATCGTTAAAGGTGATGAGTTGGATTCTATCTGGCACTGCGATTTGACGTTCTTGTAAAGCACGCAGGGCACCGACAGCCAGAGTATCGTTTGCCATGAAAAAGGCAGGGGGTAGCTTGTCGCCTAGGTCCTCAATAGCCTGGCTCATCAGCTCATATCCCGACTGGGTGGAGAATTTTCCTTGATAGATGTAGTCTTCTTGGAGCATGCCCAAGGTGTCTAGGTAGTCACGAAAGGCAGTCAGGCGGGGGTCTGTTGGCAGTTGGTGTCCATCTGTGGTTTCTTCCTGTCCGACTAGGAGTCCAATATCAGTCAGACCTTGTGAATGGAAGTGGTCGATAACTGTCTGAACAGAGTGTTCAAAGTCAGTTGTGACGCAGGAGAATCCCTCGGTCAGCGTATCAGAGTCCACAAAAATGATTTTAGAAGACAGGCTAGATAGCTCTGCTATTTGTCCAGAAGAAAATTTGCCAACTGCGATGATGCCGTCCACTTCTTGGAGGAGGGGATTGGTCAGGTCGTTGAAGGAGCGGACGATTTGGTAGCCGAGTAAGCTGGCGGTATGCTCAATACTGGCCCGAATGGAGTAGTAGTAGAGGTCGGCCAGCTCTTCGCTCTCGGTGTACCACTGAACAATACCGATGGTGCCTTTTTGTTGAGGTGCTTGTTTTTTGATGTGCTTGGTGTAGCCCAATTCCTGTGCCAAGTTGAAAATGCGGTCGCGGGTTTCTTGGCTGACGGATAGGGTCAGGTCTCCCTTGAGAACGCGGGAAACGGTGGCAGAGGAAAGGTGGGCTTGTTTTGCTATGTCTTTGATTGTAACCATGTTCTTCTCCTGTTTATTTGTCTCTAGTATAGCATAAAAAAACAAAATTAGTAAAAATTTAGTAAAAATATTGACTTTTAAATTGTTGAGTTGTACAATAAAAGAAAACGATTACAAAATCTAGGAGGTTCTTATGAACACAGAACAACTCAAGCAGGCCTTTCTCGATGTGTTTGGTCAAGAGGCAGATGCGACTTTCTTCTCACCAGGTCGGATTAATTTGATTGGTGAGCACACGGACTACAATGGTGGTCATGTCTTTCCAGCGGCTATTACCTTGGGGACCTACGGGGCTGCTCGCAAACGTGATGACCAAGTTTTGCGTTTCTATTCCGCAAACTTTGAAGAACTTGGAATTATCGAAGTGGATTTGAACAATCTGGTCTTTGATAAGGCGGATAACTGGACCAACTATGCCAAGGGGGTTCTCAAATTCTTGAAAGAAGCAGGGCATGTCATTGATACAGGGATGGAAGTCTTTGTTTACGGTAACATTCCAAACGGTTCAGGCTTGTCATCATCAGCTTCCTTGGAACTCTTGATTGGCATTATCGCAGAAGAGTTGTATGGACTTGAATTGACTCGACTTGATTTGGTGAAAATTGGGAAACAAACGGAAAATCACTTTATTGGTGTCAATTCTGGGATCATGGACCAGTTTGCGATCGGTATGGGAGCAGATAATCGGGCGATTTATCTAGATACCAATAGCTTGGAGTATGAATTGGTACCGCTAGATTTGGGTGACCATGTGATTGTGATCATGAACACCAACAAACGCCGTGAATTGGCAGATTCTAAGTACAATGAACGTCGCGCAGAATGTGAAAAAGCAGTGGAAGAATTGAATGCTGTCCTGAACATTCAAACTCTGGGAGAATTGGATGAATGGACCTTTGATCAATATAGTTATTTGATTAAGGATGAAAATCGTATCAAGCGTGCCCGCCATGCTGTTTTGGAAAATCAACGGACCTTGCAGGCTCGTAAGGCCTTGGAAGAAGGAGATTTGGCTACCTTTGGTCGTCTGGTCAATGCTTCCCATGTTTCCTTGGAACATGATTATGAAGTGACAGGTTTGGAATTGGATACCTTGGCTCACACAGCTTGGGAGCAAGAAGGAGTTCTTGGTGCTCGGATGACAGGAGCTGGCTTCGGTGGCTGTGGTATTGCCATTGTCCACAAGGATAAGGTGGAAGCCTTCAAAGAAAATGTCGGCAAGACCTATACAGAGGTTGTGGGCTATGCACCAAGCTTCTATGTAGCGGAGATTGCTGGAGGCTCTCGCGTTTTATCTCGAAAATAGATTGGAGAAATGATGACAGGATTGGTGGATCGTTTTGTTGAGCAGGTTATTGCCAACAGTGATTTTGAGGAAATGGATGCTATCTACCTGCGAAATCGGGTCTTGGCTTTGGTGGGAGACCAGGTTCTGACTGTTCAAACAGATTTAGAGGACTTGATTGAATTAAAAGATGAACTATTGGCACATGGAGTTCGAACTGGTTTTGTGGGTGAATTGCTGGAAGAGCAGGACATGGTTGGGTCTTGTTTGATGGATTTGATGACACCGAGTCCGAGTCAGGTCAATCGTGATTTTTGGCAGACCTATCAGGATAGTCCAGAGCAAGCGATTAGTGACTTTTATGAATTGAGCAAACGTAATGACTATATCAAGATGGCTGCGATTGCGAAAAATATCTATTATCCAGTTTCGACAGAGTATGGGGATTTGGAAATCACGATCAATCTGTCCAAACCTGAGAAGGATCCCAAGTCTATTGCAGCTGCTACGAAAGCTGAAGCAAGCAATTATCCCAAATGCCTACTCTGCATGGAAAATGAGGGCTATCAGGGACGGATTAATCATCCTGCACGCGCCAACCACCGCATTATTCGCTTGGAGCTTGGACAGGAAAAGTGGGGCTTCCAGTATTCGCCCTATGCTTACTACAATGAACATGCTATTTTCCTAAATCAGGAACATGTGCCGATGGTTATTAGTCCGCGAACTTTTGAGCAGCTCTTGGACTTGTTGGATTTGTTGCCAGGTTATTTTGTCGGTTCCAACTCTGACCTCCCTATCTCGGGTGGCTCTATCTTGACCCACAATCACTATCAGGGTGGGCGGCACAGTTTTGCCATGGATCAGGCGCCGATAGAACACCAGCTGGTCTTCGAAGGCTTTGAGTCAGTTTCGGCTGGCATTGTCAAATGGCCCATGTCGGTGATTCGCTTGAGTTCAGCAGACAAACCGTCGCTTCTTGGTTTAGCGGCTAAGATTTTGGAAAAATGGCGGAGCTACTCAGATGATAGCGTTCAGATTAAGGCTGAGACAGATGGAACACCCCATCATACGATTACCCCAATTGCTCGGAAACGAGGCGATTTGTACGAGCTGGATTTGGTTCTCCGCGATAATCAAACTTCAGAAGAGTTTCCAGATGGCATCTATCATCCACATCCAGATGTGCAACATATCAAGAAAGAAAATATCGGCTTGATTGAGGTAATGGGCTTGGCGATTTTACCCCCACGCTTGAAGGCAGAATTGGCTGAAGTAGAAAAATTCTTACTGGGTCAAGATAGTCAGGTGGCTGACTATCATCAGCCTTGGGCGGAAAGCCTGAAAACAGCTCACCCAGATGTGACGGAAGAAACTGTCGAACAAGTAGTTCGTGAGTCAGTGGGACAAATCTTTGCGCGTGTATTGGAAGATGCAGGGGTCTACAAACGTACTCCAGAAGGACAGGCAGCCTTTCTACGATTCGTAGAATTTGTAGGTTTAGCAACATAAATGTAAGAAAGAGTGGGACGGTGTCCTGCTCTTTTTGGTATAATGGAAGTATTCACAGTGTGAGAAGGAGATATGATGGCGGAAAAGAGATTGGGGACACTGATTACAGTAATAGCAGGTATAGCCTGGGGCTTGTCTGGAGTGAGTGGACAGTACTTGATGTCTCGTGGTGTTTCAGTGGATATGATTACCTCCCTGCGTTTGTTGGTGTCGGGACTCTTTCTCGTTGGCCTGGCTTATGCTACAGCGAAAGAACAGCTATTGGCAGTTTTGAAAGATAAAAATGCCTTGCTAGGAATTTTTATCTTTGCCATGCTTGGCTTAGTTCTTAATCAGACAGCCTATTTACAAGCCATCTATCATACCAATGCGGGAACGGCTACTGTTCTACAATATCTCTGTCCTATTTTGGTTTTGGCATATACCTGTTTGAAAAATAGGGAAAAACCATCAGGGATTGAGTTGATTTCAATTATCTTAGCTATAGCAGGCACTTTTTTGATTGCGACTCATGGCAAATTAGATGAATTGGCAGTGACTCCAATCGGTTTGTTCTGGGGAATCTTCTCAGCCTTTACTTATGCGCTATATATTATTTTGCCAGGTAAATTGATTCGTCAATACGGCAGTATAACGGTGATTGGTTTAGGGATGTTAATGGGTGGTTTTGTAGTCACGCTTGGTTTGCAAACTTGGCAGCATCGTCTTCCTATTGATGGTGGAAGTTTCCTGGGCCTGTTAGGTATTGTCGGAGTCGGGACGATTTTTGCCTATACTGCCTTTCTTAAAGGCGTCAGTATGGTTGGTCCTGTCAATGGCAGTCTTTTGGCCTCGATTGAGCCGATTGCATCTGTCTTTTTTGCAGTATGGTTGGTCAATGAACAATTTTATGCAATTGATTTTGTTGGAATGTTGTTGATTTTACTTGCTGTTTTGCTTATTTCTTTAAAAGATATATTGGTTGCCCAAAAGAGTATTGGTTAATATACTCTTTTTTGTTATACTAAAGAAAAAACTTGAAAGGAATAAAGATGATTAAAGAATTTTGTTCCGAAAATCATGTAGGTGTGATGAAGGCCCTATCCCTAGGAGCTAAACGGATTGAGCTCTGTGATAATTTGGCAGTCGGAGGGACGACGCCGAGTTATGGAGTGGTCAAACATGTTTGTCAACTGGCCCATGAGAATGAAGCCACAGTCATGACCATGATTCGCCCTCGCGGTGGAGATTTTTGCTACGATAAAGCAGAGGTTGAAATGATGGTTGAAGCTTGTAAAGCAGCGATTGAACTGGGGGCAGATGGTCTGGTTTATGGTTTGTTAACCGAGGAAAATTGGTTGGACGAACCAGCCTTGGAAAGACTGTTTGCTGTTTCGCAGGACTGTCAGATTGTCTTTCACATGGCTTTTGACCAAATTCCTCGCGAACGCCAATTCGAGGCTCTTGATTGGCTGGTAGAACATGGAGTGACACGGATTTTGATGCGTGGGAGTCTGACAGGGTCTGCCTTGAACAATGTGGAATGGTTACAGGAAATTGTCGCCTATGCACAAGGTAAAATTGAGATTTTGATTGGTGGAGGATTGACTGTGGACAATGTGCCAACGTTATTAGAAGCATTACCAATCAATCAAGTACATGGAACGAGATTATTTTGGTAAGGTAGCTTTGAAAGTGAAATAAATTACAGAGTAATAATCGAAGTTTATTCAGAAATGTTTAGAAGTTAAGGTTTGTTTAAGCATTGGAAGATACAATATATTTATTCTTTTTCATATAATCTCCACGGAAGCAGTCGACATGTTCGGCTGTTTTCATTTTTGTTTGTTAAAGTCCGGTATACAGACTAGAAACTGCTGCGTCTCTATTGAATCCCCTACGTAAAGAATTGAGAACTGTGGCTGTTGAGGTGAGTGATTTAGCTTTGGACTATGCTGTTCGTTTAGCCCAATCCTTGAATAGTACTTTGCGTTATCATAATTATGATAGCTTGATTGCCATTGCTAAAACCAAAGGAGTAGAACCGAAAGGTAAGGATTGTCAATCATTTTCAGAGTACAGACAGCGTTACAGTCTCTATGATGCTAAGAAGTTAATTTATCGCGCTCTCGCGTGGCGTCTATTCGATGATAGTCATGCAGATTATGGACATGCTCTTACCATTTTGGGGTTGGATGAGGATGAGTCAGGAGTAGAGCAAATCGGTTTTGCTTTTTCAAAATTTACTCTTGATATTGATTGATTGCTAACCCATATGATTTTCATTCCGAAAGATTGGATTTTGGAAGAAGGTCAGATTTAATTCACAACTACCATTACATTACCTCCAGAAGGCACTCGGTTGATCCGAGTGTTTTCTGCTATCGATTCGCATTTTTCTTAGAAAAATGGTATAATTATCTGATAAAAAACTTTGGAGACGACAGTGAGTTTAGAAAATTACATGCCGGATTTTGCCTTGGAAAAGGCTTATGACGTGACCGTCGAAAGCTTGAAAAAACATGGCATAAAAGTAGTGTTTGTTGACTTGGATAATACCTTGATTGCTTGGAATAATCCCGATGGTACGCCAGAGATGCGCCAGTGGTTACATGATTTGCAGGACGCAGGTATTCCTGTTGTGGTGGTGTCTAACAATAAATACGAACGTGTCAAACGGGCGGTTGAAAAATTTGGGATTGAATTTGAAGCCTTCGCTCTCAAGCCTTTCACCTTTGGGATTAACCGTGCTTTGAAACGCTTTGATGTCCAGCCGTATGAGGTAATTATGATTGGCGATCAGCTGATGACGGATATTCGGGCTGCTAAGCGAGCTGGTCTCAAGTCTGTCTTGGTCAAACCCTTGATAAAGACGGACTCTATCAATACGCAGATTAACCGTTGGCGTGAGCGACGGACTATGAAAAAAATCATCGCTAAATATGGAGCGATAGACTACAAGAGGGAGATGTAAGTGGAAGAATTATTTTGTATCGGCTGTGGTGCCCAGATTCAGACGCTAGACAAGGCTGTCGCTGGTTTTACACCTCAATCAGCCCTAGAAAAAGGCCTGGAAACAGGGCAACTCTACTGCCAACGTTGTTTCCGTTTGCGCCATTACAATGAGATTTCAGATGTCAATATCTCAGACGATGATTTCTTGAAACTCCTCCATAGCGTAGGAGAAAGCGATGCCTTGGTGGTTAATGTCATTGATATTTTTGATTTCAATGGGTCAGTCATTCCAGGTTTACCTCGCTTTATTTCTGGAAATGACGTGCTTTTGGTCGGCAACAAGCAGGACATTTTACCCAAGTCTGTCAAGACAGGCAAGGTTACTCAGTGGTTGACCGAGCGGGCACATGAAATCGGCATGCGACCGGTTGATGTGGTCTTGACTTCAGCCCAAAATAAGCAGGCTATCAAGGATTTGATTGAAAAGATTGAACAACACCGCAAGGGACGGGATGTCTATGTGGTCGGCGTGACCAATGTCGGCAAGTCAACCTTGATTAACGCTATTATTCAAGAAATCACAGGGGACAAGGATGTCATTACGACTTCACGTTTCCCTGGAACGACGCTGGATAAGATTGAAATCCCTCTGGATGATGGTTCATACATCTATGACACGCCAGGAATTATCCACCGTCACCAGATGGCCCATTATTTGACGGCTAAAAACCTCAAGTACATCAGCCCTCGCAAGGAAATCAAGCCAAAGACCTACCAGCTCAATCCAGAACAAACCTTGTTCTTGGCTGGTCTGGGACGATTTGACTTTGTGGCTGGTGAACGCAAAGGCTTTACGGCCTTCTTTGATAATGAGCTCCAACTCCACCGCACCAAGTTGCAGGGAGCTAGCGAGTTTTATCAGAAACATGCGGGCTCACTTTTAGTGCCACCAACCAGCAAGGAATTGAAAGAATTTCCTGAACTGGTCCGTCATGAATTTACCATCAACGAGAAGACGGATGTGGTCTTCTCAGGACTTGGTTGGATTCGTGTCAATGAAAAAGCCAAGATTGCTGCCTGGGCTCCTAAGGGTGTGGATGTGGTCATTCGCAAGGCGATTATCTAATACTCTTCGAAAATTAAAAGCAGACGTTGTTGACTTGATTTGATGAACTCCAGTTCTATCTGCATCTGCGTCGCCTAGTCTGATTTTAATTTTCATTGAGTATAAGAGGTATTTGATTTCAGTTTTTACAATTAAAGAGAAAGGAAGTTCAAGTCTTCTGATTTGAACACGGGCTAAGTATATCGGCGCAATAAGGAAAAACTTTGTTTTCTTTATTTCCCGATTGTAACAGTCTCCCAGTCTGTTACAACGCCCTTTGTGTATAATAAATTATGCTAACTTCAAAACAACGTGCCTTTTTGAACAGTCAGGCACACAGTCTCAAACCCATCATTCAGATTGGGAAAAATGGTCTAAATGACCAGATTAAAACCAGTGTTCGTCAGGCACTGGATGCGCGTGAATTGATCAAGGTGACCTTGCTACAAAATACGGATGAAAACATCCACGAAGTAGCTGAAATCTTGGAAGAAGAAATCGGTGTGGATACGGTCCAAAAAATCGGTCGCATCTTGATTTTATTCAAACAATCTAGCAAGAAAGAGAACCGTAAAATTTCCAAACAGGTCAAAGAAATCTAAGAAGGAGAGCCTATGGCTATTGAACTCTTAACACCCTTTACCAAGGTTGAATTAGAGGTTGAAAAGAAAGAAACCAATCGCAAACAAGTGGGGATTCTGGGAGGGAATTTCAACCCTGTCCACAATGCTCACTTGATTGTGGCAGACCAGGTCCGTCAACAGTTGAAGCTGGATCAAGTCTTGCTCATGCCAGAATTCATTCCACCTCATGTGGATAAGAAAGAAACCATTGACGAATACCATCGCTATTCCATGCTCAAGATGGCTATTGCAGGTATTGAGGGCTTGGGGATTGAAACCATTGAACTAGAACGCCGTGGTGTCAGCTATACCTACGACACCATGAAATTGCTGAAGGAAAAAAATCCTGATACGGATTATTATTTCATCATCGGTGCAGATATGGTAGACTACCTTCCAAAATGGCATAGGATTGATGAATTGGTCCAGTTGGTGCAGTTTGTTGGTGTCCAGCGCCCTCGTTACAAGGCAGGGACGTCCTATCCGGTTATCTGGGTAGATGTGCCCTTGATGGACATTTCCTCCAGCATGGTGCGTAGTTTTATCAAGCAAGGACGGGTGCCGAATTTTATGGTGCCTCATGAAGTTCTGGACTATATCGAAGAAAAAGGACTTTACCAATGATTGCAGCAGATTTGACATTTGATCGTCAGGCTCTTTTGGAAAAAATCCGTGTAGCCATGAAGCCAGCGCGCTTCCAACATGTTTTGGGTGTGGAGCAGGCGGCGCTTGTCTTGGCAGACCAATATGGCTGTGATCCGAAAAAAGCCAGTCTAGCAGCACTCTTGCATGACTATGCTAAGGAAGTGGAAGACCAAGTTTTTTTGGACTTAATTGCCAAGTATGATTTGGACAAGGACCTGCTCAACTGGGATAATAACATCTGGCACGGTGTGGTTGGCGCCTATAAAATCGCAGAAGATTTTGGTTTGGAAGATGAGGAGATTTTCCAAGCCATTCAACGACACACCGTTGGGGCGGGGCAGATGACCTTGCTGGACAAGGTTCTCTATGTAGCGGACTACATCGAACCCAATCGGGATTTTCCTGGGGTGGACGAGGCGCGTCGTATCGCAAAAGAGTCCTTGGACAAGGCAGTAGCCTATGAAACTGCCCAAACCATTTCCTACTTAGCCAAGAAGGGGATTCCCATTTATCCACAAATTTTGGAAACCTATAATGGCTATGTTGTTTGGTTGAAGGAGTAGGGATGATTACATTATAGTCATTTAGTTTTTCTTTTATTACTTCGTTAACTCGCTTTGCCGTACTCCAGTACAGCCTGCAGCTCATTGCCTAGTACTAAAAGTAAACTAAAAGGCTATAAAATATCTTGATGAACGTTCCTATCAAGCAGTCTTAGACTTGACAGTAGCCGAGGAGGACAAGGGCTTCGTGGCTCCAAACGTGCGTTCCTTGGCGGATGCCTGGTTATATAGAGAGAATGGGAGTGGGAAAGAACTCGATGGGTTCTAAAAGAGTTCGTCAACAAGTCCTTATTTCCAGTTGTTGAGCTGAAACAGTCTATCCCCAGACTGTTTCACTCCCACCCCCCGCACAGCTCAAACTGTCTGGGAGACAGTTTGAGGTTGGAGATGAAGCGAACTCTGTTCGCATCAGTCGTAGAGGCCAGATTTGGAGTGTGTAGCACGAACAAAGCTGCCAATCAACCACTGCGCTGAGATGTTGACTAGAACTTTGAGAAGTGTACTTGCACTAGAACCTTGCCCCTTATGCCATCTGGGCGGATGAACAGGTGGTTGGTTTTGCCTTGATTGACATTGATGAAGACATCCAGCAGTATATGCTCTGGCGATTTATGATTGGCCAAGAGTTTCAAGGAAGGGGCTATGGCCAGGCGGCTTTGGAAGTCGTAATAGCAATGGCTCAATCACATCCTGTCTGCGACCATTTGATTGCAGCCTATGTTAAGGGCAATCAGAAAATGGCTCATCTCTTGGAGAAAAATAATTTTGTCTTGGATAGTGAAGAAGAAAGAGAATTGGTCTTCCGTTTGGAAACGCCTGGTGTTCAGCTATGAAATCTGCATTGTTAGTCATTGACATTCAGAACCTTCTAGTGGAGGAAAAACCTTATGCCATTGAAGAGCGATTAGCCCTCTGGTAAGATAGCCTTGCACAAGCCCGTCAAGCGGGGCTAGAAGTCATCCATGTCCGCCATCATGATCAGGAATTGGTCAAGGGGACTGCTGACTGGGAGATTCACTCAATTGTTGCACCCTTAGCTAGTGAGAAGATTTTCGATAAGTCCTTTAACAGTGCCTTCAAGGAAACGGGGCTTCATGCTTATTTGCAGGAAAAGGAAATTGAGCGACTCATTATCATGGGCATGGCGACCAATTTTTGCATTGATACGACGATTAAAGTAGCCTTTGAACTAGGCTACAAGGTAGCTGTGATCCAGGGCGGAACGACGACAGGTTATTCAGGTAAATTGGACGCCGAAGACTTGATTGACCACTACCAAAACATCTGGTCATGGAATTTTGCCCAGGTGGATAGATTAGAAAATATAATTAGAGGATAAGATGAAAGAACTAGATTTAGTAAAAGTTGTGGTTCAGGCTGCTGATGACAAGCGAGCTGAGGACCTTGTTGTAATTGATGTTCAAGGCGTGACCAGCCTGACAGACTACTTTGTGATTGCCAGCTCCATGAACAGTCGCCAGTTGGAGGCTATTGCGGAAAACATCCGTGAAAAGGTAGCGGATGTTGGAATCAAGAGTAGCCGTGTAGAAGGCGATAGTAACGGTGGCTGGGTCCTATTGGATCTTGGAGGCGTAGTCGTTCATATCTTCTCAGAAGAAATGCGTGACCTCTACAACCTTGAAAAATTATGGCACGAAGGCAGCTTCTTGGAAGTCGCAGACTTTTTAGAAGAGGAATAGTGAAACAGTTTGGGGAACTGTTTCAGCTGGTCACCATAAAACTCGAAAGTGACCAAAGAGAGTTCACTATTATGTAATTAGAAGTGATGAACTTCTTGAAAAAATATGAAGATAGATTTTGATTTGGGTGCACTATTTGAAACTTAAGTCAACATCTCAGCGCAGTGGTTGATTGGCAGCTTTGTTCGTGCTTCCCACTCCAAATCTGACCTAATCAACTGTGCGGGGGCAGGAAAACGAACTCTTTGGAATTGAGGAGTTCTTTCCTGCTCCCTTTTTATGAAAGGAAAAATGGGAAAATATGGCAACTTATGAAACATTTGCTGCGGTCTATGATGAAATCATGGATGACAGCTTGTATGATAAATGGACAGATTTTAGCTTGCGGAACTTGCCACAAGACACCAAGACAATTTTAGAATTGGCCTGTGGGACAGGGATTCAGGCTGTACGTTTTGCTCAAAAGGGCTATGAGGTGACAGGGCTTGACCTGTCCTATGAAATGTTGGAATTGGCCCAGAAAAAAGCAGAAGCTGCTGGTGTCATGATGGAATTGGCCCAAGCAGATATGATGGCTCTGGAAGGTGTGGGAGATTTCGATGCGGTGACCTGTTATTCGGACAGTCTGTGCTATATGTCGGACCGAGAAGCCGTTTTGCGGGTCTTTGAAGGCGTTCACTCGGTTCTCAATCAAGGTGGTACTTTCCTTTTTGACGTTCACTCCATCTATCAAATGGAGGAAGTCTTTGCAGGCTATAGCTACCATGAAAACTACGAGGATTTTGCCTTTGTCTGGGACACCTATGAGGGGGAGCATGCACATTCGATTGTTCACGAATTGACCTTCTTTGTCAAAGATGAAGCCAGTCAAGAGGAGCGGTTTATCCGTCGGGATGAAGTGCATGAAGAGCGGACTTATCCGATTGAAACCTATGTGGAATTATTGAAAGAAGCTGGTTTTGCATCTGTGGAAGTCTTTGCGGACTTTGAAGATGAAGCACCGACAGAAACAAGCCAGCGGTGGTTTTTCAAGTGTAAAAAGTAAGATTTAAAATTAAAGTGAAGTTTTCGGGTCCCACCAAATTAGAGTGGGATTTTGTGATATAATAAAAATAAATATATCTGTAAAGGAAAATGACATGGAGAGTTTACATCGTAAAATCAGTAACTGGGGTCAAAAAATATTCCTTCAGTTCAAAAATAGAACTCCTAATGTGGAAGGGATAAGTTTTAATAGACTGACCTCTAATAAAAATATAGATTTGGAAAGGGAAAATCCAAGCTTTAAACAAGCACTAGATTTTGCAATCCAAGATGATGAGTTAAAAAATGTAGCGATCACGGGAAATTATGGCTCTGGAAAAAGTAGTTTGCTTGATTCTTATGAAGCGAAGTACTCTAATAAAAAATTCCTCCATATTTCTCTAGCTGACTATAAAGAAAATGATTTATCAGGCTATAAAGAAAATGATTCATCAGAGTCAGGAAAGAAACTAAATGTACGACAGATTAATGTGATTGAAGGCAAGATCATAAATCAATTACTTCATCAGATTCATCCAAAACATGTAAAGAAATCGATTTTTAAAACATTGTCTCGAACTCCAAGAAGAATACCGCTTTTATTAACTGTATATATTGTACTATTCTTCATTACACTTTCTTATTTTTTGAAACCCAATTTTTTAAAAGCTTTAGTCACTGCTGACAAGGTATTTGGGTGGGATGCCAATACCGTATTTAGCTGGTTATTTTTGATTCTTCTTTTTATTGGCTCCCTTACAACGATTTGGTATATAGTTGAAAATAAGACGATAAAATCATTGACAATTGGTGGCAAAAATGTTTCATCAGAGATTGATATTTTTTCTGATCAGTCGATGAGAGTTTCCTATTTTGACAAATACCTAGATGATGTGTTGTATCTTTTGAATGAATCAAGAGCAGATGTCATTGTTTTTGAGGATATCGACCGTTTTGAGAATAACACTATTTTTGCCAAGATTAAGGAACTAAACGTATTAGTCAACAATAAGCGAAAAATAGCTAAGAAATCATCAAAGCTAGTGTTTCTTTACCTGATACGAGATGATTTATTCATTTCAAAAGAAAGAACTAAATTTTTTGATTTTATCATCCCAGTCCTTCCAGTTATTACGAGTTCAAACTCTAGCGATAAGTTGACAACTACTTTAAAAGAAATGGGAATAAAATCAGGATTAGCGGATGACTTCCTCTTCAGAATCTCGCTTTATATAGATGATATGAGATTGCTTAATAATATCTGTAATGAATTTTATTCTTATCAGCTTGAATTGACACATGACAAGACGGGTGAGAAAAATGCATTGGATCTTGATTTGAAAAAAATATTTGCAATGATTGTCTACAAAAATATTTTCCCGAAAGACTTTTCTGAGTTGCAGAATAATCAAGGTTTTCTATATTCATTGTTTAATGAGAAAGAAGTTAGAAGAAGTGAAAAACTTACGAAGATTGATAGTGAAAAACTGCATTTAGAGAATAAACTGAGAAAGATTCAGAGTGAGCACATTCAAGATGAAATTGAACTCTATGGAACAATTTTTAAAATTCCAAATGGGAGAAAGGTTGTCAGTGTCAATGACAAATTTCAAGATGAGTTTACTTCTTATCATGATTTTATTTCTGAAATGCTGGTGGAAGGAAGTCGTATCATCTCCTATGTGGATTTTGATGATGCTTACCGTAATGTAGGTATTAAAACAGAAAATATGGATTCAATTTTTCCAGAGAAAGATTCTCCAGAGTTTAAGGAACGCCTTGATACTGTAAGAAGTCGCAATAATAGTAAAGAGTTGCAACAAAAAATTGCTTCATTAAATCAAAAACGGAGCTTTGTTGAAAAACAATTGATTGCGGACATCTATACTAATCAAGAAATACATGAATTTGCTAAGAGTAGAGAAGAATTTATTGATATAGAAAAAAATCAGCAATTTGATATTATTTACTTCTTATTGAAAAACTCTTATATAGATGAAACCTATCCAGATTATTTGACCTATTTTTATGGCAATGTCTTAACTAAGAATGATAAAGAATTTTTGAGAAATATTTCCAGTGGAAGAAGTGCAGGTTTTGATTTCAGACTGGTAAATATTTCAAATATCTATCATCATTTGCAATTAAAGGACTTTAGAAATGAAGAAGTTTTAAATTTTGACTTGATTGAATACATGCTTAAAAATTTGGAGTTGCAGAGTCGAGAAGAAAACTTGAGTGCTATCTTATTACAAGAAGATAACTTGGATTTTTTGGTTGAACTGGCAAAGAAATTGTATGATAGTAAGTCTGAAAAATATAACTTGGAACAGTTTGGGCAGTTGATGGAGTTTTGGCTATCTACTAATCCACAAAGATTTATTGACTATATGAAGTCTACGAAGGTGGAGTATCAAGCTCCACTAAAGAATAAGTTCATTCGAGCTTTGATGAATCAGGTGAACTTAGATAGTGTTGATAATGAAATAAAGGCGTTAGTAGCTCGTTATATCAATGAAAATAATGATTTAATTTCACCAAATGAAGATTTTACATCATTTTTCAAAACAAACCTTAAGGCAATCAATCTTAAATTCACTCATTTTAGAGAGCCTGATGATGATGCTCCCAGAACTACGACCTTCTTGGAGCTTATCGACTTTATCTTTGGCAATAGTTTGTATGAGATAAATAAAGAAAATTTAAGATTTTTTATGCGGTGGTTTAAGGGAAGTACTGACTGGTCAGAGGAAGACTTCAAGCACAAGAATTTTGAACTGCTTCATACAAATGATAATTATTCACCGCTGCTAGAGTATAGTAGATTGAAGATAACAGACTATGTCTATGCATATTTAGAGATTTGTGAGGGGACTATTTTAGATAACTCGGAATATATTGTAGAACTACTTCAAAGAAACGAAGTTTACGAGTCTGGATTTAATTTGGGAACACTGGAGGAAGAACGCCAAATTGATAGAATTTTACAGTTCCTTCCGGATAATAGTATTAATTTCAATAGCGATGATTTCCGTCAACTTGTAGAAGAGGATATTCTTGAAGAGGGGAATTATCTTACCTTGCTAAGTTTACTAGTTCAAACTTCTAAAGCCGTAGTGGATACTGATATTATCTTATCTTATTTTACCGAGAATCAGAATTATGATAATAGTCTTATCAACTTTATCAATAATGCAAGAGATTTAAAATTTGAAGAGGATATATTTAACTTACTTGAGAAAGAAGAACAAAGAAACTTTTTCACCAAAACTGTTGAGTGTATGGAGTTAGATGACACCAAATATGAACTCATACTTAGCACACTTGGTTGGCACTATACCGATACATTTAATAAAAGTGGAATAGAGTCAAGTAAGCTTAGAATATTAATTGATTTGGAAATTATACAGTTTAACTCTAAGAACATTGAATTTTTCAGAGATAATTATCCAGAGGATACACTATACCTAATCAAGAAACACTTATCGGAATATCTAGATACTAAAAGTAAAATATATAAGGAAGATGAGTTGTTAGCATTACTTGATGATGACATTATTTCGGATGATGAGAAAACTAACATTGCAGACCATATTTTAAAAATCAGTATAAAAAATAAACAGTATTCAGAAAAATTGACTGCTCATATTTTGGAAAATCAGTTTGATGAAGAGGATTTGAGTTATATCATCAGTAGTCAATTCTTTGACAACCAGTCACTGAGTTTGAAAGAGCTAGTTAAACAAATTGCAATTGAAAATCTTGATACTATAGCTGAAGAATTTTATGCCCAAATTAGTAATAATTTAATGAGAAAGCTAATCGCTGAAAGTCAATTAAATACATTAAAGAAATTAATTTATAATTACTATGTATATACACCAAATTTGGATGAGAATGAGAAGCGAGAGCAGTTTTCTAAGTATTTGAATCTATTTGCTCTATCGGATAATATTACAGCTTTAAAGGAACTCAATGTATTTGATGAGTGGGATAGTGTATTGAAAACATTAAATAAACCAGGGACTAGATGGGGACAAGTGCAAAAAACAACAATAAACTTGGCATTTGCAAGATACTTAGATAGTAATAATTTTGTAAGCTCAATTAACGAACGAAGTAACGATATCCGCTTAAATAGCTACAAGGATAAAACTATACCTTTGTAGACCTATGTTAGACTATGATAGAGTTGTCGAATTAAAATACAAAAAATAGGAGAAATGCATGTCTATTTCAGGGATAATAGCAGAATACAATCCCTTTCACACGGGGCATAAATACCTGCTGGAACAGGCCGAGGGGCTGAAAATTGTCGTCATGTCTGGCAATTTTATGCAACGGGGTGAGCCAGCCATTGTGGATAAGTGGACACGGGCTCAGATGGCTTTGGAACACGGGGCAGATCTTGTTGTCGAGATGCCCTTTTTGGTGTCGGTCCAGTCGGCTGACCATTTCGCCAAGGGAGCAATCAGCATTTTACACAGGCTAGGTGTGGAAAAACTGGTTTTCGGTACAGAAGAAATGCTGGATTATCAGAAAATTGCGGATATCTATGTGGATAAGTCGGAAGAGATGGAAAATTTTGTGAAAAACTTGCCAGACAATTTCTCTTATCCACAGAAGACCCAGGCCATGTGGCAGGAATTTGCGGGTCTAACCTTCACAGGTGATACGCCAAATCATATTCTGGCTCTGGCTTATGCTAAGGGGGTGGCTGGAACAGGCATTCAGCTCAGCCCTGTTCAACGGCAGGGAGCTGGTTTTCATTCGGAAGAGGTGGAAACGTCCTACGCCTCGGCGATAGCTATCCGAAAGGGTGCTGACCAGCTGGACTTGGTTCGTGACTTTTTACCGTCTGCCAGTCTCTTTGAAGAGGCGACCAAGGTAAGCTGGAGAAACTATTTTCCTCTGCTCCGCTACCAGATTACGACCCACCCAGATCTCAGTCAGGTCTTTCAGGTGAACGAAGAACTAGCCAGTCGTATCCGCTCTGCCATTGGGAGCGTAGCGACCGTGGAGGAGTTAGTGGAGGCCGTTACGACCAAGCGCTACACCAAGGCGCGGGTGCGGCGGGTGTTGACCTACATCCTGATTAATGCGGTGGAAACTCCCTTACCAGATGCGGTCCATGTGCTAGGCTTCTCGGCTCGAGGTCAGGCCTATCTCAAGCAGGTCAAGGAGCGAGTGGGCTTGGTGACGCGGATCGGTAAAGAGCCCTGGGACAGCCTGACCCAGCAGGCGGATTTGGTCTATCAACTGGGCGCTGACGCAATGGCAGAGCAGACCTATGGGCGCGTGCCGGTGAGGGTGGAGTGAGAATCTGAGTTGAAAATAGAAAATTTTTATAATTTTTCCCTTGACTCTAACGCTGGGTCATAGATTATACTGCTATTTATGAGAGGAGATTATCCATGAAAACAGTGAAGGAAATGAGTCAGCTTTCAGGTATCAGTGTGCGCACACTTCATTATTACGATGAAATAAATTTGCTGACACCTAGTTTTATTGCGGAAAACGGATATCGTTACTATGATAATGAGGCGTTTGAAAAGTTGCAAGAAATCTTACTTTTTCGTGAATTGGAATTTCCTCTCAAAGAAATTAAAAAAATTGTAGGGAATGCAGCTTATGATAGAGAGTCAGCTTTGAAAGACCAGATTAGATTACTGGAGTTGAAAAAGAAGCACTTGGAAAAAGTCATAAAGCATGCCAAGTCTTTACAGCAGAAGGGAGAAAATTACATGAATTTTGAAGTGTTTGATAAGTCTGATTTGTTGGCTTTCCAGGAGGAAGCTAAAGAAAGATGGGGTAATACCGCAGCTTTTCAGGAGTTTTCTGCTAAGACGAATCAGGAAGGGTTTGCTCATATAAGTGCAGAAATGTCTGGTATTATGATGGAATTTGGAAAAATGAAGAGTTTATCAGCTGATGATTCTAAAGTTCATAAACAGGTAGAGGTTCTTAAAGCTTATATTAGTGAGAATTTTTATAATTGTACCAATGAAATTCTAGCAAGTCTAGGACAAATGTATATTGCAGATAACCGGTTTACTCAATTTATTGATCAAGTGGGAGGAGAAGGTACAGCGTCCTTTGTCAGTCAGGCAATAGCAGTTTATTGCAAAGAATAAACGAAAGAAGTCTAGTGAGAACTAGGCTTTTTTAGTATTATGAAAACGCTTTATATATGGTATAATAAAACATAGAATAAAGATGGGGATCTAGTATGACAAAGATAAAAATAATCAGCAATCCATTTCATAAAAGTATTGTTTTTCAAAAGCAACAACCGATTACAGAAGTTTGGGAGGAAATTACATTTGAATCCAATC
Source organism: Streptococcus suis S735 (assembly GCF_000294495.1). Lineage (NCBI taxonomy): Bacteria > Bacillati > Bacillota > Bacilli > Lactobacillales > Streptococcaceae > Streptococcus > Streptococcus suis. The sequence goes on from NC_018526.1 coordinate 362,476, forward strand.
CAAATAGTCGTTTGGTAAGGGAAAATATTCAAAAAGGGGTGCTATCATTTCATATCCAAGAAATAGTAGATATTCTGGTGGCAGAATATGATGATGGAACAGGGATTGACTTGTTATTTGAAGGAAATAGTGATGAATTTCAGGAGTTGAAAACATTTGTCCAATCGTTAAATAATTCTTCTATTTCTTTGAAGAAATCTGCTTATAGCTTGACAAATGCACGAGATATTCTACCTGAAGTTCTTTCTATTTTTGATAAAACTCAGGTCATTCTTCCTGAAGAACTTGAACATGACGCAGCCATACAAAAGTTTCAAGATGCAACAAAACCTCAGATTCCATTATTGGTTTTGGGAAATTATAGTGCAGGGAAGTCTACTTTTATCAATTCATTGGTAGGATATGAGTTATTGCCTGCCAGTGACCAACCTACAACAGCGAAAATTATACAAATTGAGAAATTTGCTGAAAAATGGATTGAAATAGAAGGAACACTTCTAAGAAATAAGGTTTGTATCCGAATTGATGAGGACGGCTTTGAGGTTGAAGGCGACAGGATTGATGAGACAATTATCAAAGATTTAGAATCCATTCGTCAGAGTTTGCCACAAACAACTCCGCAAATACTAGCACGGGCTGTGTTGGCTTATTTGAATGCTAGGGAAGATAGTGATTTGAATATTATCACTGTGAAAACAGCGTTTACCGATAGTCCACTGTCAAAATCTTCTCATCGCTACATCATATTTGATACTCCAGGTTCCAATTCTTCGACCAATATGGAGCATTTGCAGCTTCTTCGTGAGGCTATGGCGGGTATGAGCAATGGTTTGCCTATTTTTATATCGGAATACACTAGCTTAGATACTGTAGACAATGATAAACTCTATCAGGAATTAGAACAAATAGACGGAATTGATTTACGGTATACAATACTAGTTGTTAACAAAGCAGACACTGCGGCCTTATCAACTTTTCAAGATCATCAGGTATTAAATCAAGCCCTTCCAAGAAAATTATCAACAAAAAGAGTTTATTTCCTATCCTCTCTAATGGGCTTGGGGTCAAAAACCAGCGGTCTTTTCCAAGAGCCAGATTATGAGAGAGTTTATCAAAAAAGTTTGGCTGAGTTTACAGACGCTTCAAATCCTTATTATCAACAGTTGTATACTTATAATATTCTTCCAACTCAGCAGAAACTGGCTCAGGAATTGCAGTCTAAGGAGGAGAGAAATCTTCTCTATGCCAACAGTGGACTGTACAGTTTAGAGTCGGAAATTGAGGTTTTTTCAACCAAGTATGCGGCTTATAATAAATGTGTACAGGCGGACCAGTATTTGCAGCATATTATTTCTCAAACGCAGTCAATCATTGAAGATTCCAAGAAAACAATTGAGCAAGAAAAAGATCGTTTAGAGAAAAAGTTGGAGAAAGACAAGCTGGCATTGGTGAATGATTTAAAACGCCAACAAGCTGATTTTTTCAATTCCTCATCGACGGTATACCAACAAAACTTGAATGAGAAAGTAAGGGATGAGAAACATTATGCTCCGTTACAACTGTTCATAAAAGAGCGGGACTCTCTATGGAGTAAGGCAGTTGATGATTTTCAATTGAAATCCTATCAAAAAGAAATGGCAGAATCTCCTAAGAAAGCCCTAAACAATATCAAGAATAGTTTAGGAAAAGCCTGGGATAAGAAAAATATTGAAATCCTAGGTTCAGCATTTGTAAATGGTTTTAACGATACGGGAAAAGTGTTTTCGAAGGTTGATGACTATAATAAAATGAAGACCAAGGCCAAAGGTCAAGTTCGGGATCAGTTAATTACTTTTGCAAGGTTTGAATACATTAAACAAGTGGAAGAGGTTGGAAAAGACTTTACGACTCTGTCAATTCATTATTGGAAGGAGCAGACAGGATTGATTAAAGATAGATTTTCTCAGCTCATTGGTGATGCGTCCGTATTGTCAGATCAAAAGCGGGCGGCTATTAAAGAAATCATTTTCCAATTCCAGCAGCCAGTTTTGTACCATGATTCCAAGCAATTATTTGATCAAAAATCATTGGTAGAAGGATTCCGTTTGGGAGACATCCAGATATTTGGTGATGCCAACAAGATCGATTTACAAAAGCTAGAAAAACGCTATAATAGTTTGTTAAAAACTGCTTACAAGCATATCAATGAGCAATTGATTAGTCACCATCAAGCGACTTTTTATAAATGGGTTGAAGCCTTATTGCATTTGGTAACGGAGAATATTGTAGAGTTTAGTCCAGACCTTCATTCTACGAATTTGTTAATACAGGACAACCGAGTGAAGATTGAGGAATTATCAACCAACTTGCAAAATCTACATGAGTATTCTAAGGACTTGCACGACTTGATGGCATGGAAAGATGATGAGGAAGTAGCAAATGGTTATTAAGAAGATGATAAAAAAAGTAGCTACCAAGGCAGCAGACGGTGTTTCAAAATTATCAGAATTGAGTCCAGAGCAGCTTGAAAAAGTGCAGGCTCAAATGGCGACTTATCGGGATCAAATTCCTGATTTGTCAGGTGAGGCTGCGGAGGAATACTTTAGGAAACAGTTAGCAATTGCTGGCGTAGAAGTCTATAATGCCTATCTACCTCAGTTAAAAGACCTTTATCTTCCGATTGACAATAAAACGGAATTTCGTTTAGAAGATGAGGGAGTTTTGATCGATGAAGGCGAATTTAAGAGTGGTTATAATATCCGCTACATCAACATTACCAAGTGGGTGACGGATAAGCAGGAAAATAGTTTGGAGAAACTGGTCAGTGTTTATGAGGTCTTGTCAACAACTCCTTGTAATATTTCTCTTGTTTTCCACCGTAAACAGGAGGAAACATCTGTATATTTAGCGGTCACTAACACTGAAAATGCGGATAGTAATGCAGATGTTGATAGTTACCGCAAGCGATTGGTCTCAGCTATCAAGGGAAATTTTCCAGGTGCAGCTTGGAAAGAGGAGGTTGGAAGAGGTAGCCTGCCTTGTTTTGAGGACTATATTCCCTACTCAGTAGCAACAGCTTCTAATATTCCAACGGAGAAATCAGAGAAGTTCATCAGTCAGACAATCGAAAAATTATTGGATGGCATTGTACCTGAAAACAAAGAACAAGAATACATTCTTGTCCTCCTGGCAACGCCAGTTTTGGATGTTACAGATAGAAAATTGCATCTTTCTCAGATTTATTCTAACCTATCTCCTTATGCCACTTGGCAGACCCAGTTCCAATTGACAGAATCAGATTCCAGAGGCTCTTCTGCAACTGTTGGGGTTAATATTGGTGCCAGTGTCGGAAGCCAGACAGGTCACAATCTAACCCAAACCCATTCGCAAGGTCAAACTGAGTCAAGAGGAACTAGTGAGACGGAGACCAATACCAAAGGAAGTGGTTGGCAAGCAGGTGTAAATATTAAAATACTCAACGGAGGTCATAATTGGAACAAAAGCAAATCAATCGCCAAAGGCATCACCAATACAATAGGCAAAACAGCCTCGGTTGCCAATGCCGTTGGGAAAACAGTTTCTAGCAGTCTAGGTGCCAATTTTGGAGCTAATTTTGCTCGAACTTCCAGTGTGACTGCTACCATTGGGAAAAATGAAGGCATTAGTCAGTCCTTTGTCAACCACCATGTTCAGCACGCTCTAAAAAATTTAGACAAGCAGATGGAGCGTTTGGAATTGTCTACTGCCTTGGGACTATGGGATTTTTCTGCCTATGTTTTGAGTGAAGATCCAACTATTGCCAATAACGTTGCCCATTCCTATTTGGCCTTGACTCAGGGAGAAGAATCGCATCTGTCGCAAACAGTTGTCAATCTTTGGCGTGGGGATGTTCAAATGGAACGTGATAAGGCTAAAGCACTGACTGCCTACTTGAGAGATTTACGCCACCCTCTCTTTGGTTTCAACCCAGAAATTCTAGAGATTGATGAAGAATTTGCAGTTTATCCAGAAATCGTCACAGCAGCCACGCCACTGTCTGGAAAGGAATTAGCCTATGCTCTCAATTTTCCTCAGAAATCGATTGCCGGTCTTCCTGTTTTAGAGTGTGCTCAGTTTGGTCGTAATATCTCTACTTTTGAGGAGAAAGATGATCAGGAGCAACTTCCTTTGGGAAATATTTTCCACATGAATCATGAGGAAAATACAGCAGTTCAGCTTTCCTTACCTTCCTTGGCCTCCCATACATTTATTACAGGTAGTACAGGTACAGGTAAGAGTAATACCGTCTATCAATTGCTCGCTCAGGCTAGGGAAAAAGGAATTAAATTTTTGGTTGTAGAGCCAGCTAAAGGAGAATATAAGCAGGTTTTTGGCTCAGATGAGGATGTGGCAGTTTTTGGAACCAATCCAACTATCACTCCCTTATTAAAAATAAATCCATTCAGCTTCCCTGAAGGCATTCATATCCTAGAACATTTAGACCGTCTTGTAGAACTCTTCAATGTTTGTTGGCCAATGTATGCAGCGATGCCTGCTGTTTTGAAAAAAGCCATTGAACAAGCCTATCAAGATTGTGGCTGGGATTTGATTTCGTCAGTGAATACTTATTCAAAAACCATTTTCCCAACGTTTGCAGATGTCTTACGGACAATCAGAGAAATTATCGACTCGAGCGAATACGACAATGATAATAAGGGAGCCTATAAAGGAGCTTTGCTGACACGCTTGGAGTCACTGACAACGGGGATTTACCAGTTGATGTTTACAGAAGATGAGATTTCATCCGAGAAGTTATTTGATGAAAATGTTATCGTGGATTTGAGTCGTCTGGGTTCTAGTGAGACCAAATCGCTGATAATGGGTCTCCTCATTTTAAAAATGCAAGAATACCGAATGGTTTCTAGTCAGGGTATGAATCAGCAGCTCCGCCATGTGACTGTTTTAGAAGAGGCCCACAATCTCTTGAAACGTACATCAACAGAACAGGCAACCGAATCTAGTAATTTACTTGGAAAAAGTGTGGAGATGTTGACCAATGCCATCGCTGAGATGAGGACATATGGAGAGGGCTTTATTATCGCAGATCAGTCGCCAGGTCTCTTAGACTTAGCTGTTATTCGTAATACCAATACCAAGATTATTTTGCGCTTACCTGAATATTCCGATAGGGAGTTGGTTGGTAAGTCTGCTAATCTAAATGAAGAACAAATAAATGAATTGGCCAAACTGCCGAAAGGTGTCGCAGCAGTCTATCAAAATGAATGGCTGGAACCAGTTTTATGTAAGGTGGCAAAGTATGACTCAACTGAAATGGTATTTCAACAACCAACCCAATTAGTAAGGACAGAATCACCCTATCACCGCTTGGCTATTTTAGAATTACTGACTACTAGCCCAAACCTAGATAGCACCTTGTCTTTTGAAGAATTACAAGAATTAACTCTAGCAGTAGGTCTTGATAGTTTGACTCAAGTAAGAATCTTTAACTTCTTACGAACAACATCCCCAGATAATTTTAGTATGCATGAACTGGCGCACATTCTCGGGAAAGTATACCCAGAATTAGTCGAGAAAATTCGGTTGAAAGCAGAAAAAGGGTTAGAGCCACCCGCTTTGACACAGGTACTTCAGCAGGAAATTGACAGTAGTATACCTGAGACGATCAGTGAGCAGGCCAGACGGGATTTAGTACAGGGCTTGATGACTTGTTATTATTTATTTGAACTAAAAGACCACAAGGCCATGCAGGATTGGTTACGAAATGGAGACTTAATATGATAGAAGGATTGAAAACTGTTGCGGAGGCAGTTAAGCCTGTCGTAAATGAAGTTGGCAAACGAGCGATAGATGCCTTTGAAAAGCCGATAGATTCAGATAAGCGATTGGAAGCTGCATCTGATAATAAAACCACTTTTCGCTATGATGGTCTGAGCAAGCCTCAAGAATTTCTAGCTCAAGCCCAAGGGTTTCCCAAAGAGATAGCTAAGGATATTTACAATTCTCAGGAACTCAAGCATTATATGGACATAGGAATGCGAGCTGTGCAATTTGGACAGAAAGAAAATGGGGAGCCACGATTTTGTCTTATTCCAAAAGATTTATCGTTTGATAGAGTTGTAGACTCACAGGGGCGAACCAACGCAGAGCGATTGCAAAGTGGATTACTACCGATAAAGGATGGTCAACCTTTAGAAGTTCACCATATCGGTCAAAAAAACGGTGGTCATTATGCCTTATTGACGAAAGAAGAACACATTAAGAATGGGAATAAAGAAATGTTGCATAAGCCAGGTAAATCTGATGTTGATCATGGTTTAGATTTTGCTAGAGATAAGCGATCAATTGCTAAAGTACTTATGGAGGAACAAGTATGAGTCAGTTAGTAGATAAAATAAAAGTAGTCCAAGGTCTTTATAGCGGTAGCCCTGCTAGTGAGCAAGAAGTGGCAGTGGCTGAGAGTAAGCTTCAGTTGATATTTCCAGCAGAGTATAAGGACTATTTGAAAGAGTATGGGGTGATTTCATTCTATGGAACAGAATGGAATGGATTGAAAGGAGATACTTGGACCGATGTAGTTGCAACCACCTTGGAAGCGCGTAGTCTGTATGAAAATTTTCCTAAAGAGAAATTTATTTTAGAGGATCTACATTTTGATGATATGCTTGTTTTAGCGGATTCGACTGGTAAAGTCTTTTTGTGGCACAATGGATTAGAAAAAGAGATTCATTCCTCAATTGCGTCCTATCTGGAAGAATGTGTAGCCAGAAAGGACACCCCATGATTCAACCTATTATGAAAGATATTTTCTTCCTGCAGCAGAAGTCTGAGCCTGCGACTCAGCTAGATGTGCAGGTCGGTCAGGACTTGCAGGACACTTTAGCAGCCAATGCTCATGCCTGCGTGGGCATGGCGGCCAACATGATTGGCGTCAAAAAGCGGATTATCATCGTCAATATGGGTTTTACCAACCTGGTCATGTACAATCCCGTCCTCATCAGCAAGGCCAAGCCCTATCAGACAGAAGAGGGCTGCCTGTCGCTGGAAGGTACTCGCCCGACGACACGCTATCAGGAGATTGAAGTGGAGTTTTTTGATGCTTCATGGAAAAAGATCAGCCTAAAGCTGACAGACTTCCAAGCCCAGATTGTTCAGCATGAACTAGATCATTTGGAAGGGATTATCATCTAAATCTACCGTCAGGTAGATTTTTTTGTATAAAAGTCAAAAAAGGTCAAACAAAACTATTGACTTTTACTGACCAATGATGTAAAATAAGATTCGTAAGGTAAAGGGCCTTACAAATTCTTTGAACAAAAGGTCAGTTTAGGTCAAACAAAAAAGTTTGACCGACAAATTGACTAAATGGTCAGTAAAAGACAAACTTCTAAGGAGGTTGCTATGAAAGACAGGATTATACCCTATTAACTATTTTTTTATCACAAAAAGGTCAGTTTTGGTCAATAAAAACATAACATGAAACGAGGTAAAAACTATGAACAACAATTTCAATAACTTTAACAATATGGACGACATTTTCAATCAACTCATGGGCAACATGGGTGGCTACAGCACAGAACGTCGCCGTTATTCTATCAATGGGCGTGAAGTGACACCAGAAGAATTTGCTATGTACCGTCAGACTGGTCGCCTGCCACAGACAGAAGAAGTGGCTCAAACACAGGCTAAAGGTCAGATAAAGTCAGACGGAATTCTTGCAAAACTTGGTCGCAATTTGACACAAGATGCGCGTGAAGGTAAGTTGGATCCAGTCATTGGACGAAACAAGGAAATCCAAGAAACCTCTGAAATCCTAGCTCGCCGTACGAAAAATAATCCTGTTTTGGTCGGTGATGCTGGTGTCGGAAAGACAGCGGTAGTAGAAGGATTGGCTCAAGCCATTGTCAATGGTGATGTGCCAGCAGCCATTAAGAACAAGGAAATCATCTCCATCGACATTTCAGGCTTGGAGGCTGGGACTCAGTATCGTGGAGCTTTTGAGGAAAATGTGCAGAATCTTGTGGATGAAGTCAAAAAAGCTGGAAATATCATTCTCTTCTTTGATGAAATTCATCAGATTTTGGGAGCTGGTAGCACTGGCGGAGACTCAGGTTCCAAGGGTTTAGCGGATATTCTCAAACCAGCTTTATCCCGTGGGGAATTGACGGTTATCGGTGCCACTACACAGGACGAATACCGCAATACTATTCACAAGAATGCTGCTCTGGCTCGTCGTTTCAATGAAGTCAAGGTCAATGCTCCGTCCGCAGAGGACACCTACCAGATTTTGAAAGGGATTAAGCCGCTTTATGAAGCCCACCACAATATTGAATTGCCAGATGAGGTTTTGAGAGCTGCGGTTGATTATTCCGTCCAATATATTCCACAACGTAGCTTGCCTGATAAGGCTATTGACCTAGTCGATGTGACCGCTGCACATTTGGCTGCACAACATCCTGTGACAGATATTCAGACCTTAGAAGCAGAAATGGCTGAGGCAAAACAGTTGCAGTTGGAAGCAGCTGAAAAAGAGGATTATGAAAAAGCCTTGAATGAAAAAGTCCGTATTGATAAGCTACAAAAACAGATTGATAATCATACGGAGCAACAGAAAGTGGTGGCGACTGTTAATGATGTGGCTCAGGCGGTTGAGCGGATGACAGGAATTCCAGTCTCTCAAATGGGAGCTTCTGACATTGAACGACTCAAGGAATTGAAAAATCGTCTGGCAGCAAACGTTATCGGTCAAGACGATGCGGTGGAAGCTGTATCTCGTGCCATTCGTCGGAATCGTGCAGGTTTTGATGATGGCAACCGTCCAATTGGTTCCTTCCTCTTTGTTGGTCCGACAGGTGTGGGTAAGACAGAGTTGGCAAAACAGTTAGCACTAGACTTGTTTGGTAACAAGGATGCCATTATTCGTTTGGATATGTCTGAATACAGCGATCGGACAGCCGTTTCCAAATTAATCGGTACCACAGCTGGCTACATTGGCTACGATGACAATTCCCATACTCTTACCGAGCGCGTCCGCCGCAATCCGTACTCAATCGTTCTTATGGATGAGATTGAAAAAGCTGATCCACAAGTGATTACCCTTCTCTTGCAAGTGCTAGATGATGGGCATTTGACTGATGGACAGGGCAACCAAGTTAACTTTAAAAATACCATTATTATCGCGACTTCTAATGCAGGTTTTGGTTATGGAATGGCAGAAGGTGAAGAAAATCAAGACATCATGGACCGCATCGCACCATTCTTCCGCCCAGAGTTTCTCAATCGTTTTAACGCAGTCATCGAGTTCAAGCATTTGGATAAAGATGATCTCAAAGCCATTGTAGAATTACTCTTGGCCCAGGTCAATAATACCCTGGCGAAGAAAGGCATCCAATTAACGGTAACGGAAGCTGCCAAAGAATTCTTGATGGAAGAAGGCTATGACAAGGCCATGGGAGCCCGTCCTCTGCGCCGTGTGATTGAAAATCAGATTCGTGATAAGGTGACGGATTTCTATTTGGATCATGTTGATGTCAAATATCTGGAAGCGGATGTGGTTGATGGAAGCATCCAAATAAAAGAGCAAAGCTTTGCTTAAAAATAGTGAAGAATTTGAAAAATCGGATAGAAATATCTGATTTTTTCTTTTTTGTTATTCGCTAACAAATGCTATAAAATAGGCTTTCTAGAGCACATTAAAACTTTTTTTATAAAATCCTTGACAAGTGCAAACGTTTGCGTTAAACTATATTCGTAACCGACAGAAAGGAAAACGTTTTTATGACAAATCGTACCAGTGGAATTTTGATGCATATTACCTCACTTCCAGGTAAGTTTGGTATTGGTACTTTTGGACAGTCTGCCTATGATTTTGTAGATTTCTTGGTGGAAACCAAGCAAACCTACTGGCAGATTTTACCACTAACAACTACAAGCTATGGAGATTCTCCTTACCAGTCTTTCTCTGCTATTGCAGGAAATACACACTTGATAGACTTTGACCTCTTGGTTGAAGATGGCTTATTGGCAACAGAAGATTTCCAAGATGTAAATTTTGGAGATAATCCTGAAAAAGTAGACTATGCTCTTATCTATCAAGTTCGTCGACCAATTTTGGAGAAGGCAGTTCAAGCATTTTTACAAGATGATAAGAAGAAAGCTGCTTTTCTAGAGTTTGAAAAGGCTAACTCATCTTGGTTGACAGATTATGCGGAGTTCATGGCTATCAAGGAATACTTTGGTAATAAAGCTCTCCAAGAATGGGAAGATAAAAAAGTTGTAGCTCGCAATGAGGAAGCTCTTGATAAGTACCGCTTAGAATTGGCAAATCAAATCGACTACTACAAAGTCACACAGTATTTCTTCTTCAGCCAATGGAAACAATTGAAAGAATATGCCAACAAACACCACATCAAAATCATCGGAGATATGCCAATCTATGTTTCTGCTGATAGCGTTGAAGTGTGGACAAAACCCCAACTATTCAAATTGGACAGTGAACGCAAGCCGCTTTATGTAGCAGGTGTACCAGCTGATAACTTCTCGGCAGATGGTCAATTATGGGGAAATCCTATTTACGATTGGCCAGAACATGAAAAAACAGGCTATAACTGGTGGATTTATCGTATCCATGAAAGTTTCAAACTTTATGATGTCCTTCGGATTGACCATTTCAAAGGTTTCTCAGACTTCTGGCAAGTTGATGGTAAGGCAGAGGTGGCAAAAGTTGGAACTTGGGAACCAGGTCCTGGCTACAATCTCTTCAAGGCTGTCAAAGAAACACTTGGAGACCTTCCAATCATTGCAGAAGACCTTGGAAACATTGACGCTAAAGCTCGCAAATTGCTTGCGGATTGTGGCTATCCAGGCATGAAAATCTTAGAATTTGGTTTCTTTGATGTAACAGGTAAGAGTATCGATGCTCCACACCGTTGCATTCCAAATTCAGTTGCCTACACTGGAACTCACGATAATGAGGTTGTCAATGGCTGGTACAACAATCTTGATCCAGAACAACAAGAATACGTGGATGCCTACAGCAACCGTAAGCCGATTGAAAAAGTTAGCCAAGCTATGCTCCGTATGCTGTTTGCAACAGTGAGTGATACAGCTATCGCAACCATGCAAGACGTCCTAGACTTGGGAGAAGAAAGTCGAATGAATATGCCGTCAACTATCGGTGGAAACTGGGAATGGCGCATGAAAGCTGAAGACTTGACCCAAGAACGCAAAGACTTCTTGACAAAAATGACATTACTATACCAACGAGGAAATGAAAACCATGACTAAATTTACAACATTTGCAGAAACAAATACTTCGAAGAAATTAGCTGATTTGACAAATGAAGAAATCTATCTTCAACTGTTGAACTATGTAAAAGATGCAGCAGCTTCAAAACCAAAAAACACAGGAAAACGTAAAGTTTACTATATCTCAGCTGAGTTCCTTATCGGTAAACTCTTGTCAAACAACTTGATTAACTTGGGTGTGTATAAAGACGTTCAAGCAGAATTGGCAGCAGCTGGTAAATCATTGGCGCAGGTTGAAGATGTTGAACCAGAACCATCACTTGGTAACGGTGGTTTGGGACGTCTAGCTTCATGTTTCGTTGATTCTATGTCAACACTTGCTATCAACGGTGAAGGTGTTGGTCTGAACTACCACTGTGGTCTTTTCCGCCAAGTATTTAAGAAAAATGAGCAAGAAGCAGAGCCAAACTTCTGGATTGAAAATGATTCTTGGTTGATTCCAACAACTATCAGCTATGATGTTCCATTCAAAAACTTCACTTTGAAATCAAAATTGGATCGTCTTGATATTCTTGGCTATAAAAAAGAGACTAAGAACTACCTCAATTTGTTTGATATTGAGTCAGTAAACTATGACTTGATTACAGACGGTATTTCATTTGACAAGACTGATATTAAAGAAAACTTGACACTCTTCTTGTACCCAGATGATTCTGATAAGAATGGTGAATTGCTCCGTATCTACCAACAATATTTCATGGTATCAAATGCTGCTCAACTTTTGATTGATGAAGCAATTGAGCGCGGTTCAAACTTGCATGACTTGGCTGACTACGCTTATGTGCAAATCAACGATACTCACCCATCAATGGTGATTCCTGAGTTGATCCGTCTTTTGACTGAAAAGCATGGTATTGAATTTGCGGAAGCAGTTGCCATCGTTAAGAATATGACTGGTTACACAAACCACACTATCTTGGCGGAAGCACTTGAAAAATGGCCACTTGAGTTCCTTGAAGAAGTGGTGCCACACTTGGTTGATATCATCAAAGAATTGGATGCCCTTATTCGTGCAGAAATTAAAGACCCAGCAGTCCAAATCATTGATGAATCAGGTCGTGTACACATGGCTCACATGGATATCCACTTCTCTAACTCAGTGAACGGTGTAGCTGCGCTTCACACAGAAATCCTCAAAAACTCTGAATTGAAAGCTTTCTACGAGCTTTATCCAGAAAAATTCAACAATAAAACAAACGGTATCACTTTCCGCCGTTGGTTGGAATTTGCCAACCAAGACCTTGCTGATTACATCAAAGAATTGATTGGCGATGAATACTTGACAGATGCGACTAAACTTGAAAAATTGCTTGCCTTTGCTGATGACAAGGAAGTTCATGCTAAGTTGGCTGAAATCAAGTTCAACAATAAGTTGGCTCTCAAACGTTACCTTAAAGACAACAAAGGTATCGAGCTGGATGAAAATTCTATTATTGATACACAAATCAAACGTTTCCACGAGTACAAACGCCAACAAATGAATGCCTTGTATGTTATCCATAAATACCTTGAAATCAAGAATGGTAACCTTCCGAAACGTAAAATCACTGTTATCTTCGGTGGTAAAGCGGCACCTGCCTACATCATTGCACAAGACATCATTCACTTGATTCTTTGCTTGTCAGAGTTGATCAACAATGACCCAGAAGTAAATAAATACCTCAATGTTCACTTGGTAGAAAACTACAATGTGACAGTTGCTGAGAAACTCATCCCTGCAACAGACATTTCAGAACAAATCTCATTGGCTTCTAAAGAAGCGTCAGGTACTGGTAACATGAAATTCATGCTCAACGGTGCATTGACACTTGGTACAATGGATGGTGCCAACGTTGAGATTGCTGAGTTGGCTGGTATGGATAACATCTATACATTTGGTAAAGATTCAGATACCATCATCGACTTGTACGATAAGGCTGGATATGTATCTGCGGACTACTACAATGGCGATGCCAATATCAAACGTGCAGTTGACTTTATCGTTAGCGATGAGGTAAAAGCACTTGGTAACGAAGAACGTCTTGGCCGTCTGCACCATGAATTGATTTCGAAAGACTGGTTCATGACCTTGATTGACTTGGCTGAATACATTGAAGTAAAAGAACAAGTCTTTGCAGACTACGAAGATCAAGATTCATGGAACAAGAAAGTTGTTCATAACATTGCCAAAGCTGGATTCTTCTCATCTGACCGTACGATTGAACAGTACAATGAAGATATTTGGCACAGTAACTAATTGAATTCCAACAATTAGTAGGAAAGTTGATTGAACCACTCCAAAACTTATCAGATCAATTCTTCCTATGTGTTGAAGAATAAAAACCGACCAGTTTTTACCATTATTGGTACTCTCCTTAGTATATAAATGCAAAGAATGTCTCTGCAAAAGCAGAGACATTCTTTTTATAACTATAAAATTCTAGAAGTTTTGTACACTTGATCAAAAAAATCGAAAGTTTCCTTTTACCGTTTCGCCATTGATACAAAGCTAACTTTGTCTGGACGGTAACTAATTGTTCCATACTGGAAAGCTTGACCATTTGAAAGATAGGTGATGCTAGTGACCACGACGACCATGTCATAGTCTCCTAAGTCCATCAATTGTTTTTCTTCTTCGTTTGCAAAACGGAAGGAAATTTCACGTCTGGAATGAGAAATTGTTAAATGGAGTTCTTCTTCTAAGTAGCGGTAAATAGAGCTTTCGGCAATTTCTTTGCTGAGATAAGGGACGACCCTACGGTCAAAATAGGAAATGTCATATTCCAACCGCTCACCGTCAATTGTCCGTACCCGACTCACTCGATAGAAATCTACCTTATCATCAACTTCGAAAGTTGACATTAAATCTTCTTGACCTTGAATAATATAAAGCGAAGTAAGCTGGGTCTGAATTTGGTGCTGTGATCTTTTGTTCAATTCGCCCGCTGTTTTAATTTCAGAAAGATATTGGTCCTTCATTAGACCATGTTCGATAACAATAGAAGATTTCCCCTGTTTCTTTTGAATATAACCATCCATTTCAAGAAGAGATAGTGCTTTGCGAATGGTGTCCTTGGAGTAGGAATACACTTCCATTAATTCATTTTCTGTCGGTAGGGCCTGTCCAGTTGACCAAACCTGCTCTTCGATTTTTTTCTTAATATCTTGATAAACTTTTTTATACTTACTCATAGTTTCCTGTCTTTCTACCCATTAGTGTATCATAAAAGAGCTAGAAAGGGGCAATACATCTATTTTATTTAGTAGAATATACAACTTTTACGTAAAAGTTTAAAATATTACGGAAAAGCTATTGACTAATGCAAACGTTTACGCTATACTATTCCTATAAAAGAAAACGGTTACGCATTTTCAGAGAGAGGGGGAGCAATGAAATTACTAACAATTAATGTCCACGCCTGGTTAGAAGAAAGGCAGGATGAAAAACTAGATGTTTTAGCCCAAACAATAGCTGAAAAGGCTTATGATGTCATCGCTCTTCAAGAGGTCAATCAGCTCATAACTGCTGATTTGGTAACGAAAGACTTGAAGGCGGATAATTATGGCTTGATTTTATTAGAAAAATTAAGAACCTTGGGACAATTTGACTATTCATATTATTGGAGCAACTCACATATCGGCTACGATAAGTACGAAGAAGGGATTGCCTTTCTTACCAAGTTGCCAGTTTATGAAGTGGATCAATTTTATTGTAGTCAGAATAAATCTATTGATTCCATCCTATCACGAAAAATTATGGGATTGACGGTCTTCTATCAAGACCAGTTGATCGACCTGTATTCTTGTCACATCAATCTTCCAGGGAGTGAAGAGGAAGACCAGCTTGATAACATTCGTACGATTGTGGAACGGACTGGCAATAGACGTTTTAAGATTCTTATGGGAGATTTTAATACCGATGCCTTCTCAGATCGAGAGGCCTACGAAGCGATTACAGAGCTCGGTCTTTATGATTCATATAATCTAGCGATGGAAAAAGACCAGGGGATTACGGTTGAAAAGGCTATCGATGGCTGGGCTGGTCACAGTCAGGAAAAACGATTGGATTACATTTTCTTAAATCAGAAAAAGGAAGTTTTATCCAGCTTAGTGATTTTCAATGGAGAGAATCGTCCGATTATTTCAGACCATTTTGGTGTGGAAGTTGAAATTAATGTATAAAATGGCACAGAGCCAAAAAATAAAGGAGAAAAAATGAAAAAATTTCTTAGTTTCGAATTTTGGCAAAAATTCGGTAAGTGTTTAATGGTCGTGATTGCAGTTATGCCTGCAGCAGGTCTGATGGTTTCTATCGGAAACTCTATTCCGTTAATCAGCCCAGAATCAGAACTCTTGATTCGTATTGGGAATATCATTGCCCAAATCGGTTGGGGGATTATCGGAAACCTTCACTTGCTCTTTGCCTTGGCTATCGGTGGAAGCTGGGCTAAGGAAAAGGCTGGTGGTGCCTTCTCAGCAGGTCTTGCCTTCATCCTTATTAACTTGATTACAGGTCACTTCTTTGGAGTGACGACTGACATGCTTGCAGATGCAGCAGCAACCGTAACCACTGTTTTTGGAACAGAGATTCCAGTTTCAGGCTACTTCGTCAACATCTTGGGTCAGCCTGCTCTGAACATGGGTGTCTTCGTTGGTATCATCGCTGGTTTTGTAGGGGCAACAACCTATAACAAATACTACAATTACCGCAAATTACCTGATGTTTTGACCTTCTTTAACGGTAAACGCTTTGTACCATTTGTGGTTATCTATCGCTCAGTTCTTGTAGCGCTAGGATTAGCTATCTTTTGGCCAGTTGTTCAAACAGGAATCAACAGCTTTGGTAAATGGATTGCAAGCTCACAGGATACAGCACCAATTCTTGCACCTTTTGTTTATGGTACCTTGGAACGTTTGCTTCTTCCATTTGGTTTGCACCACATGTTGACCATTCCAATGAACTATACATCACTTGGTGGCACCTATGACATCTTGACAGGTGCACAAGCAGGTACACAAGTATTTGGACAAGATCCGCTCTGGTTGGCTTGGATTACAGACTTGATCAACCTCAAAGATGCTGGCGATATGGCTCAGTACAATGACCTTCTTGCAAACATTACTCCAGCCCGTTTCAAAGTTGGTCAAATGATTGGTTCATCAGGGATTTTGATGGGATTGACTTACGCTATGTACCGCAATGTGGATGAAGATAAAAAACATAAGTACAAAGGTATGTTTATTTCTTCAGCACTTGCCGTATTCTTGACAGGTGTAACAGAACCAATTGAGTTTATGTTCATGTTTGCAGCAATGCCACTCTATGTCGTTTATGCTTTTGTACAAGGTGCGGCTTTTGCCATGGCTGACATTGTCAACTTGCGTATGCACTCATTTGGTAATATCGAATTCCTTACACGTACACCGATGGCGATCAAAGCTGGTATCGGTATGGATGTTATTAACTTTATCTGGGTAACAGCCCTCTTTGCGGTTGGTATGTACTTCATTGCCAACTTTATGATTAAGAAATTCAACCTAGCAACAGCTGGACGCAATGGCAACTATGATACAGAAACAACGGATGTGGTTTCAAACTCAAACGTAGATACTGCGGATGCCAATTCACAAGTGGTTCAAATCATCAACTTGCTTGGTGGTCGTGATAATATCGCAGATGTGGATGCTTGTATGACTCGTCTTCGCGTTAGTGTTAAAGATGTGGCACAGGTTGGAGATGAAAATGCTTGGAAACAGGCTGGTGCTATGGGCTTGATTATCAAAGACTCAGGTGTTCAAGCAGTCTACGGACCAAAAGCAGATGTTCTCAAATCAGACATTCAAGACTTGCTAGAATCTGGCGTAGCCATTCCTCGTACGGAAATTGTTGCGACAGAAGAAGTTGCTCCTGAGACTCAGTTCAAAGGTGTGACGGAGACAGTCTACTCTGTTGCTGAAGGGCAAGCCATTGCCATCACAGAAGTGAAAGATCCGGTCTTCTCACAAAAAATGATGGGCGACGGTTATGCAGTTGAGCCTAGCTCAGGCAATGTTTACGCACCAGTTTCAGGTATTGTAACCAGTGTCTTCCCAACCAAACACGCTGTCGGTATTTTGTCTGACAAGGGTGTAGAAGTTTTAGTTCACGTTGGTTTAGACACAGTTGCACTAAACGGTGCTCCATTCTCAACTAAGGTAACAGATGGTCAACGTGTTGAAGCAGGGGATTTGCTCCTTGTCGCAGATTTGGAAGCCATTCGCTCAGCAGGACGTGAAACAACTATCGTCGTTGCCTTCACAAACACAGCTGAAATCAAATCTGTCAGCCTTGAAAATCTTGGACAGGTCAGTCAAGATAGCCAAGTTGCGACAGTAGAGTTGTAAAAAGTAAAAAAGATTGAAAAGATGATTGCAGTCAACTCTTTTCAATCTTTTTCTTTTGGATAGTATGCCATCAGTATTTTTCTAATTTCTTCGCTTCTTTTTTACCTTTTTCAGCGATATGGAGGAAATAAATAGACCAAGCAAGGAAAAATAAGGGAATAATGCCACTTCTAAACAATGCGAATGGGGTTTCAAAGAGAAAACCAAACCAAAAACTGGTACCAGTTCGTTCCCATAGTCCTGGAGTTAGGTACCAGGATTTAGGATTCCAAAGTGTGTATCCATTTTGGAGTCCAACTTGGTAATGGATAAAAAATAAAGTCAGAAATAATCCGAAATAGGAGTAGGCATAATTTTGGTAGCGTGAATAGAATGCTTTTTTCGATTCGGTATCAGAAAAAATTTCTGTGCTTGAAGTTTCGATTGTTTGTTGAAAATAATGGATGCCACATCTACGACTACCTTGTATAGGTTGCCAACCACAGTCTTCAAATAGAGAGAGGTAATTTGAATATTCTCCTTTTGCAATATGTTCATGAAAATCAAGGCGTACGGGATGAGGGGTTCGACTACATTTTTCAAAATGATAGGTTGCTGTCCACGGAGTTACTTTGACAAGCTGATAACCTTCGGATTGAATCGAATTGATCCAATGTTCTTCCTCTTGTAAACTGGTGAATAATTTGTGTCTTATCATGGCTTCCTCCTTAAAAACCTAATTCTTTGGCAATATGATGTAGTTTTTGAATACGCTGTGTTTCCAGTTTAATAATCTCTTGGCCCGTTGCTGTTACTTGATAGACTTTTCTTCTTTTATCGGAACTTGGAACAGAACAAATCCATTTTAGTTTCAAAAGATTCTCAATCGCTCCATACATGGTTCCTGCAGCGATTTTCACATCACCATCACTCATATCCTCTACTTTTTGCATGATATGGTAGCCATGGGCAGGTTCCAAGAGGGCTAATAGAATATAGTAGGTTGTCTCCGTTAAGGGGAGATGCTTGTTCCTTTTCATTTGGTTTCTCCTATGTAGTTCAAATGTATAGTTGTACTATATATTATATATCGGGAAACTATACATGTCAACTGTATAGTGAAGAAGATTTTAAAAATCTTCTCAATCCTTGCCATTTATGGTATAATAAAGCGATTTTATAAAATGTAGGAGGTTCCCCATGGGACGTAAATGGGCCAATATTGTAGCCAAGAAAACCGCAAAAGACGGTGCTAACTCAAAAGTTTACGCCAAATTTGGTGTTGAAATCTATGTAGCAGCGAAAAAGGGTGACCCAGATCCAGAAACAAACTCAGCGCTGAAATTTGTTATCGACCGTGCTAAGCAAGCGCAGGTTCCAAAACACATCATTGACAAGGCCATTGACAAGGCAAAAGGAAACACAGACGAAACCTTCGTGGAAGGTCGTTACGAAGGCTTTGGACCAAATGGTTCTATGATTATCGTTGATACTTTGACATCAAACGTAAACCGTACGGCAGCTAACGTGCGTTCTGCTTTTGGTAAAAACGGCGGTAACATGGGTGCATCTGGTTCTGTATCATTCATGTTTGATAAAAAAGGTGTGGTTGTCTTTGCTGGTGATGATGCAGATGCGATCTTCGAATTGCTCCTTGAAGCAGATGTCGAAGTGGATGACGTAGAAGCAGAAGACGGCACAATCACTGTCTATACAGCTCCAACTGATTTGCACAAGGCAATCGTGGCACTTAAAGAATCAGGAATCCAAGAGTTCAACGTCACTGAACTTGAAATGATCCCACAATCAGAAGTATCACTTGAAGGCGATGACCTCGCAACATTTGAAAAACTCTACGATGCCCTAGAAGACGACGAAGACGTCCAAAAAATCTACACAAATGTAGATGGGTTTTAATATAAAAAAAAGTGCTACGTAGCACGTTTTTTTATATTAAAAGGTTGGAGATTGGAATCGTCGGTAGACGATTCTCATTGTACGTGGGACGTCCTAGAAGGTTGGAGATTGGAACTGCCGTGCCGGCAGGCAGTTTTCTTTATACTCAAAAGTCCGGGGGACAGTCATTTTTATTAAAAGGTTGGAGATTGGAATCGTCGGTAGACGATTCTCATTGTACGTGGGATGTCCTAGAAGGTTGGAGATTGGAACTGCCGTTAGGCAGTTTTCTTTGTATCCAATTGCTCAAAGACGATAGTTGGTTGGAACTAGAGAAGTGGGGATATTTTAGCTTAAGTTTGAATAAGGTACGATGGAAAAATTTGCGGAGTTTTCGGTGGCTGATAGTAGAGTGCTTGATAGATGAGGTATAAGGAAAAACTATAGCCAGGCTTTGGAAATATCTATTTGAATGGTCACGGGTTTTCTGTTATCATAGAACGGTAATAAGATTAGGAGAATGTATGTCAAATAATTTACTTGTTTTACAATCAGATTTTGGTTTAGTTGATGGTGCAGTTTCAGCGATGATTGGTGTTGCTCTCCAAGAATCGAGAGATTTAGTTGTTCACCATCTAACTCATGATATTACTCCGTACAATATCTTTGAGGGTTCATATCGCCTCTTTCAAACGGTCGAATACTGGCCGGAGGGAACAACATTTGTTTCGGTTGTCGATCCGGGAGTTGGTTCAAAACGTAAGAGTGTAGTAGCTTTGACCGAACAAAATCACTACATTGTAACGCCAGATAATGGGACGCTATCCTTCATCAAAAAATATGTGGGGATAAAGGCGGTTCGAGAAATTTCAGAGGTGGCCAATCGCCGTGCCAATACAGAACATTCGTACACCTTCCATGGTCGAGATGTTTATGCCTATACGGGAGCTAAATTGGCTTCTGGACACATTAGCTTTGAAGAAGTTGGTCCAGAATTAAGCGTGGATAAGATTGTGGAAATTCCAACAGTCCCAACGGAAGTTGGTTCGGACTATGTAAAAGGTGCAATTGATATTCTGGATGTTCGATTTGGCTCGCTTTGGACCTCGATTACGAGGGAAGAATTTTACACCTTGCAACCGCAGTTTGAAGATCGCTTTGAAGTGACCATATACAATAACGACATGCTTGTGTATCAAAACCAAGTAACCTATGGCAAGTCCTTTGCGGATGTACGTATCGGACAGCCATTGATTTATATCAATTCCCTCTATCGTGTAGGTGTTGCGATTAATCAGGGCTCATTTGCCAAGGCTTATAATGTCGGTGTAGGTCAAAACTGGCATATTGAAATCAAACGTATTAGTAATTAAAGAAATTTTAGGAGATAGTTATGAAAAATAATTCAATCAAAACAGTCGTTGCTACTGGTATCGGCGCAGCCCTCTTTGTGGTTATTGGTCATTTAATCAATATTCCAACCTTTGTCCCAAATACTTCTATCCAGCTTCAATACGCTGTTCAATCGCTATTGGCAGTTGTATTTGGTCCTGTGGTTGGCTTCTTGGTCGGTTTCATTGGGCACACGCTTAAGGATTCGTTGACTTACGGTCCATGGTGGTCATGGATTTTGGCATCAGGGGTCTTTGGTTTGGTTGTTGGTCTTACCAAAAAACGTCTGCGTATTCAAGAAGGGATTTTTGAAGGGAAGGATATTCTTTTCTTTAACCTTGTTCAGATTGCGGCGAATGTGCTTGCTTGGGGAGTCATTGCCCCAGTTTTAGATATTCTTATCTATAGTGAGGCGGCGAATAAGGTCTTTGCACAGGGACTTGTAGCAGGTATTGCAAACAGTATTACAATTGCTATTGCAGGGACACTCCTTTTGGTTGTTTATGCAAAATCTCAAACGAAGACAGGTAGTTTGTCTAAAGATTAAGTTTTTATTTTCCCTAGAAAAAATTCTAGGGTTTTTTCAATACCAAAAAATACATATATGATATAATAATATAAAACAAACAAAAACATGTGTTCAAGGGGAGAAGTATGGTCTGGACAGAAGAAAAGTTGGGACCGATTATTCATTCTATACTCAATCCTGACGAGGAAGTTTTAAGTCTTTATCAATCGAAAACGACGAAATCAATTTATGGATGTATTCTTTGGAATAATTATTATTATAAGGTTTTTCGAGTTAGTAACCACCCATCACAATCTACATATAAACAGCCGACTTTTTATGATTTCCATGGCGAATTTTATATGAAAGGAGCGATTCGGACCTACCTTTATCACACGAACAGTTGGTATGAACTTAGTAAACAAGGCTATTACCTTCTTCTCTTTTTTCAAAAGTTATGGGATGAAAAGCAAGAGGTGGAGGCGAGTTGGCAAAATGGTAGGATGCAGATTCGCTTAGTGGTTGAAGAAGAGGGGTGGCAAGTTCATTACCGTTTTCCAGATAATCAGGCAAGGGAGGTTGAACGCTTATTGGGCTCAGGCATGCTGGTGGCCATTCGCTCCTCCAGAAATTTTATCAAGATACGGACGAGTCGTTTTGTTGCACCGTATATAGCTCTAATCAAACAGCGTCAACTTTATCGAAAAAAGCCGAGTAAAGCTATGCTCCAGTGGGAAAAATACCAAAGTCAACTTATTGAAATCCAAAGGACCTATCGGCTAGTGGAGGAAAGTGCTCCGCAAACTTTTTTTGGACACTGGTTGAATAAGGTCCAACTCTATCTCTGCTCTGCCATTGCCAGCTATTGGGAAGAAGTTATTAAAGGAGTGGAGTGGCAGGAGGCAAGAGAAATCAAAGAGCAAAGGAAAGCCGAGAAGCCACATAATCCTATTGAAGATAAATGGAAGGAAAATATTGCTAGACGCCATAAGCGAAAAATGGACCAACTTATCGGACATGATACCTTGGAAAAACTCCGACAACTGAAAACAGAATTAGACGACTAAGAAGTTATAGCGAACCTTCAATAAATGCAGTAGCATGTCATTCATGTTACCGTATTTTTTTACATATAAGCACTGAACCTGCGAATACAGGTTCTAAATTTTCAGTTCAGATTTTTGTCTTTTGAGGGGCTAAACGATATAATACGTAAGGTATCATTTATTAGAAATGACAGAGTTTTATCATCTATTGCAAAGATTGAAAAGGAGACACTATGTCAAAAGATATTCGCGTTCTACTCTATTACAAGTATGTTCCAATTGAAAATGCCAAAGAATATGCTGCTGAGCATCTAGCTTTCTGTAAGTCTATCGGACTAAAAGGACGTATTTTGATTGCTGATGAGGGAATCAACGGTACTGTTTCTGGTGACTATGAAACAACTCAAAAGTACATGGACTACGTTCATGCAAACCCATTGTTCAGCGATTTGTGGTTTAAGATTGATGAAGAAAATGAGCAAGCTTTCAAGAAAATGTTTGTTCGTTATAAAAAAGAAATTGTTCACCTTGGTTTAGAAGACAACGACTTTGACAACGATATTGACCCACTCGTGACAACAGGTGCCTACCTATCACCAAAAGAGTTCAAAGAAGCTCTCTTGGACGAAGATACAGTTGTTTTGGATACACGCAATGACTATGAGTATGACCTTGGTCACTTCCGTGGTGCGATCCGTCCAGACATCCGCAACTTCCGTGAGTTGCCACAATGGGTCCGTGATAACAAAGAGAAATTCATGGACAAGCGCGTAGTTGTTTATTGTACTGGTGGTGTTCGCTGTGAAAAATTCTCAGGCTGGATGGTTCGTGAAGGCTACAAGGATGTCGGTCAGCTCCACGGTGGTATCGCAACCTATGGTAAAGACCCAGAAGTTCGTGGTGAATTGTGGGATGGGAAGATGTATGTCTTTGACGAGCGTATCGCGGTCGATGTTAACCATGTTAACCCAGTTGTCGTTGGTAAGGACTGGTTCGATGGCACACCATGTGAGCGCTATGTCAACTGTGGCAATCCATTCTGTAACCGTCGTATTTTGACATCAGAAGAGAATGAGCACAAGTATGTTCGTGGCTGTTCAGCTGAATGCCGTGCTCATGAGCGCAACCGTTACATCTCTGAAAACGGCTTGACTCGTCAAGAATGGGCAGAACGCTTGGAAGCGATTGGGGAAACTCTTACTCCAGCAAATGCTTAGTAATACCAAAATTGCATTGAAAAATCAGTGCAATTTTTTTGTGCAATCAGAATTCTTTATATTTTTTCAGTCCATTCTATACGAAGCCTATCAATTAGAAAAGAGAAGGAGATGAAGTCATTTTGGATGAACTTATCCCCTTCGAAAATCAACATTATCCGTTGTCAACTTGCCTTGATGAACTTCAGTTCTATCTTCGGCTTCGTTTCCTCGGTCACTTTTGATTTTCATTGAGTATTAGCAGTAGCAGACCTTGAATAGCTGGTCGGTTTTATGAAGCAATCGGTTTTGCAGTTGCGACGTTTGGAGATATTAAGTCTGCGACTTTGCCTAAGGGTGGCAACTTGATTTTGATGCAGGCAGATAGCTTTGCTCAACGCGTACCATTTCAGGTAGTAGCGAGTGGCAATGAAGTCTTGATTTCGCTTAATGTGGCGAGTAGGGAAGAAGTAGATAGAATTATCGAGCGTGTTGAAGCAAATGGCGGGCAAATTACAGGATGCCCGACAGATGCCCGTGGCTTTTATGGAGCAAGTTTTACGGACCTTGATGGTATCATTTTAATGTGATTGTGATGTAGGAAGTTAGAATTCATCTGCTCTAGAATCATAGATGAACTTATTTGAAAAGGGAGAAACTGATGATTCTTCCTTTTTTTCAGAGTCAATTTACGCTATAATAGTCCTATGAAAAAAATCATTGAGTTTAAAGATTTTACATTTAAATACCAAGCGCAACAGGAACCCACTTTAAAAGATATTCAGTTAACGATTTATCAGGGAGAGAAAGTTCTGATTATTGGCCCATCTGGTTCAGGAAAGTCGACGATTGGACAATGTCTTAATGGTATTATTCCCAATATTTACAAGGGAGAACATAGCGGAAGTTTACTATTGGATGGTCAGGAAGCATTTAATCTTTCAGTTTATGATAAGTCCTTGCTCGTATCAACGGTTCTCCAAGATACAGATGGTCAATTCATTGGCTTATCAGTTGCCGAGGACCTAGCTTTTGCTTTGGAAAACGACATGGAAAGCCAGGTGGTGATGAAGCAAAAAGTAGGAGATTGGGCAGAAAGACTGTCTTTGACCGATTTGCTGGCACATCGACCACAAGATTTATCTGGAGGTCAAAAGCAACGTGTCAGTCTGGGCGGAGTTCTTATTGATGAGAGTCCTATTTTGTTGTTTGATGAGCCACTTGCTAATTTAGACCCCAAATCGGGCCAAGATACGATTGATTTGATTGACCGTCTGCACAAGCAAGAAGGGACCACAACCATTATTATCGAACACCGTTTAGAGGACGTACTGTATCGTCAGGTGGACCGAGTTGTATTGATTAATGATGGTCGGATTTTGTTCAATGGAGGACCGGATGATTTATTACGTACCTCATTGTTACAGGAAAACGGCATCCGTGAACCCTTATATCTATCGACTCTTCGCGCCTTAGGATATCCGATTGCGCAGGCAGAACGCCTCTCTTCAGTTTGGGAAATTGATATTGAGGCTTTGAATATAGCATCCCTACCGACTCTACACTTTGAAAATGGAGAGAAAGAGGCTTTGTTAGAAGTCAAGCATCTTTATTTTTCCTATCCTAACAAACAAGTTCTTACAGACATTCAACTGACGATTCATAAGGGGGAACGTCTAGCTATTGTTGGAAAAAATGGTGCTGGGAAATCTACTTTAGCAAAGGTGCTTTGTGGTTTTATTCAGGGTGAGGGTGAGATTCTCTGGAAGGGGCAGTCAATCAAAGAAGATTCTGTCAAAGAGCGAGCAGAACGGATTGGTTATGTTCTTCAGAATCCCAACCAAATGATTAGCCAAACGATGATCTTTGATGAGGTTGCTCTTGGTTTGCGCATGCGAGGGGTGACAGAAGAAGAAATTGAACACCGAGTTCACCATATCTTGAAAGTATGTGGCCTGTATCCGTTTCGTAATTGGCCGATTTCGGCACTTTCCTATGGGCAGAAAAAACGGGTAACGATAGCATCTATCTTGGTTCTCAATCCAGAAATTATTTTGCTAGATGAGCCAACAGCAGGACAAGATCAACGACATTATCGGGAAATGATGGAGTTTTTGGATCAATTAAATGCTCAAGGGCACACCATTGTCATGATTACCCATGACATGCAACTCATGCTAGATTATTCAGATAGAGCTGTTGTTGTGGTGGATGGGCAGATTATTGAAGATGCCAGTCCAGCAGAAATTTTATCTGATGATACGGTGATTGAGCGAGCCAATTTAAAAGAAACATCAATTTTTCACTTGGCGGAGAGGGTGGGAGTTAATCCCTTAGAATTAACGACGTTTTATATGCAGGAAGAAAGGAGAGGAAGATGAGTCAACAAAAACTAATTGGTTACCATCCAGGAACTGGCTTGATTCATAGTTTATCGGCTGTCAGTAAATTACTCTTTTTTCTCATAGTTTCCATTCTTGCTATGATTACTTACGATACCCGCTTGATTCTTTTTATCGCAGTATTTTCTCTAGCCTTGTTTAAAATGTCAGGGATTCGTTATAAAGAAATCTCTCTTGTTTTAATTCTGACAATCATTTTTGCTGCAATGAATGCCCTGATGGTTCACTTGTTTGCACCACGGTATGGAGTGGAACTTTACGGAGCAGACACTCCCTTGCTATCAGGTCTGGGAGTTTATTCCTTGACGAGTCAGCAAGCATTTTATCTGGTGAATCTTCTCTTGAAGTATTTTTGTACAGTTCCTTTAGCGATTATCTTTCTCATGACCACTCATCCTAGCCAGTTTGCTTCCAGCTTGAATCAAATTGGGGTATCCTACAAAGTTGCTTACGCCGTCAGTTTGACCATGCGTTATATTCCAGATATTCAAGAAGAGTTTTATACGATTCGAATGTCTCAAGAAGCGCGTGGTTTGGAATTGTCTAAGAAAGGAAAATTGATGGATCGTATAAAAGGGAATCTATCCCTTGTCATTCCTCTGATTTTCAGCTCCTTGGAGAGGATTGATACGATTTCAACGGCTATGGAATTGCGACGTTTTGGAAAAAATAAAAAAAGAACATGGTATACCCAACAGCCTCTACAGAGAATAGATTACGCTGTCTTGCTATTTATTCTTGCTCTAGTAGTGGTGACAATCTATCTATTTTTTGTTAATCAGGGGCGATTCTATAATCCGTGGCGATGATTATTGAGTTTATTGGACTTATCAACCCTTTATCGTTGACATATAGGAAATATACTGTTACAGTAGGGAATGTAAATAAATTTAGAGTTTAAGTATCAGTTTCATCTTTTGTTTTTCCTCTTGATAAGTTTTACAAATAAATAAAAAGAGGTAACACAAATGGTACAAGGTACAGTTAAATGGTTTAATGCAGAAAAGGGATTTGGTTTTATTGCTCAAGAAAACGGTCCAGATGTATTTGCACACTTTTCTGAAATTCAGTCTAATGGTTTCAAATCGTTGGAAGATGGTCAAAAAGTGACATTTGAAGTGGAGCAAGGCCAACGTGGTCTTCAAGCAACCAATATTACAAAAATTGGATAATAAAAGAGCGGGTTTCTTAGTGAAACTCGCTCTTCTTATGTTTAAAGGGGTCTTTTATTTGGCATACCAGCTTTGCGTGGAAACTTATTTGGAGTTTCCTTTTTCTTTTCGACGATGGTCAATGTTCGAGGGTCGCCATTTGGAAGAGTATAGTCGTGGTTTTCGATGACTTTTGCGAAGAGGAGATTGAGTGCGTTTTTTGCTTGGGTCAATTCATCTTCTGCGCTGGACGCCTTAAGTGCGATTAATTTTCCGTGGAGCTTCAAATAAGGAATAGTCAATTCAGAAAGAATCTGCATGCGGGCAACTGCGCGTGCTGTGACAAGGTCAAATTGTGCACGGAAGTTCTTATCTTGTGCAAAGTCTTCTGCACGACCATGATAGAAATGAACACCTTCAAGCTCTAGTTCTTCGGCAAGCAAATGTAAAAAGTTAATTCGTTTATTAAGAGAATCAATGATGGTAACATCTAGTTGCGGAAAGATGATCTTCATAGGTAGGCTAGGAAATCCAGCTCCAGCTCCAATATCTAAAAGCCGAAGAGGTTCGTTCTGAATATGGCCTTGCAGGAGTGGAGCGATAGAATCGTAGAAATGCTTCAGATAGACTTCGCTTTCCTCGGTAATAGCTGTCAGATTGATTTTTTCATTCCATTCCACTAATAGTTGGAAATAGCGATGAAATTGGTGTTTTTGTTGGTCAGTTAATTGAATACCTTGGTCTGCCAAGGTTTTATAAAATACTTCAGGTTTCATAATCTTATCTTATCATAATTTAAGCAAAAGAAAAACCCAGAAGAGTCTGGGAATTTTCTTATTGACCATCTGTCTGTCCCGTTGCGGGATTGTTTCCTGTTGTTGCAGTTTCAGTTGAAGAAGTTGCAGTCTCGGTTGCAGTTCCAGATGATGTTTCGCTTGATGTTGTCGTCGCTTCGGTTGTTTCACTAGTTTCAGTCGAACTAGAAGAACTTGTACTAGAGCTAGTGTAAGTATTATAAGCATTGGAGAGTGAGCGACTACCTCTGAGATAGTAGTTGGAACCGTAACGTACGAGTCCGCTTGGCATCTCCCAATCGGTAGCTGTATAGTCCGAATGCATAAAGAGCATCATATTGTGGTAGACATCTGTTGCAATTCGCATGCTGTTATCAAGGATAGGAGTCATACGATTGGTATATCCGGTCCAAACAGCCATTGCGTACTGACTAGAATATCCAACGAAGTTTTCATCAGGAACGACCATGTAGCTATAATTTGCTTCTGGAATTGAAGCTAGAATAGTATCCGTTTCGCTATCGGTATAGTTTGATGTACCTGTTTTACCGGCCATAGGAACACCACTAACAGAAGCGTTTAATCCATAACCGTAAGACATAACAGCCTTCATCATGTCGGTCATCATGTAGGCTGTTTCGGCAGACATGACTTTGGTCCCTTTAGGAGCATATTCTGTTACTGTTCCATCACTAAAGACAATTTTATTGACATACTGTGGAGCGTAGTAAGTACCACCATTGGCAAAAGCAGCGTAGGCAGCAGCCATTTTTTCACTACTTGCTCCATACTTACTGCTAGTATCGGATGTATTACTTGAAATAGCATTAGAGTAATGAATATCTGGATAATTGATACCAACGCTATTCAAAAATTTCAAGGCATTTTCTAAGCCCGTAGCTTCCAATGCTTTAACGGCGGTAACATTTCGAGAATACTGAATGGCAGTCTTAACAGAGATATTACCGTAGTATTGTTTATCCCAGTTATTGACAGGAGTTGGTGTACCAGGATAGTTATAAGGACCGTCTAAGATTAAATCTGCTGTAGATGTATAAATGCCGTTTTCAAAAGCAGGAGCATAGTCTGTGATTGGCTTCATTGTAGAACCGAAGTCACGGTTGGTTTCAACGGCTTGGTTGGTACCAAATGAGACGTTTGTTTCTTGTTTACGACCCCCTAATTGCGCAACGACTTTACCATTAGAAACATCCACAACCGTTGAAGCTACCTGCAATAAATCATCTGGATAGCTGACATACATATCTGTATTGTAGATATTCCAAAGTTGCTGCTGGGCGGCAGGATCGACGTTCGTATAGACATCCATCCCTGTTGTCAGCAAGTTGTAACCTGTTTTTGCTTCAACTTCTTCAACGACTTGTTTCAGATAGTTGTCCATATAAGCAGGATAAGCAGCTGCATTAGATAGTGGTTGCAAACCATCTGTTACAGGTGTTAGAACAGCTTGTTCATACTGGGTATTATCAATGTACTTTTCTTCCAGCATCTCAGCCAATACCAAATCGCGACGTGCTTTTGCATCTTCTGGATTGGTATAAGGATCATATTGGTTTGGCGCTTGGGGCATTCCTGCTAAAAGAGCTAATTGAGGAAGAGTCAAATCTTTTAACTCTTTTCCATAAAAAGCAAGAGCAGCAGTCTTCATACCGTAATTACCGTTTGACATATACACCTTGTTGATGTAGTAGGTCAAAATCTCTTGTTTGGTATTGCGACGTTCCAATTGAGTAGCTAGCCAAGCCTCTTGAATTTTCCGTTTT
This sequence comes from Streptococcus suis S735, assembly GCF_000294495.1. Lineage (NCBI taxonomy): Bacteria > Bacillati > Bacillota > Bacilli > Lactobacillales > Streptococcaceae > Streptococcus > Streptococcus suis. The sequence continues at coordinate 392,270 of NC_018526.1, forward strand.
AGATTTTGATCTTCTACGGATGTCGAGAAATAAGTCAGCTTGATAAACTGCTGGTCAAGTGTCGAGCCACCCTGCAAACGTCCTCCGCTCAAGTTATTAATCAGGGAACCTGCAATACGAATCACGTCAACTCCTCTATGATTGAAGAAACGTTGGTCTTCGATTGCGACAATCGCATTTACCAAGTCTGTTGGAATTTCTTCAGTCTTGGCACTCGAACGTTTTTCTGCTCCTAAATCTGCAATAAGATTTCCGTTCTTATCATAAATTTTACTTGACACAGTTGCTGTCAAAGATTCTTCTGTCAATTCTGGAGCGCTTTGGATGTAGTAAACAACCAATGCAGCTCCGGCCAGGCAGGCAATGATAGCCCCCGCAAGTAAAATATTTGCAGTGATTAGAAGAGCTTTTTTAATTGTTGTAGTTTTCAAAAGATTCACCACCTAATAGATTTTTTTCAACGATTTCCAGATATGGGATGCTGGGGAAACGCCCCATTTGAATCTCAAAGCCGTATTGTCGAATAAAGGTTAGAGGCATCGACTTACTACCCATGTCTACTTGATAAAATTCGATCAAATGAGTGGCTGGCAAGAGATAGGTTTCTTTTAATGTTGAAAAGTGAAGAAGGACAAAACAAATACCACCTTGTTTAACAACCTGTTTCATGTGTTCAATCTGATGCGCATGAAAATTTTTCATGGGCATGGATGCTTTTTGGCGTGTCTCTTTCGCTTCAAAATCAATATAATGTCTTTTAAAAACACCAGAGTAGTCTGTGGTAGATGCCTGTCGAAAGTATGCTTCGACAATCTTAGCACGGCTCCGTTTGGGGTAATCAACTTTTACAATTTGCACGGGAGTTGGCTTCTTGTGAATGACAGCAATATCGTGCGCAAGGTAATATTGATTGCTATCGTTGATAGCGGCCTCAAAAGACATTCCGCGATTAGCAAAGTTTACTCGCTGGGATGAAATAGGACTGGTTCTATTGATTTTTTTTGACACCTTATGAGGATAATTGACCATAGAACTCCTTCTTGATAAAATAATATCAGCATATTATACCATAATTAGCGAAAAGAGTACAAGAAATGGATACTAAGAGCCTTTTGGTAACAGGTTATAGACATACAGACCTGGGAATTTTTTCAGAAAAAGATCCTCGACTGCACATTATTAAATCTGCAATTCGTAGGAATTTTATTCGTTTTTTAGAAGAGGGTGTTAGTTGGTTTATACTGACAGGTCAATTGGGTTTTGAATACTGGTCCTTAGAAGTCTTAGAAGATTTGCGAGCCGAGGGGTATCAACTGAGTATTGCAACAATATTTCCATTTGAAAATCATGGCGAACAGTGGAATGAGGCTAACCAAGCAAAGTTAGCACGGTTTAAGCAGGTTGATTTTGTAAAGTATGCCTATCCACGCTATGAAAACCCAGGGCAATTTAGAGACTATAACCAGTTTTTACTGGATAATACGACAGGTTGTTATTTGTTTTACGATTCTGAAAATGAAACCAATTTGAAATATTTATATCACATGGTCTTAAAGAAAGAAGGATATAATAGAAAAACGCTTACCTTTGAGGAATTGAATGAGGAGGCTGAAAATTTTTCAAATTCTGAGTGATTTGACTTGATTTTTCCCTATTTTTTTAATATAATAGGAGTAGTGACGTTTTAGATTAGGGAGAGAGATGGCAAGTATTAAATTTACGACAAAAGATATTTTCGAGCAAGATTTTAAAATTGGTTTTCGTGGCTATGATCAAGATGAAGTGAACGATTTTCTTGATGATATTATGAAAGACTATGATGCTTATGAAGCGATTATCAAGGAATTAAAAGGCGAAATTGCTCGATTGAAAGCGCAGGCAGCAAATTCTCCCAAAACAACTCTTCCTACTGAAGAATCGAACGATGTATTGCGTACAGAACGTCCATCTTCAGCGACAAACTTTGATATTCTCCGCCGTCTGAATCGTCTGGAGAAAGAAGTATTTGGAAAACAAATCGTTCAGGATCAAGAATAGAAAATTGTACACCTAAACTGACACTTTATTCGCAGTTATTTTCTTGTGCACAAATACATTCTGTATTTGTGTCAGAGATATTCCTTGATTTAAAGTGGCTTGCTTTGTAGATACAACTTCTAAGATAATTAAGGTGCAATTTTTGGATAATCGCGTGGTAGTTTTCTACCATGAGGAAAGTCCATGCTAGCACTGGCTGAGATGCCAGTAGTGTTTGTGCTAGGCGAATCAATAAGCCTAGGGACGCCCTTGGGCGTTACGGCGGTTAAAATGGCTAAGTCTTTTGATATGTCAGAGTAGATCTGAAAGTGCCACAGTGACGAAGTTTTTATGGAAACGTAAAAAATGGAACGCGGTAAACCCCTCAAGCTAGCAACCCAAACTTTGGTCGGGGCATGGGATGGATGGAAATGAACAGAAATCCTGACTGTTTAGACAGTAGACAGATGATTATCGAAGGTGGTAGAACCTAGTACCACTGGAACAAAACATGGCTTACAGAAAATTGCATAAAATAGGTAGCTAGCTCTGCTAGCTTTTATTGTAGAGGAAAAAAATGAAAAAACAATTTGAGTTGATTGCAACGGCAGCAGCTGGTCTGGAAGCGGTTGTGGGTCGAGAAATTCGTAATCTCGGCTATGAATGCCAAGTGGAAAATGGCCGTGTTAGATTCCAAGGAGATGTAAAATCCATTATCGAAACCAATATCTGGCTGCGTTCAGCAGATAGAATTAAAATCATTGTTGGACAATTTCCAGCAAAGACTTTTGAAGAGTTGTTCCAAGGAGTTTTTAACTTGGATTGGGAAAATTACTTGCCTCTAGGCTGCAAGTTCCCCATTTCCAAGGCCAAATGTGTCAAATCGAAATTGCATAATGAACCAAGTGTGCAGGCTATTTCTAAGAAAGCAGTTGTAAAGAAACTGCAGAAACACTTCTCTCGTCCCGAAGGGGTTCCCTTGCAAGAGATGGGGGCAGAGTTTAAAATTGAAGTGTCGATTTTGAAAGATGTGGCGACAGTCATGATTGATACGACAGGTTCTAGTTTGTTCAAACGTGGTTATCGGGTGGAAAAAGGTGGCGCACCAATCAAAGAAAATATGGCAGCTGCTATTTTGCAATTATCGAATTGGTATCCAGATAAACCGCTTATTGACCCTACTTGCGGATCGGGAACTTTCTGTATTGAGGCAGCTATGTTGGCTAAAAATATAGCCCCAGGTTTGAAGAGAAGTTTTGCATTTGAGGAATGGCCGTGGGTTGAGGATCAATTGGTGGTTGCATTACGCAAAGAAGCACAAGCTTCTATCAAAACAGATTTGGTATTAGATATTACTGGATCAGATATTGATGCTCGTATGATTGAAATTGCGAAGAAGAATGCATTTGCGGCAGGAGTTGAGCAGGATATTGTTTTCAAGCAAATGCGTGTGCAAGACTTGCGTACAGATAAAATTAATGGTGTCATTATTTCTAATCCACCTTACGGAGAACGTTTGTTGGATGATGAAGCCATTGTTACCCTGTATCGAGAAATGGGGGAGACTTTTGAACCACTCAAAACATGGTCTAAGTTTATTCTAACTAGTGATGAGTTGTTTGAAACCCGTTTTGGACAGCAAGCGGATAAGAAGCGCAAACTGTATAATGGGACCCTAAAAGTGGATCTTTATCAATTTTTTGGTCAACGAGTGAAACGTCAAGTGCAAGAAGTGCAAGGATAGGAGGACATCGTGGGAGAAAAAAATAGTCATCATCTTCCTTTGGATGAGGAGAAAGTTTTAGATTTTGAAGTGGCGAAAGATTTAACAATCGAAGAAGCAGTCAAAAAACATAAGGAGATTGAAGCGGGTGTGACAGAAGATGATGGTCTCTTGGATCGTTACATCAAGCAACACCGCGCAGAAATTGAATCTCAAAAATTTGAAACCAAAATCAATCATCTTCCTTTAGTTGAGGTGGCTGATGAGGAAAAAAATCAAGGACATGAAAGCGCGGAAGAGGTAGAAGCAAATGAGTCTTCTCTTACGGAAGTTAGTGAGGAGATTGCTCCTATTGTAGAAGAACTTTCGGTAACTCCGATGGAAACCTTGGAAGAAACAGTGATTGCAAGTACCGTAGCAATGGAGGGGTTATCTTCAGTGGCAGATGATTCTAGTTTAGAATTGGAAGAAGATGAAACCGAAGACTTGGACCATAGTGAGGGCGCAGATAGGGATCAGAAAAAGAAATTTTACTTCTGGTCAGCAGTAGGGCTTTCAATGATTGGTGTAATGGCGACGGCGCTGGTTTGGATGAATTCGGTTAACAAATCGAATACTGCGACTTCTTCAAGTTCAACAAGTACAAGCCAGACGTCATCAACAGCATCAAGTTCGACAGATGCGAATGTGACAGCTTTTGAACAGCTCTATAATAGTTTCTTTACGGATAGTAGTTTGACCAAGCTAAAAAATTCAGAGTTTGGTAAATTAGCAGAACTGAAAGTGCTGTTGGAAAAATTGGATAAGAATTCGGACAGTTATACCAAAGCTAAAGAACAGTATGATCATCTTGAAAAAGCCATTGCAGCCATTCAGGCCATTAATGGTCAGTTTGATAAAGAAGTCGTTGTTAATGGTGAAATTGATACAACGGCGACGGTTAAATCAGGAGAATCTCTTTCTGCGACAACGACAGGGATTAGTGCGGTTGACAGTCTATTGGCATCGGTCGTGAATTTTGGTCGTTCACAACAGGAAGTCGCTTCGGCTACGGTAGCAAGTGAGGCTGCAGTTACAAGAAACCAAGGTGCTGATGAAACTGTATCTACTGGTGTACCAGCGACAACAGAAGTCGCTTCAACAACGGTTTCAGGCTCAACAACCGACTTTGGTATTGCCGTGCCAGCTGGTGTCGTCTTGCAACGTGACCGCAGTCGTGTTCCTTATAATCAAGCGATGATTGATGATGTAAACAATGAAGCATGGAATTTCAATCCAGGTATTCTTGAAAATATTGTGACTATCTCGCAACAACGTGGGTATATAACAGGCAATCAATATATCTTGGAAAAAGTTAATATTATCAACGGCAATGGCTACTACAATATGTTTAAACCAGATGGGACCTACTTGTTCTCTATAAATTGTAAGACAGGCTACTTTGTCGGTAATGGTGCTGGTCATTCTGATGCCTTGGATTATTAAACAAAAAAGCGGTTTATCTGCTTCGGATTGAAGAAAAAGTTCATTTTGGACAATTTCCTTCAATCTTTTTTCTTTGTGTTGAAAATATAGTCATTTGAATTAACTTTGATACATCGTCACTTTCGGCTTGCCGTACTCTGCAGAAGTGACTTGCTTTGCAAGTTATATCTCCAACCTAGCACAGCCACTAGGCTGTGCTAGCAACCTGCACCTCGGTTCCTTGTCTGAAAGCTAATTCATTCGACTATAAAAAAACTCTCAGAAACGCCGAAATATCAATGTTTCTAAGAGTTTAATGATTTGCTATCTTTCGCAAACTTCTTCAATTTTATATATTTTTAGGAGTTTGTCTACGTTCTGAGCGGTGTATCCGCTTTTTTTGTTAGATTGGTTTTCTTTCAAAGGCATCTGTAGAGATTCCCTGAGAAAGGATTAGTTTGGCCCATTCTTTAGCTGAATGAAGGCTGTGGTCTTTGTAGTTACCACATGATTCAATGGTTGTCCCAGGAACATCCTCCCAAGTGATGCCTTCTGCAATTTCTTCCAAACTCGACTTGATGACTTGAGCAATCTTTTCAGAGTCTTGTTTTCCCCACATAATCATGTGGAAACCTGTCCGACACCCGAAAGGAGAGCAGTCGATTAGCCCATCGATGCGCTGGCGAATTAGTTTAGCTAATAGATGCTCGATGGTATGTAGACCAGCTGTATCCATTGCATTTTCGTTGGGTTGGATAAGGCGAATATCAAAGTTTGTAATAATGTCTCCTTTTGGTCCGACTTCTTCAGAAATTAAGCGGATGTAAGGTGCTTTTACAATAGTGTGGTCTAGCTCGAAGCTTTCGACAGTGACTTCTTTTTTCATGGTTTCCTCCAAATAAGTGATGAATTTATTATACCATATTTGACAATTTGGAATTGTGAAATCGTTTCAAATATGATAAAATAGATACAGATTTTGTGAAAATCGAATTATAAAAAAAGAGGTAGAAATATGAATATCATTACAGTAGTAGTGACACTTGTTTCTGCTCTCATTGGTTTAGTATTAGGTTACTTTGCCATTTCTTTGAAGATGAAATCTGCAAAAGAAACTGCAGAATTGACACTTTTAAACGCAGAACAAGAAGCTAGTAATGTTCGTGGTCGAGCAGAAGAGCAAGCTGAGGTTATTCTAAAAACAGCTGAGCGCGATCGCCAGACCTTGAAAAAAGAATTACTCTTGGAAGCTAAGGAAGAAGCTCGTAAGTACCGAGAAGAAATTGCAGAAGAATTTAAGTCAGAACGTCAAGAGTTGAAGCAAATCGAATCACGCTTGACAGAGCGTGCGACCAGTTTGGACCGCAAAGACGATAATTTGACCAACAAGGAAAAGACTTTGGAACAAAAGGAACAAAGTCTGACCGATAAAGCTAAGCACATTGATGAGCGTGAACAAGAAGTTGTAAAACTCGAAGAACAAAAAGCTTTGGAGTTAGAACGAGTGGCGGCCCTCAGTCAAGAAGAGGCGAAGGAAATCATCCTTACCGATACACGTGATAAACTGACGCATGAAATTGCGACTCGTATCAAGGAAGCAGAGCGTGAAGTAAAAGAACGTTCTGACAAGATGGCAAAGGACTTGTTAGCCCAAGCGATGCAACGCATATCAGGTGAATATGTGGCTGAGCAGACGATTACATCGGTTCATTTACCGGATGATGCGATGAAGGGACGGATTATTGGACGTGAGGGTCGAAATATTCGTACCTTTGAAAGTCTCACAGGTATCGATGTTATCATTGATGATACACCAGAAGTGGTTGTTCTATCAGGTTTTGATCCGATTCGCCGTGAGATTGCCCGTATGACCATGGAGACCTTGCTTCAAGATGGTCGTATTCATCCAGCTCGTATTGAGGAGTTGGTTGAGAAACATCGTGTAGAGATGGATAACCGTATTCGTGAGTACGGGGAAGCTGCTGCTTATGAAGTTGGGGCACCAAACCTTCATCCAGACTTGATTAAAATCATGGGGCGTTTGCATTTCCGTACCTCTTATGGACAAAATGTTCTTCGCCACTCAATCGAAGTTGCTAAATTAGCAGGTGTACTTGCTGCTGAATTGGGCGAGAATGTGAATTTGGCACGTCGAGCTGGTTTCCTACATGACGTTGGTAAAGCTATTGACCGTGAGGTGGATGGAAGCCACGTTGAAATCGGTACAGAATTAGCTAAGAAATATAAAGAGAATCCAATTGTTATCAATGCGATTGCTAGTCACCATGGCGATGTAGAAGCAACAAGTACTATTGCAGTCATTGTGGCTGCGGCAGATGCTCTGAGCGCTGCTCGTCCAGGTTCACGTCGTGAATCTATGGAAGCCTACATCAAACGTCTGCAAGACTTGGAAGAAATCGCCAACAGTTTTGAAGGGATTAAACAATCCTATGCTATTCAGGCTGGTCGTGAAATTCGGATTATCGTTCATCCTAACAAGGTCACTGATGATCAGATTACCATCTTGGCCCATGATGTTCGTGAGAAAATTGAAAATAATCTGGATTATCCAGGAAATATCAAAATCACAGTTATCCGTGAAACAAGAGCAACAGATGTTGCTAAGTAAATGTAGAAGAGTCCGAAGGGCTCTTTTTCTACTGGCTCAAAGTTCGTTTTGGGTTGGGAATAGAAAATAGAAAATATTTTAATCGTATTTAAAAGCAGTTGAAATTCATGCTAAATTTTGTTACACTAGAATGAAAGATTTAAAAGGAGATATCATGAAAGAGCGAGGCTTACTCATTGTCTTTTCTGGTCCATCTGGTGTTGGAAAAGGAACAGTTCGAAAGGAAATTTTTGAAAGCTCTGATAATAAATTTGAATATTCTGTATCCATGACGACACGTCCACAGAGACCGGGAGAAGTTGATGGAGTTGACTATTTCTTCCGTAGTCGTGAGGAATTTGAAGATTTGATTCGCCAGGGTCAAATGTTGGAATATGCAGAGTACGTTGGAAATTACTATGGAACACCTCTGACCTATGTCAATGAAACTCTTGATAAGGGAATTGATGTCTTTTTAGAAATTGAAGTACAGGGTGCCCTCCAAGTGAAGAAAAAGGTTCCAGATGGGGTGTTCATTTTCTTGACACCACCTGACTTGGAGGAGTTGCAAGATCGCTTGATTGGTCGCGGAACGGATAGTGAGGAAGTTATTGCTCAACGTATCGAACGTGCCAAGGAAGAGATTGCCTTGATGCGTGAGTATGATTATGCAGTTGTGAACGATGAAGTTCCGTTGGCTGCTGAGCGTGTCAAGCGTATAATCGAAGCAGAACATTTCCGTGTAGACCGAGTGATTGGTCGCTACGATGAAATGATTCGTGAACAGATAGTAGAACGATAAAAGAAAGAAGAGAGAATCGCATTATGATGTTGAAGCCGTCAATTGATACCTTGTTGGATAAGGTACCATCTAAGTATTCTTTGGTTATTCTTGAGGCTAAGCGTGCCCATGAATTGGAAGCAGGTGCCAAACCAACTCAAGAATTCACCTCAGTGAAATCCACCCTACGCGCCTTGGAAGAAATTGAATCAGGTAATGTAGTCATCCATCCAGACCCAGAAGCGAAACGTGAGGCTGTTCGTCGCCGTGCCGAAGAGGCTAAACGTTTGGCGGAAGAAGAAGAGCGTAAAATCAAAGCTCAAATTGCTAAAGAAAAAGAAGAAGGCGAAAAGATTTAGATACAAGACTCGGTTGGGATTGCCATCCGGGTTTCTTTTCACTTTCGGAATGATGAAAGTTTTGACAGAAAGGAGGCAGGTCATTTAGTTTATCTTTTAATATTTGCTCCAACTAATAGTTGAAGGTTATACATAAAGTGAACCTTGTTCGCATCAGTCGTGATATTAGAAGGTAAAATAAATCGAGATGGTATGTTAGCACAGATTATTGTAGACGTCCCTTTGATGCAGACAGATCAAGCTTATTCCTATCGAGTTCCAGCTGAGTTGGAAGAGGGGCTCAAGGTTGGCGTGCGTGTCCATGTACCCTTTGGTAAGGGAAATCGGCTGATTCAAGGGATTGTAGTTGATTTGATTGATGAAGATGATGAAAATAGCTTACAAGACTTGAAAGAGCTTGCCGAGGTTTTGGACTATAGTCCTGTTCTCAATCAAGAGCAATTTTGGTTGGCGGACCAGATGAGAAAGTCGGTCTTCTCCTATAAAATTACTCTCTTAAAATCCATGCTACCCAGCTTGCTCAATTCGACCTATGACAAATTGATCCGTCCAGGGATTGGTTTGGAAATGGCAGAGCAGATTAGTCTGTTTGGTGATAAGGAGCAGATTCGTTTTTCTGACTTGGACGTGACAGAGCAAGGGAAAATCATGCGTCTGGCCCAGTCAGGAAAAATCTTGGTAGACTATGTGGCCAAGGATAAGAAGCAAATCAAGACAGAAAAATGGTACCGAGTTTGTCTGGAGAAATTACGAGAAGCAGACATCAGCAATCGGGCTAAAAAACGGCAGCAGTTAAGGGAATTTCTTCTGGAACAGTCGGAAGACCAGCTCCTTTCAAACCTAAAATCGGACTATTCAGCTGATACGCTCCGCTATTTCCAAGAAAAAGGCTATATAGAAGTCTGGGAAGAGGAAGTGTCGCGGACTCAGGGTGTTTTTGATAAGGTAGAAAAAACGCAGGCCTTGGATTTGAATCCAGAGCAGGCCATTGCGGTTCGGGAGATTGTAGCCTCTATCGGTCAGGAAAGTCAGACATTTCTACTGCAAGGAGTGACAGGTTCTGGGAAGACGGAAGTCTATCTCCAGGTTATTGATAGGGTCTTGAAGATGGGGAAAACGGCTATTATGCTGGTGCCTGAAATTTCCTTGACCCCTCAGATGACCAATCGTTTTATTTCTCGTTTTGGTCAGCAGGTCGCGATTCTTCACTCCGGTCTGTCTGATGGAGAGAAGTATGATGAGTGGCGGAAGATTGAGGCGGGGAATGCCCAGGTGGTTGTCGGGGCCCGTTCGGCCATTTTTGCCCCTTTGACAAACTTGGGTGTTATCATCATTGATGAGGAGCATGAAGCGACCTACAAGCAGGACAGCAATCCACGCTACCATGCGCGTGATGTGGCAAAGTTGCGGGCAGACTATAATCGAGCGACCCTGGTCTTGGGGTCTGCTACGCCGAGTCTTGAAACACGGGCTCGGGCTAGTCGAGGAGTCTATGGAAGACTGACTCTTAACCAGAGGGCCAATCCCTTGGCTCGTATTCCAGAAGTGGAAGTTGTGGATTTCCGTGATTATATCGGTCAGCAGGAGGCTAGTAATTTTACCCCTGTTCTGATTGAAAAGATAAGAGAAAAATTGGCTCGTAAGGAACAGGTCGTTCTTATGTTGAATAGGCGTGGTTATTCTTCTTTTGTCATGTGTCGTGATTGTGGGAGTGTTGACCAGTGTCCCAATTGTGATATTTCCCTAACGCTTCACATGGATACAAAAACGATGAATTGCCATTATTGTGGTTTTCAAAAGGGGATTCCTCAGACCTGTCCAAACTGTCAAAGTCGTTCTATTCGTTATTATGGGACGGGTACGCAAAAGGCCTACGATGAATTGCAGGAGCTCTTGCCAGAAGCTAGAATTTTGCGTATGGATGTGGATACTACCAAGAAAAAAGGTGCTCATGAGGACTTGCTCGAACGGTTTGGTCGAGGCGAAGCGGATATTCTTCTGGGAACTCAGATGATTGCCAAGGGCTTGGATTTTCCAAATGTGACCCTAGTTGGGGTGCTCAATGCGGATACGGCTCTGAATTTGCCTGATTTTCGGTCTTCTGAGCGGACCTTCCAGTTGCTAACTCAGGTAGCTGGTCGGGCTGGTCGAGCTGATAAGGAAGGAGAGGTCCTGATCCAGACCTATAACCCCAATCATTATGCCATTGCTTTTGCCAAAGAGCAGGACTATGAAGGTTTCTATCGTTATGAGATGGACATTCGGAAAAATCTTGGCTATCCACCTTACTATTTTACGGTGGGTCTAACCTTTTCGCACAAGTCAGAAGAATTTGTCGTGAAAAAAGCCTATGAAACTGTAGCCTTTCTCCGTCAACACTTAACAGATGCAATTCAAATCTTGGGACCGACGCCCAAGCCTATTGCCAGAACTCATAATCTCTACCACTACCAGATCATCTTGAAATACCGGCATGAAGACCGTTTGGAAGAGGTATTGAATCAGATTTTGGATTGGACACAGGAGAGAGAAAATCAAGATTTGCGACTGATTATTGACAATGAACCGCAGAATATGATGTGAGGTCACTATTGACCTTGCATTTTTTTGTTTTAAGAACCTTTGATTAAGGAAAAAATAAGCAAAAATGATATAATTAGGGGATAGTATAATTGATATGAATCAGAAAATGAAAAGGAGATGAGAACACGAATATGACAAAGTTGATTTTTATGGGAACGCCAGCGTTTTCAGCGACGGTCTTAAGAGGGCTCTTAGCTGATGGGAATTATAACATACTGGCAGTTGTAACCCAGCCAGACCGAGCTGTTGGACGAAAAAAAGTCATCCAAATGACACCTGTGAAAGAAGTAGCCTTGGAATACAATTTACCAGTCTATCAACCAGAGAAGCTATCTGGAAGTCAAGAAATGGATGAGCTGATGAATTTAGGAGCAGATGGGATTGTGACGGCAGCTTTTGGGCAATTCCTACCAACCAAATTATTGAACTCAGTTGACTTTGCGGTCAATGTTCATGCTTCTCTTCTTCCTAAATACCGTGGCGGTGCCCCTATCCATTACGCTTTGATTAACGGTGATGAACGTGCCGGTGTAACCATCATGGAAATGGTCAAGGAAATGGATGCCGGTGACATGATTTCCAGCGATAGCATTGCTATTGAAGAAAGCGACAATGTCGGCACCTTGTTTGAAAAGTTGGCTGTTGTTGGTCGAGATTTATTATTACAAACCTTACCAGCCTATATTGCTGGTGACTTGAAACCAGTCGCTCAAAATCCAGAACAGGTAACCTTCTCACCAAATATCCAGCCAGAAGAAGAGGTACTGGATTGGAATAAGACAGCTCGTCAACTATTTAATCAGATTCGCGGTATGTACCCGTGGCCCGTTGCCCACACCTATTGGCAAGGCGAACGGTTTAAAATTCAAGAAGCTGTAGAAGCAGAAGGTGAAGGATCAGTTGGTCGGGTTATTGCTCGAAGCAAGAAAGAATTGATCATTGCGACAGGTCAGGGAGCCCTTTCTCTGAAAACTGTCCAGCCAGCTGGTAAGCCAAAAATGACCATTGCAGACTTTTTAAATGGTGCAGGTCGAGATATTGCAGTAGGAGATCAATTTGGTGATCAATAAACATGAAACAGCAAGAAGTCTAGCCTTATCTGTATTGGAACAAGTCTTTGATCAAGGTGCTTACTCGAACATCGCTCTCAATAAGGCTCTAGAATCTTCTCGTTTATCAGCACAGGACAAGGGCTTGGCGACCGAATTGGTTTATGGGACGGTTTCTCGTAAAATTACCCTAGAGTGGTATTTGGCACATTTTATCGAAGATAGGGAAAAGTTGGACACTTGGGTCTACTATCTCCTCATGTTGAGCCTCTACCAGTTGGTATATTTGGACAAATTGCCTACCCACGCAGTTGTCAATGAGGCAGTTAATATTGCCAAGCGAAAGCCTGGAACTGACAAATTTGTTAATGCCATTTTGCGTAAGCTTAGTCAGGATTCCTTGCCGAAACCAGCAGATATTAAAAGAAAGAACAAACGTCTATCCGTTCAGTATTCTGTGCCAGTTTGGTTGGTCCAAACCCTGATTGCAGAATATGGCGATGAACGTGCAGAGAAGATTTTCCAAAGTTTACATGATCGGAATAAGGCCAGTGTACGTGTGACAGATGGTCAACAAGTGGAGCGATTGGCAGAGGAGCTAGGCGCTCAACACTCGCAGTTATCACCAGTTGGGTTGGTTAAGCCTCATGGACACTTTGCGGGGACAGATTATTTCAAGGAAGGACTCATCACTATTCAAGATGAAACCAGTCAATTGGTAGCTCCGACTTTGGATATTCAAGGAGATGAAATCATCTTGGATGCCTGTGCGGCTCCGGGTGGAAAGACCTGTCATATGGCAAGCTATCTTACGGATGGAAAAGTTTATGCGTTGGATTTATATGATCATAAACTAAACCTGATTGAAGAAAACGCACGTCGTTTAGGCCTAGCAGATAAGATTGAGACCAAAGGTCTGGACGCCAGTCGTGTTCATGAGGAATTTGGTCCAGATACCTTTGATAAAATCCTAGTGGATGCCCCTTGTTCAGGTATTGGACTCATCCGCCGTAAGCCAGATATTCGTTATAATAAGGCATCGATGGATTTTGATTCTCTAAAGACTATCCAGTTGCAGATACTGGACAGTGTTTGCCAAAGCTTGAAAATTGGTGGTATAATAACCTATAGCACATGTACGATTATTGCTAAGGAAAACCAAGAGGTTATTCAAGAATTTCTGCAAAACCATCCCAATTTTGAACAGGTGACACTAGAACACCCTCAAACAGATATTATGGTGGATGGTTGCTTGTTGATAACCCCTGAACAGTATAAGACAGATGGCTTTTTCATCGGTCAACTTAGACGAAAATCCTAGAATAAGAGGAGGAAGTTGCTTAGCAACGATAAAAATTATGGAAATTGCATTACTTACTGATGTAGGACAGAAACGTTCGAACAACCAAGACTATATCAATCGCTACAAAAACCGCGCAGGGATTGATTTGGTCGTGTTAGCTGATGGAATGGGTGGTCACCGTGCCGGCCATATTGCTAGTGAGATGGCAGCAACAGATTTGGGAGCTGCTTGGGTTGATACTCAATTAGTGACTTTGAATGATGTCCGTGAATGGATGGTTGCAATCATTGATGCTGAAAACCAAAAGATTCATGAACTTGGACAGACAGAAGAATACAAGGGGATGGGAACAACTCTTGAGGCAGTTGTTGTCATCGACAATCAAATGATCTATGCCCATGTTGGAGATTCACGAGTTGGATTGATTAGAGATGGCGAATATACACGTCTAACTAACGACCATTCGCTGGTAGGTGCCCTTGTTCGAGCTGGTCAGCTCACAGAAGAAGAAGCACAGCGTCATCCTCAAAAAAATATTGTAACGCAGTCCATTGGACAAGCCGAACCAATTGAACCAGACATTGCTTTGAAAACTCTTGAGGTTGGAGATTATGTCCTTATTAACAGCGATGGCTTAACCAATATGATACCAACCGAGGACATTCGTGATATTGTATTGAGTGATGTTTCAATTGAAAGCAAGGTAGAAACACTTGTACGTTTTGCCAATAATGCAGGCGGTCTAGATAATATTACAGTAGGTTTGCTTCACATTACGGAGGAGGCTAGGTAATGATTCAAATCGGTAAGATCTTTGCCGGTCGGTATCGAATCGTTCGGCAAATTGGTCGAGGCGGTATGGCAGATGTTTACCTAGCAAGAGATTTGATTTTAGATGGAGAAGAGGTTGCTGTTAAAGTTCTTCGGACCAACTATCAGACAGATCAAATTGCTATCCAGCGTTTTCAACGTGAAGCGCGTGCCATGGCAGAACTTGACCATCCCAATATCGTTCGTATTTCGGACATCGGTGAAGAAGATGGTCAACAGTATCTGGCTATGGAATATGTCAATGGCCTCGATTTAAAACGTTATATAAAAGAAAATGCACCACTTTCCAACGATGTTGCGGTGCGAATTATGGGACAGATTCTCCTTGCTATGCGCATGGCGCACACGAGAGGAATTGTCCATCGAGATTTGAAACCTCAGAACGTCCTTTTGACTTCCAATGGAGTCGCTAAAGTAACAGACTTTGGTATTGCAGTTGCCTTTGCTGAAACGAGTTTGACACAAACCAACTCCATGTTGGGTTCTGTTCACTATCTTTCACCTGAGCAGGCGCGTGGTTCGAAAGCGACCATTCAAAGTGATATTTATGCGATGGGAATCATCCTTTTTGAAATGTTGACGGGTCGCATTCCCTATGATGGAGACAGTGCTGTGACGATCGCTCTTCAGCATTTCCAAAAACCTCTCCCATCTGTTAGAGAAGAGAATGCCAACGTACCTCAGGCCTTAGAAAATGTTGTACTAAAAGCAACGGCAAAAAAATTAAACGAGCGCTATAAGTCGGTTGCAGAAATGTATGCAGATTTAGCTTCGGCTCTATCCATGGATCGTCAGAATGAACCCAGGGTTGAACTAGAAGGGAACAAGGTTGATACAAAAACCTTGCCGAAACTCTCCCAAGCCAATGTTGAAACGAAAGTACCGCATACAAACAGTTCTGCTCAAGTTTCTGCGACGGATAAGGGGTCTGGTAAGAAAGAAGTGGCGAAGTCGGGAAATAAGCCTGTTTCAAAACCAAGGCCAGGCATACGTACACGCTACAAAGTCTTGATAGGAGCTATTTTGTTAACAGTCATAGCGGCTGGACTCATGTTTTTCAACACTCCACGAACAGTTACAGTCCCTGATGTATCTGGTCAAACCGTTGAAAAAGCTACAGAAATGATTGAAGTGGCAGGATTGGAAGTTGGAAATATCACAGAAGAAGCGACAGCGACTGTAGATGAAGGCTTGGTAATACGGACCTCTCCGGCTGCAAAGACGACCAGACGTCAAGGGAGTAAGATTGATATTGTAGTAGCAACGGCTGCGCTGGCATCTATTCCAGATGTGGTGGATAAGGAGTCTGATACTGCGCGGCAGGAATTGGAGGCCCTTGGTTTCCAAGTGACAATAAAAGAAGAATATAGCGAAAAAGTTGCCCAAGGACTCGTTATCAAAACAGATCCAGGAGCAAATAGTTCTGCTGAGAAGGGTGCAAAAATTACCCTTTACGTTTCCAAAGGAGTGGCGCCACAAGTTGTTCCAAACGTTGTTGGAAAAAGTCAGGAGAATGCTACTCAAATTCTTCAGACAGCAGGCTTCAGCATTGGAACCATTACTCAGGAATATAGCTCATCTGTTACTGCAGGTCAGGTTATCAGCACAGATCCCGTTGCCAATACAGAGTTGGCAAAAGGTTCTATCATCAATCTAGTTATTTCAAAAGGAAAAGAATTGATTATGCCTGATTTAACATCTGGCAATTACACCTATTCACAGGCGCGTAGTCAATTACAAGCCTTGGGTGTCAATGCGGAAAGTATTGAAAAACAAGAAGATAGAAGCTATTATTCAACGACAAGTGACATCGTCATTGGACAATATCCTGCTGCTGGAGCAACAATTGATGGAACAGTTACCTTGTATGTCTCTGTTGCATCAACCAGAACCAGTAGCGATTCTTCAGCAGGAAGTTCCACAAGTACAAGTACTTCAACAGGTAGCGGACAATAAAGATGAATAAGGTTGGGGAGATACCCAATGTCATTAAGTTATCTAACCTATCACATTTTGTGATGGGTTAGTTTTTTTATGTTACACTAAAAATAAAAGGGGAAAAGTCATGCTAGATCAAATTAAAGCTCATTTATACTCTTCGAAAATCAAAATTATCCGTTGTCAACTTGCCTTGATGAACTCCAGTTCTATCTTCGACTTCGTTTCCTAGGCTACTTTTGATTTTCATTGAGTATTACTTGATAGTATAGACAATATTTAGTTTTATAGCCCTTTAGTTTCTCTTTGATTACTTCATCAACTTGCTTTGAACTAAAAGTAAACTAAAACTATATATCAGTCAGTCCTATATTTCCTACTTTGGATGGAGTTCTTTTACTTATTTTTTGTTACAATAGTATAGAAAGGATGGAGAAGATGCGGAAAGTTCAATTTTTTCTACTAATAGAAAGTATGATTTTTACGATGGCAGCCTTTGATGTGGTAGCCAATGAGGCCAGTCGGACCCTGCTACTTTTCTCTGCCTTATTACTCGTCATTTGGTACTTCCTAGGAAGAAAAGTCAACAGTGTTTTACTGGTCAGCTCCTTATCTCTATTATTTTTGGTCTTTGTTTTAAATCCCTTCTTCATTATTGGGATTATGCTACTAGTCGTGTACATGCTGATTAATTTCTTTTCACGTTATGAAAAGAGAAATCAATATACCCACATTGTTTTTAGTGACTATTCTCTACAGGTTCAAAAAGAGAAAAATAGATGGTTTGGCAACCACGACCACTCTCAAGATAGGTTTGGTTTTGAAGATATTAACATTGTACGCTTGTTTGGCAATGATGTAGTTGATTTGGATAAGACTGTATTAGTTGGCAGAGATAATATTGTTGTAATTCGTAAAACGTTTGGACGGACAAAAATTATTGTTCCAATTGATGTTGAGGTTGCACTTTCAGCAACTAGTATCTATGGACGAGTAAGTTTCCTGGGTGAATCATATTGGGATTTGCGGAATGAAAGTATAGCGGTCAATAGTCCCGATTATCAAGAATCACACAAACGTGTAAAAGTCGTTACCAACAATATACTGGGAGATGTGGAGGTGGTTCGCGTATGAGAAAACGTACCTACCTACTCCTCGCCTGGTTTGCCTGTCTTATTGTTTTTGTGGTGATTGCTTCCACCCTCCCACTTTTAAATTATTCATTGCTAGATGTTACGCTCTGGATTTCAACGGAGCAGCTCGTGTTTACTCTCATTCTACTAGTTATTGTTTTGACCCTTTTTCTAGCTGTAATGGTACAAACTGTCAGCCTAGCCTCCACTCAGGTTATGCGGACGAAGTTACAAGCTATCTTGAAGAATAAAAGTATTCGAACAGATACCGAAAGTGATCAGCTCTTGCTCCAGTTGTCTGATAAGGTCAGAAACCTCACGCGTCAGGTGCAGCTGGTTGACAATCAAGATTTAGTCAAGAAAGAAGAGATTGTTGAGGGAGAACGGAAACGGATTGCCAGGGATTTGCATGATACGGTTAGTCAAGAGTTATTTGCAACGAGCATGATTTTGTCAGGATTATCGTCCAATCTATCCACTCTTCCGCAGGAAACCTTGCAGGAACAGCTGATGCTCGTGAAAGACATGATTGAGTCTGCCCAAAGAGACCTACGCATCCTATTATTACATCTACGCCCAAGTGAACTTGAAAGTAAAACCTTGGTTGAAGGATTTGAGTTGATTTTGCGTGAAGTTAGCGACAAAAGTAATATTATCGTTCATTTCCAACATGAAGTAGAGGAGTTACCGAAACTAATTGAAGAACATCTCTTCCGCATTGCGCAAGAAATTATCAGTAATACCTTGCGACATGCCAAAGCCAAGCATTTGGATGTTTACCTCTTGCAGAAGGAAACAGAACTTCAGTTGAAAATGACAGACGATGGTATCGGCTTCCAACAAGGTGCAGATGATGAATTAAGTTACGGTCTTCAAAACATACGTGAGCGGGTTGAAGACATGGCTGGAACGATAAAAATTCGCACAGCTCCAAATAAGGGAGTGGCGATCGATATTCGTATCCCACTATTGAAAGGAAAAGAAGATGAATACGATTCGAGTGATGCTGGTTGACGACCATGAGATGGTTCGCCTAGGATTGAAAAGTTACTTAAATTTACAGCCAGATGTTGAAGTAGTTGCAGAAGCTAGTGATGGCGAGGAAGGTTTGGCTAAAGCGTTAGAGGTTAAACCTGATGTTGTAGTGATGGACTTGGTTATGCCCAAGATGACTGGCGTAGAAGCAACTCTGGCCTTGCTGAAGGAATGGCCGCAAGCGCAGATTGTCATCCTGACCTCCTATCTAGATAATGAGAAAATCTATCCTGTGCTGGAAGCAGGAGCTCGTGGCTATATGTTGAAAACGTCAAGTGCTGACGAAATCTTAGCAGCCATCCGCAAGGTAGCTCTTGGAGAATATGCTATTGAGACAGAAGTAGAGAAAAAAGTAGAGCACCATAAACGCCACCCAGATTTACATGATGACTTGACAGCTCGTGAACGCGAAATCTTGACGCTGTTAGCCAAGGGATATGATAATCAACGAATTGCAGATGAGTCCTTCATATCCTTAAAAACTGTTAAGACCCATGTTTCCAATATCTTATCCAAACTAGCTGTTAGCGATCGTACTCAAGCAGTTGTTTATGCTTTCCAGCATGGTTTGGTGGCGCAAGAGGACCAATAGTGGTATAATGAAAATTAGTTAATTTTTAACCAAAGGATAGTGGAATTATATGGATGCAAAACTCAGATATAAGGCAAAAAAAATAAAAATAGTCTTTTTTGACATTGACGACACGCTACGTGTGAAGAATACAGGCTACATTCCTGAATCAATTCAGCAGGTTTTTAAATCACTGAAAGAAAAGGGAATTTTGACAGGAATTGCGTCAGGACGAACGCCTTATGGTTTGGTGCCAGAAATCAAGGCCTTAAAGCCAGACTTTTTCGCTATGATTAACGGCTCCTACGTAGAAGATGCCAAAGGTCAGGTAGTGTACCATCAGCCGATGCCCCAAAATTTAGTAGAATCTGTATTAAATTGGGCTAAAGAAATTGGAATCGAATATGGTATGCTTAGTAGTCAAAAAGGGACACTTTCTGCACGAACTGACCGTATTAGTCAAGTAATTGACTTGATTTATGAAGGTTTGGAAACAAAACCAACTTTTTATAAAGAAAATGATATCTATCAATTGTTAACTTTCGAGAAAGATGGTCACGAAGTAGAACTTCCAGAAGAGTTGCAAGCAGAATTGCGTAGTGTTCGTTGGGATGCTATTTCATCGGACATTGTGTTAAAAGGCTCTTCCAAAGCAACTGGTGTTGCTAAGGTTGTTGAAAAACTAGGCCTGAAACCTGAAAATGTCCTAGTGTTCGGAGATGGACTCAACGATATTGAGTTATTCGATTATGCAGGAATTAGTATCGCTATGGGGCATTCGCATCCAGAATTGCAAAAGCATGCAGATTATATCACAAAAAAAGTAGAAGAAGATGGCATTTTTGATGCCTTGGAGAAATTAGGTATGGTAGAAAAAGAAAAATATTTCCCGCAATTAGATTTGGAAAATGTTACAGGACCAGTTGCGCATATCAAGACTAACCATGGTAAGTTAACAGTAAAACTCTTCCCTGAAATTGCACCCAAAACTGTAGCAAATTTCGTAGCTCTTTCTAAAGATGGCTATTATGACGGAATTATCTTCCATCGTATTATCAAAGACTTTATGATTCAAGGTGGCGATCCAACCGGAACAGGTATGGGTGGTGAATCTATTTATGGTACTGCGTTTGAAGATGAATTTTCAATGGAAGCTTTTAATCTCAGAGGAGCCTTGTCAATGGCCAATGCAGGACCAAATACAAATGGAAGCCAATTCTTTATCGTTCAAAACCAAAACTTCCCATACAATGCGAAAGAATTAGAACGAGGCGGTTGGCCTAAAGAAGTTGCAGAAGCCTATGTCAAAAATGGCGGGACACCATATCTGGATCAACGCCACACAGTGTTTGGTCATCTAGTTGATGAAGAATCCTTCGTCGTCTTGGATGCTATCGCAGCGGTTGCAACAGATTCAGCAGATTGTCCACATGAAGATGTTGTAATTGAGACCATCGAAATAGAGGATTAAGATGAAAATCGGAGATAAACTCAAGGGGACGGTAACGGGTATTCAACCGTATGGAGCCTTTGTACAATTAGAGAATGGGACGACGGGCCTAATCCATATCTCGGAAATCAAAACAGGTTTTGTTGATAATATTTATGATCATTTAAAATTGGGGCAAGAGGTTTTGGTACAGGTAGTTGATTTTGATGAATATACTGAAAAGGCTAGTTTATCAATCCGGACCTTAGAAGAAGAACAACAAAAAATTCCGTGCCATCATCGTTTTACAAATGAACGGAATAAAATTGGTTTTTCCCCCTTAGCAAAACAACTTCCGAAATGGATTGAGGAAGCTAAAGGCTATCTCAAAGAACACAAAGAAAAGAAGGTATAGGATGCATTCCTAACCTTCTTTCTTTTTAATCATTGAACTCATAAAGAGCTGTTGACAAGTAACGTTCTCCGTTATCAGGCAAGATTGCCAACACTTTTTTCCCAGTTCCCAACTCCTTAGCGACTTCGATAGCAGCGTGAATTGCTGCACCTGAAGAAATACCAACTAAGAATCCTTCTTTTCCACCGATAGCACGACCTGTAGCTAAGGCATCATCGGATTTGACACGAATAATGCCATCATAGGCGCTAGTGTCCAAAGTATCTGGAATAAAACCTGCCGAAATACCTTGGATCTTGTGCGGACCAGGTGCTTCACCAGATAAGACAGCTGATTCATCAGCTTCAACAGCATAGATAGCAATATCTGGATTTGCTGTCTTCAAAACATGCGAAACACCTGAAACGGTACCACCAGTACCAACGCCAGATACAAAGGCATCTAAACCAGTTGTGCCAAAGTCTTCCAAAATTTCCTGTCCTGTTGTATCTTCGTGAACTTTTGGATTGGATGGATTAGCAAACTGGAAAGGAACCCAGCCATTTTTTTCTTCAGCAATCTCTTTTGCTTTGGCGATAGCCCCCTTCATCCCTTCGCTACCAGGAGTCAAGACAAGTTCAGCTCCATAAGCTTGGATAATCTTACGACGCTCAACACTCATGGTTTCAGGCATGACGATAATCACATTATAACCTTTTGCTGCTCCAACCCAAGCAAGACCGATACCAGTGTTACCACTTGTTGGCTCAACAATAGTATCTCCAGGTTTGATTGTACCAGCCTTTTCAGCATCTTCAATCATAGCCAAGGCGATACGGTCTTTTACAGAAGATCCTGGGTTAAAGGCCTCTAATTTCACATAGACCTCCGCTGCCCCCTCTGGAACGATATTATTGAGTTTAATAACAGGTGTTTTTCCAACTAATTGAGTAATGTTTTGATAAATAGCCATATGGCACCTCCAAATAATGTTATTATACATTATATAGTAGAAAGTCAAAAAAGGATAATATAAAAAAACTATCTCGCCGATAGCTTTTTTTAATAGACAGGTACCTCAACGATTCGAGAGTTAGCTTTTTCCGTGGATACTTTTCCGTGGTAAAAGTCAGTGAGACTTGCTAAGGTTTGTTCAAGGAATTCTTTATCTACAAAAATCATGGTTGAAACTTCAGTAGTAAACTGGGTATCAAATTCTTCCAGACCTTGCTCCGCTCGCCAATTGGCAAACTCTTGGTATTGGGCATAGGACATGCTAAGGGAAATCCCTTCCTGCTCCTTAACTTCCACAACCCCGATTTCCTTGACTGCATTAGCCACGGCTCCAGCGTAAGCACGAATAAGTCCGCCTGCCCCGAGTTTGATACCTCCAAAATAGCGGGTAACCACCGTTGCGACATTGGTCAGTTCGTGATTTTCTAAAACCGTCAGCATTGGCACACCAGCAGTACCAGACGGCTCCCCATCATCTGAGGAACGCTTGATTTCCATATTTTCTCCAAGGACAAAAGCAGAGCAGTTATGAGTAGCCTTGTAATGCTCTTTCTTGATTTTGTTGATAAAGTCGCGAGCTTCCTCCTCGCTGGTCACTCGTTTCATAAAGCAGATAAATCGTGACTTTTTAATTTCTTCTTCAACAATACCATCTTCTCTAATTGTTTTAAATTCTTTCATAACCAAATTGTACTAATTTTTTTAAAAACTGACAAGAAATTCCGAATAAATAAGTGATGAAAGAATTAGAAAATTATTATGGAAGATTATTTACCAAATACCAATTGACAGCAAAAGAAAGAGAAATAGCAGAAAAAGTGCCAAGTATTACAAAAAAGAATAACTGCTTTCGCTGTGGAACAACTTTTGAAGAAGAAAACAAATTGCCAAACGATGCTTATTACTGTCGAGCCTGCTTGCTTCTAGGCAGAGTACGGTCAGACGAAAAACTCTATCATTTTCCTCAGAAAGATTTTCCAATCACTAAGTGTTTAAAGTGGAAAGGTCAATTAACTGATTGGCAACAAAGAATTTCAGATGGACTAGTTGCAAACGTGGAAAATAATCGTGCGACATTGGTTCATGCAGTAACAGGAGCAGGTAAGACAGAAATGATCTACCACACCGTTGCCTCAGTGATTGATAAAGGCGGAGCGGTTTGCCTAGCCAGTCCTCGAATTGATGTTTGTATCGAACTCTATAAACGTCTGCAAAATGACTTTTCAGTTCCAATTAGTTTACTACATGGAGAGTCTGAACCCTATTTCCGAACCCCATTAGTTGTAGCAACCACACATCAGTTATTAAAATTTTATCAGGCCTTTGATTTGGTTTTGATTGATGAAGTAGACGCCTTTCCCTATGCAGATAATCCCATGCTCTATCGAGCAGCAGACAATGCGGTCAAGGAAGCTGGTGTTCAAGTTTTTCTGACAGCGACTTCAACAGATGAATTGGATAAAAAAGTCAGAACAGGTAAATTAAGTCGTCTTAGTTTGCCAAGGCGCTTTCATGGCAACCCACTTGTTGTCCCGCAAAAAGTCTGGTTTAGTAAATTCGATGATACCCTAAAGAAAAATAGACTAGTTCCAAAGTTGAAAAAAGCGATTGAAGAACAGAGAAAGTCGTGCTTTCCCTTACTCATTTTTGTCCCAGAAATCTCCAAAGGTCAAGAATTTACCAAGATAATGAAAAAAACATTCCCAGAAGAAACAATTGGCTTTGTATCCAGTCAAACAGAAAATCGCCTTGAAATAGTTGAAGGGTTTCGCAAGAGAAAAATCACAGTCTTAATCTCGACTACTATTCTTGAACGTGGGGTGACCTTCCCATGTGTAGACGTCTTTGTTGTTCAAGCCAATCATTACCTCTACACAGTGTCAAGTCTTGTTCAGATTGCAGGCCGAGTCGGAAGGAGTATGGAACGTCCGACTGGTTTACTCCAGTTTTATCATGAGGGAAGTACAGGAGCCATTGAAAAGGCAGTCGCTGAAATTAAACAGATGAACAAGGAGGCTGGTTATGTCTAATTGCCTATTGTGCGGTCAAGCTATGAAAAATAAAACAAGATTTTCAGATCTCATCTTCTTTAGTAAAGAAAAATCGGGCATCTGTGAAGAATGTTTTTCGACTTTTGAGGAAATAGCAGAGCAACACTGTCCACATTGTTATAAAAATGGGGAATCGGAAAGTTGCAAGGATTGTCAGTACTGGCAGAATCAAGGGAAACCAGTTGTCCACACAGCTTTGTACCAATATAATCAAGCGATGGCGCATTATTTTAGTCGCTACAAATTTCAAGGAGACTATGTTTTAAGAAATATTTTTGCTAAAAAGCTTAGAATAGCGTTAAGCCAATTTCCTGACTACACAATTGTTCCCATACCAATTAGTCAAAAACGACTATCAGAACGCGGTTTTAATCAAGTGGAAGGACTTTTGGATGCTACAAATATTCCCTATCAGTCCCTTCTTGGAAAGTATGAAAGCCAAAAACAATCATCTAAAAATCGTGCAGAGAGACTAGAAGCAAAACAGATGTTCTATCTATTAGATGAAAAAGAAGTGCCAGAAAAAATATTATTATTCGACGATATATATACAACAGGAGCCACAATCCAACTTGCTGTAGAACTTTTCATGAAAATTGGTAGGAAAGAAATCAAAACATTTTCACTAACACGATAAGAAAACGGTTGCAATATCCCTATAATGTGGTATAATAATAGTGAAGAAAGGCGAAAGCCAAGAAAGAGGTACTAATATGATTAAATTCAGTATTCGTGGAGAAAACCTTGAAGTTACAGAAGCACTTCGCACCTATGTAGAAGAGAAAGTGGCTAAGATTGAGAAATATTTCAATGAAGAACAAGAGTTGAATGCTAAAGTAAATCTAAAAGTTTACCGTGACAAGCGCGCAAAAGTAGAAGTGACAATTCCAGTTGGAGCAGTTACACTTCGCGCAGAAGATATTTCACAAGAAATGTATGGCTCTATCGATCTTGTAGTAGATAAGATTGAACGCCAAATTCGTCGTAACAAAACCAAGATTGAACGAAAGCATCGTCAAAAAGTGGCAACTGGTCAAGTCTTTACAGATGAACTTGTTGAGCAAACAGGCGAGGAAGTAAAAGTGGTTCGTACTAAGCAAGTAGACTTGAAACCAATGGATATGGAAGAAGCAGTCCTCCAATTGGAGTTGCTCGGACATGATTTCTTTATCTATACAGATGCTAATGACGGTACAACAAATGTATTGTATAGACGCGAAGATGGAGATTTGGGTCTTCTAGAGGTACGTCAATAAAGATAATAAAACAGTTGCAGTTTTTGCAGCTGTTTTATCATTTTCAAAAAACCGGTTGACAATGTATATAAGTCGTGATAGAATAAATGAGTTGTCTCTTGAGGGACTAGTTAACAGAGAAACGAAAAAAGTTTCAAAAAAGTGTTGACAAAGTTCACAAGAAATGATAAACTAAGATAGTTGTCGCGAGAGCGCGATAACGACAAGACCTTTGAAAATTAAAGAAGACGAACCAAACGTGCAGGGTGATTTATCTAAAGATAAATCGTCAATGACAAAACAAAACAATAAAACGGAAAGCTAGCAATAGCTTGAGTTTGAATCAAAACTTTTTATGAGAGTTTGATCCTGGCTCAGGACGAACGCTGGCGGCGTGCCTAATACATGCAAGTAGAACGCTGAAGTCTGGTGCTTGCACTAGACGGATGAGTTGCGAACGGGTGAGTAACGCGTAGGTAACCTGCCTCATAGCGGGGGATAACTATTGGAAACGATAGCTAATACCGCATAACAGTATTTACCGCATGGTAGATATTTGAAAGGAGCAATTGCTTCACTATGAGATGGACCTGCGTTGTATTAGCTAGTTGGTGAGGTAACGGCTCACCAAGGCTTCGATACATAGCCGACCTGAGAGGGTGATCGGCCACACTGGGACTGAGACACGGCCCAGACTCCTACGGGAGGCAGCAGTAGGGAATCTTCGGCAATGGGGGCAACCCTGACCGAGCAACGCCGCGTGAGTGAAGAAGGTTTTCGGATCGTAAAGCTCTGTTGTAAGAGAAGAACTGTGAGAAGAGTGGAAAGTTTCTCACTTGACGGTATCTTACCAGAAAGGGACGGCTAACTACGTGCCAGCAGCCGCGGTAATACGTAGGTCCCGAGCGTTGTCCGGATTTATTGGGCGTAAAGCGAGCGCAGGCGGTTTGATAAGTCTGAAGTAAAAGGCTGTGGCTTAACCATAGTACGCTTTGGAAACTGTCAAACTTGAGTGCAGAAGGGGAGAGTGGAATTCCATGTGTAGCGGTGAAATGCGTAGATATATGGAGGAACACCGGTGGCGAAAGCGGCTCTCTGGTCTGTAACTGACGCTGAGGCTCGAAAGCGTGGGGAGCGAACAGGATTAGATACCCTGGTAGTCCACGCCGTAAACGATGAGTGCTAGGTGTTGGGTCCTTTCCGGGACTCAGTGCCGCAGCTAACGCATTAAGCACTCCGCCTGGGGAGTACGACCGCAAGGTTGAAACTCAAAGGAATTGACGGGGGCCCGCACAAGCGGTGGAGCATGTGGTTTAATTCGAAGCAACGCGAAGAACCTTACCAGGTCTTGACATCCCGATGACCGCCCTAGAGATAGGGTTTCTCTTCGGAGCATCGGTGACAGGTGGTGCATGGTTGTCGTCAGCTCGTGTCGTGAGATGTTGGGTTAAGTCCCGCAACGAGCGCAACCCCTATTGTTAGTTGCCATCATTCAGTTGGGCACTCTAGCGAGACTGCCGGTAATAAACCGGAGGAAGGTGGGGATGACGTCAAATCATCATGCCCCTTATGACCTGGGCTACACACGTGCTACAATGGCTGGTACAACGAGTCGCAAGTCGGTGACGGCAAGCTAATCTCTTAAAGCCAGTCTCAGTTCGGATTGTAGGCTGCAACTCGCCTACATGAAGTCGGAATCGCTAGTAATCGCGGATCAGCACGCCGCGGTGAATACGTTCCCGGGCCTTGTACACACCGCCCGTCACACCACGAGAGTTTGTAACACCCGAAGTCGGTGAGGTAACCTTTTAGGAGCCAGCCGCCTAAGGTGGGATAGATGATTGGGGTGAAGTCGTAACAAGGTAGCCGTATCGGAAGGTGCGGCTGGATCACCTCCTTTCTAAGGAAATGGAAACCTGTACGTCAGTCTTCTTTAATTTTGAGAGGTCTTGTGGGGCCTTAGCTCAGCTGGGAGAGCGCCTGCTTTGCACGCAGGAGGTCAGCGGTTCGATCCCGCTAGGCTCCATTAACAACGGAAGTTGTTAAGATTTTGTCCATTGAAAATTGAATATCTATCAAACATTCCTAAACGTATGTAAAAGTACGTATAGAAATAGTAACAAGAAAATAAACCGAAAACGCTGTGAATATTTAATGAGTTTTCTAATTTTTGAAAAAATTAGGTTAAAACAAGTTACGAAGACGTTAAGGAAAACGTATGATTTTAGGAAATCATCGCAGTAGTCTAAGGACTACAAGAGGATTTGTCTAAATCACTAGTTTTCTAGTCTGAGTACGATTATAAGGTTAAGTTAATAAGGGCGCACGGTGGATGCCTTGGCACTAGAAGCCGATGAAGGACGTGACTAACGACGAAATGCCTTGGGGAGCTGTAAGTAAGCAATGATCCAGGGATGTCCGAATGGGGGAACCCGGCAGGTAATGCCTGTCACTCACTACTGTTAAGGTAGTGAAGAGGAAGACGCAGTGAACTGAAACATCTAAGTAGCTGCAGGAAGAGAAAGCAAAAGCGATTGCCTTAGTAGCGGCGAGCGAAACGGCAGGAGGGCAAACCGAGGAGTTTACTCCTCGGGGTTGTAGGACTGCAATGTGGACTTAAAGAGTATAGAAGAACTACCTGGGAAGGTAGGCCAAAGAGAGTAATAGCCTCGTATTTAAAATATTTTTTATACCTAGCAGTATCCTGAGTACGGCGAGACACGCGAAATCTCGTCGGAATCCGGGAGGACCATCTCCCAACCCTAAATACTCTCTAGTGACCGATAGTGAACCAGTACCGTGAGGGAAAGGTGAAAAGTACCCCGGAAGGGGAGTGAAATAGAACCTGAAACCGTGTGCCTACAACAAGTTCGAGCCCGTTAATGGGTGAGAGCGTGCCTTTTGTAGAATGAACCGGCGAGTTACGATATGATGCGAGGTTAAGTTGAAGAGACGGAGCCGTAGGGAAACCGAGTCTTAATAGGGCGGATTAGTATTATGTCGTAGACCCGAAACCATGTGACCTACCCATGAGCAGGTTGAAGGTGCGGTAAGACGCACTGGAGGACCGAACCAGGGCACGTTGAAAAGTGCTTGGATGACTTGTGGGTAGCGGAGAAATTCCAAACGAACTTGGAGATAGCTGGTTCTCTCCGAAATAGCTTTAGGGCTAGCGTCGACATTTGAGAATCTTGGAGGTAGAGCACTGTTTGGATGAGGGGGCCATCTCGGTTTACTGATTTCAGATAAACTCCGAATGCCAATGATTTATGGTCGGCAGTCAGACTGCGAGTGCTAAGATCCGTAGTCGAAAGGGAAACAGCCCAGACCACCAGCTAAGGTCCCAAAATAATTGTTAAGTGGAAAAGGATGTGGGGTTGCACAGACAACTAGGATGTTAGCTTAGAAGCAGCTATTCATTCAAAGAGTGCGTAATAGCTCACTAGTCGAGTGACCCTGCGCCGAAAATGTACCGGGGCTAAAACAATTTACCGAAGCTGTGGATAACACTTTAGTGTTATGGTAGGAGAGCGTTCTATGTGTGAAGAAGGTATACCGTGAGGAGTGCTGGAACGCATAGAAGTGAGAATGCCGGTATGAGTAGCGAAAGATGGGTGAGAATCCCATCCACCGTAAGACTAAGGTTTCCAGGGGAAGGCTCGTCCGCCCTGGGTTAGTCGGGACCTAAGGAGAGACCGAAGGGTGTATCCGATGGACAACAGGTTGATATTCCTGTACTAGAGTATGAAGTGATGGAGGGACGCAGTAGGCTAACTAAAGCGGGCGATTGGAAGTGCCCGTCTAAGCAGTGAGGTGTGATATGAGTCAAATGCTTGTATCTGTAACATTGAGCTGTGATGGGGAGCGAAGTTAAGTAGCGAAGTTAGTGACGTCACACTGCCGAGAAAAGCTTCTAGCGATGTATCATACTCTACCCGTACCGCAAACCGACACAGGTAGTCGAGGCGAGTAGCCTCAGGTGAGCGAGAGAACTCTCGTTAAGGAACTCGGCAAAATGACCCCGTAACTTCGGGAGAAGGGGTGCTGGCTTAAAGTCAGCCGCAGTGAATAGGCCCAAGCAACTGTTTATCAAAAACACAGCTCTCTGCTAAATCGTAAGATGATGTATAGGGGGTGACGCCTGCCCGGTGCTGGAAGGTTAAGAGGAGGGTTTAGCGCAAGCGAAGATCTGAATTGAAGCCCCAGTAAACGGCGGCCGTAACTATAACGGTCCTAAGGTAGCGAAATTCCTTGTCGGGTAAGTTCCGACCCGCACGAAAGGCGTAATGATTTGGGCACTGTCTCAACGAGAGACTCGGTGAAATTTTAGTACCTGTGAAGATGCAGGTTACCCGCGACAGGACGGAAAGACCCCATGGAGCTTTACTGCAGTTTGATATTGAGTATCTGTACCACATGTACAGGATAGGTAGGAGCCTACGAAGTCGGGACGCCAGTTTCGACTGAGGCGCTGTTGGGATACTACCCTTGTGTTATGGCTACTCTAACCCGGATAGGTTATCCCTATCGGAGACAGTGTCTGACGGGCAGTTTGACTGGGGCGGTCGCCTCCTAAAAGGTAACGGAGGCGCCCAAAGGTTCCCTCAGAATGGTTGGAAATCATTCGCAGAGTGTAAAGGTATAAGGGAGCTTGACTGCGAGAGCTACAACTCGAGCAGGGACGAAAGTCGGGCTTAGTGATCCGGTGGTTCCGTATGGAAGGGCCATCGCTCAACGGATAAAAGCTACCCTGGGGATAACAGGCTTATCTCCCCCAAGAGTTCACATCGACGGGGAGGTTTGGCACCTCGATGTCGGCTCGTCGCATCCTGGGGCTGTAGTCGGTCCCAAGGGTTGGGCTGTTCGCCCATTAAAGCGGCACGCGAGCTGGGTTCAGAACGTCGTGAGACAGTTCGGTCCCTATCCGTCGCGGGCGTAGGAAATTTGAGAGGATCTGCTCCTAGTACGAGAGGACCAGAGTGGACTTACCGCTGGTGTACCAGTTGTCTTGCCAAAGGCATCGCTGGGTAGCTATGTAGGGACGGGATAAACGCTGAAAGCATCTAAGTGTGAAACCCACCTCAAGATGAGATTTCCCATAACTTTATGTTAGTAAGAGCCCTGAGAGATGATCAGGTAGATAGGTTGGAAGTGGAAGTGTGGCGACACATGTAGCGGACCAATACTAATCGCTCGAGGACTTATCCAAAGAAATAAACTAGAGTCAATATTGACAAGCGATCGGTTTCTTGTTAGAATATAGATATTCAATTTTGAGTTGACAAGACTCAGTAGTTAAGTGACGATAGCCTAGGAGATACACCTGTACCCATGCCGAACACAGCAGTTAAGCCCTAGAACGCCTGAAGTAGTTGGGGGTTGCCCCCTGTTAGATACGGTAGTCGCTTAGCAAATTGGGAGTTTAGCTCAGCTGGGAGAGCATCTGCCTTACAAGCAGAGGGTCAGCGGTTCGATCCCGTTAACTCCCATAGGTCCCGTAGTGTAGCGGTTATCACGTCGCCCTGTCACGGCGAAGATCGCGGGTTCGATTCCCGTCGGGACCGTTGAAACGAATCAATCATATGTTTCAAGTAATATAATTAAGTAAAGACTCGTTAGCTCAGTTGGTAGAGCAATTGACTTTTAATCAATGGGTCGCTGGTTCGAGCCCAGCACGAGTCATATGCGGGTTTGGCGGAATTGGCAGACGCACCAGATTTAGGATCTGGCGCTTTCGGGCGTGGGGGTTCAAGTCCCTTAACCCGCATAGAATGGAAATAGGCCGGCTTAGCTCAGTTGGTAGAGCATCTGATTTGTAATCAGAGGGTCGCGTGTTCAAGTCATGTAGCCGGCATTAGGAAAGATTGCGAACGTAGTTCAGTGGTAGAACACCACCTTGCCAAGGTGGGGGTCGCGGGTTCGAATCCCGTCGTTCGCTTTGAGAGGCCGGGGTGGCGGAACTGGCAGACGCACAGGACTTAAAATCCTGCGATGGCAACATCGTACCGGTTCGATTCCGGTCCTCGGCATGAAGATTATAATAGTTAGCACCCTTAGCTCAACTGGATAGAGTACCTGACTACGAATCAGGCGGTTAGAGGTTCGAATCCTCTAGGGTGCATCACTCGCTTAATGGAGACGTTAGGGGAGCTTTATTTTTAATAGTATCGGGAAGTAGCTCAGCTTGGTAGAGTACTTGGTTTGGGACCAAGGTGTCGCAGGTTCGAATCCTGTCTTCCCGATTATTGTAAGAGAGCAGCAATGTTCTTTTTTTTTTGGCTCTTTGTCAACTGTAGTGGGTAGATGAAAAGCTAACACCTAGAGAGGACGAAATTCGTTCTCTCTTTCTTGTTTTTAGGAGATGAGCTGAAAAGAGCTCTCCTCAGCTTTTCACTGTTCAAAGCATCAAAATCCGTTTTTCTAGTTTCCATTTTCCTGAATCCAAAGGCATTTCTTTTAATGACTTTGATGAGATTGTTAGTTGTTTCTGATTTGGTGTTGGAAATTGTGAGTTTTGTTGTTTTTCATACTCAATAAAAATCAAAAATAGCAAGTCTAATTTACTTATAACATGTAAAACCTTAATTTATAAGTTTGAGTTGAGGATTGTGGATTTCAAGTAGCTGTTTTTTTCTCAAAAAATAACAAAATCAAAATGCTCCATATCTACTTTGAGTGGTAGGTGGCTATTTTTGATTTTAAATGGGTATCAGTGTAGGTCGTAGGGGACTTTTTTCTACACTCAAAAAGGCTCTATATGACCATAGTGGGTTTACCCGTCATAGTCTTATAGTGCCTTTTATTTTTTGCTTAGTTTAACAACCGCCTCGGTCCGTGCTGTGTGGGGAAACATGTCAACAGATTGAATGTATTCTACCTTGTAGGCTTTGCTTAGCTCAACAAGGTCCCTTGCAAGAGTGGAGACGTTGCAGGCTACATAAACCATTTTAGCTGGTTTGTAATTCAAAATGGTTTTGAGGAGCTTTTCGTCGAGTCCAGTTCGTGGAGGATCAACTACCAAGGCATCGGCCCTGTAGCCTTCTTGGTACCACTTTGGAATGATTTCTTCTGCTTTACCTGCCTCATAGTGGGTATTGGATAGTCCCATTCGCTTAGCGTTTGCTTTAGCATCCTCGATGGCTTCTGGAATAATGTCCATACCTCGAACAGATTTGACCTTTTTAGCAAAGGCGAAGCCGATTGTACCCACGCCACAGTAGGCATCAATCAAGTCTTCATCTCCTGAAATATCCAAAGCCTTGACGGCCTCGCCATAGAGAATTTCTGTTTGTTGGGGATTTAATTGGTAAAATGCCCGTGGAGATAGTGAGAATTCGTAATCTAAAACAGCTTCATCGATAGCTTGTTCTCCCCATAAAATTTCTGTTTTTTCACCATAAATATCACTCGTTTTCTGTCTATTCCAGTTTAGAGCAATAGTGATTATACTTGGAAATTGACTGGTGAGTTCATCAATTAATTTAATAAGATTAACCTGACAAGAGGTGATAAATATCACTTGAACTTGACCTGTTTTTCGAGCCTTGCGGACCATGACCGTGCGGATTCCATGTTGCTTGCGCTCATTATAAATAGGAATACGGTGCTTGGTGAGTAGCTTTGCGATTCCGTTGATAATCTCTTGTGTTTCGGCATCTTGGACGTAACAATTCGTAATTCCAATCAAGCGATGGGAATTTTCCGCATAGAGACCGGCCTTGACTTGATCTTTGAAAGATCGAGTCTGGAACTGTAATTTGGCACGATAGTGGCTAGGCTTATCCATACCGATTGTTGGATAAATAGTATAGTTTTCGTAGCCAGCTGGTTTGAACTTTTTTAGGGCCTGCTGCAAGAGATCTTGTTTGAAGTCTAATTGTTTATCATAGCGGAGGTGCATGATTTGACAACCACCACAGGCTCGATAGATGTCACAGGCCGGCTTGACACGGAATTTTGATTCCTTGTTGATTTTTAACAATTTTGCTTCAACGAAATTTCGTTTGACTGAGGTAATTTGACAAAAAATTTCTTCTCCCTTAAGGGCACCAGGGACAAAGACTAGCGTTTTTTGATAAAATCCGATGCCTTCTCCGTTGATGCCCATTCGTTTGATTTTTAAGGGGATTCGTTGGTTTACTTGTAGATTCATATTATTATTTTACCGAAAAATCCTGTATAATGAAAGAATGAGAATTACAAAAATTGAAAAGAAGAAACGTCTTTATTTACTTGAAGTGGATGGTCAGGATAGTTTATATATTACGGAAGACACAATTGTTCGCTTCATGCTTAGTAAGGGAAAGGAAATCACGGAGCAGGAGTTTCGTGAGCTTCGCGATTTTGCTCAGTTTTCTTATGGGAAAAATCTAGCACTTTATTACCTTTCCTTCAAGCAACGTACCAAAAAAGAAGTTAGTAATTATCTAAAAAAATATGAAATTGAAGAAAACAATATTGTCAAGATTGTGACGGTATTAGAAGAGGAAAAATGGCTGGACGATGGGAATTATGTTGATAGCTATGTTCGTCAGAATGCTCTAAATGGAGATAAGGGACCAGCTATGATTCGTCAGAAGTTGATGCAGAAAGGAATTCCTAAAACGCTGATTGATAAAAGACTGGCTGAGGAAGATTTTTCAGAGCTTGCTGGGAAGATTGGGGAGAAATTGGTGGGTAGATACCAAAGAAAATTGCCTCTTCGAGCTTTGCAAGATAAAGTTGTACAGGGATTGATGGGTAAGGGTTTTTCTTATGAGGCGGCCAAACAAAGCCTGGGTCAGTTGGAACTTGTGGCTGATGAGGAAAATGAAGATGATTTAATCGCCAAGGAATTGGATAAGCAGTATAGAAAATATAGTCGTAAATATGAAGGCTATGAATTGAAGCAAAGGTTGATACAGGCTTTGGCTCGAAAGGGTTATGACTTTGATCGGATTCAGGCTGTCCTTCGTGATTATCTGTGAAAAAATTTAGCCTAGGTTAGAAAAATATGATATAATAGTCAAGATAAATTGTAATTGTAGAAAGTTGGTAACAAAGTGAAATTACCAAAGGAAGGCGACTTTATTACAATTCAAAGTTATAAGCATGACGGTGAAATTCATCGCACTTGGCGTGACACCATGGTATTAAAAACAACGGAAAATGCTATTATTGGAGTCAATAATCATACCTTAGTGACTGAAAATGATGGTAGGCGTTGGGTAACAAGAGAGCCAGCAATCGTTTATTTTCATAAAAAATACTGGTTCAATATCATTGCAATGATTCGTGAAAACGGAGTTTCCTATTATTGTAACCTTGCTAGTCCATATGTTCTCGACAATGAGGCACTCAAATACATTGATTATGACCTAGATGTTAAGGTCTTTGCTGATGGTGAAAAGAGACTGCTGGATGTGGATGAATATGAGCGTCATCGTAAGGCGATGAAGTATTCGGATGATATTGATTTTATTTTGAAGGAAAATGTCAAGATACTGGTTGATTGGATTAATAACCAGCGCGGACCATTCTCTCCAGCCTACGTTAATATCTGGTACAAACGCTATTTAGAACTGAGAAGTAGATAAAGTTAGAAAAGAAAATCCTGTTTTACAGGCTTTTTTCTTATTGTAAAGGAGGGGCTTATGGCCTTTGAACAAACAAATGGGCGCTATGCAAGTTTTGGAGTTGTGACTTCGCTTCCTGGGGAAGTGATTGATAGTTTCTGGTATGTTATTGATCACTACTTAAAAGGGGTTATTCCATTAAAAAGTGTAATCCGTTTTTCTATCAAAAATCGTCGTGGTAAGATTACGCTGGTCTTTTCGCAGGAAGGTTATAAAAATGTACTGGCTGTAGATCTAAGTAGTCGTTTTGATCCTTTTTATCCCTCAACAATCTTGGTAATGGACAAGCAGGGAAAAGAGACCATTACTTTGCCAGATGAGGTAACCTTGCTTTAGCTTGAAGAGCTGGTATTTTATCACCCAAGATATTGTTAATATATGAAATTTGGTGTAAAATAGATTTGTAAGCTTATGTGGGTTAGAAAGGAGGAGTCTATGGTTAGTCAAACTGTTGAAAAACCTCTCTATTTGCAGTTGGTTGATGAATTAGAAGTTGCAATTCGTGAGAGGATGGCTCCGAATGACAAGTTATTTTCAGAGCGTGAGTTGACACAGGTTTATGGTGTCAGTCGTATTACAGTTCGTTTGGCTTTGCAAGAATTGGAAAAACGGGGCTTAGTCTATAAGAAGCATGGTAAGGGAACCTATGTATCTGAGATTTCAGATACTGCAGTTGATTTGTCTCAGGCCTATAGTTTTACTGAGCAAATGAAAAAAATTGGGAAAGTACCGAGGACATCTATTTTATCCTTTGAATTGGTTAAGGCGTCAGACTATATTGCGCAGCATTTACAACTTAGTCAAGGTGAGGAAGTGTTTGAAGTTGAACGATTGAGACTTGCCGATGAGATTCCGATGATGCTGGAAAGGACATATGTTCCTGCTTCGGTATTTCCTGGATTAGCTGCTCAGCGAATGAAGTCAACTCCCTTGTATGAAATTTTTTCAGAGGATTATCATCAGGTGATTCGTTTGGCAGAAGAAGAGTTCTATGCAAGTATTGCTTTGGATAATGAAGCTAAGATACTCGGAATTCCAAGCAATAGTCCAGTGCTTCATTTGGTAAGAAAAACGTATAATGATAAGAATAGAATTATCGAGTTTACGTTTAGTATTGCTAGAGCGGACCAGTTTCGTTACAAGATTACCCATCAACGGGGATATTAGAATCAATACTCTTCGAAAATCAAAATTATTCGTTGTCAAGAGCCTTGATGAAATCCAGTTCTATCTTCGGCTTCGTTTCCTAGGCTACTTTTGATTGTTATTGGGTATGAAAAAAACGCGGACGTTAGTCTGCGTTTTTTTAGCGATGGTTGGCTGTAATTTCAAATTTGTAATACTTCCAGTGCTTGTAAGTTTCAGTATATTCCATCACTTCACCGCTAGTACTGTTAGTAGTTGTTTTGTTTTGTAGTACAGCTGGTTCAGTCGCTTTTAATTTCAAATGGGTGGCAACCTCTTTTGGACATGGGCTGACAATTTCATTCGTTTCTACAAATGGTTCCTCGGACATGTGGATATTGTAGTCCAGTTTGAAGCGTTGATAGATTGATTGATAGTGCTCGAGTGGAGCATCGGGATTCTGGATATATCGTTGAGGGATGTATGAATTGTGGAAGATGTATGGAGTGTCTTCTGCTGCGCGGACGCGTACAATTTTATAGTAAAACTCATTCTTGTCAAGATTTAGTTTTTCAAGGATATCGGGTTTATTGCCTTTTTCGCACGAGAGAACAGTAACCTTATCCTTATCCATCGGAAAAATCTCAATATCAGAAAATTCTACAAGACGTCCTTTACGTGAACGAGATACAAAGGTTCCTTTACCTTGTTGGCGAACGAGGTAACC
Source organism: Streptococcus suis S735 (assembly GCF_000294495.1). Lineage (NCBI taxonomy): Bacteria > Bacillati > Bacillota > Bacilli > Lactobacillales > Streptococcaceae > Streptococcus > Streptococcus suis. Next base: position 429,253 of record NC_018526.1, read on the forward strand.
ATCTTTAACTAGTTCGTTTACTGCACGGATAACGGTAATGGAGCTAACATTAAATAGTTTTGTTAATTCAGATTCTGTGTAAAATTTGTCGCCATTTTCAAATTTGCCAGAAACAATCTGTTGGCGTAAGTCGTTTTGTATAAGTTGGTACTTCGGTACTTTCATACTTATTTCCTTCCTTTCCACAACTTATTATACTAAATTAGTTGATGAAAATCAAAAAATATAGCTAAAATACCCACAAAAATATACTTTTTCACTTTATAAAGGTGATAAGAAATGGTAAAAAAATTTTTAAAAAGTACTGGACATAACCACAAAGAAGTGTTAGTATATTAATAGAAAGGTAAGCGGTTGCATCGGAGGAAGAAATGAAAGAATTTTATATTGGAGACCAATTTTATTTGGACGGTGAACCCTTTAAGATTTTATCAGGCGCGATTCATTATTTTCGTGTCCATCCTGATGATTGGTACCATTCTTTGTATAACTTAAAGGCCCTTGGTTTTAATACGGTTGAAACCTATGTCCCTTGGAATATGCATGAGCCTCGAAAGGGTGAGTTTTGTTACGAGGGTATATTGGATATTGAGCGATTTTTGAAATTGGCTCAAGAATTAGGGCTTTATGCAATTGTACGACCGTCCCCCTATATTTGTGCTGAGTGGGAATGGGGTGGCCTCCCTGCTTGGTTGATGAAGGAAGAGCTTAGAGTACGTTCGAGTGATTCGGTGTACTTGCAGCACTTAGATGAATATTACGTTTCTCTTATTCCTAAATTGGCCAAGCTCCAACTCGCACAGGGTGGAAATGTACTTATGTTCCAAGTGGAAAATGAGTATGGATCTTATGGTGAGGAGAAGGCATATTTAAGAGCGGTGGCTGGCTTGATGCGTAAACATGGTCTAACTGCTCCCTTGTTTACCTCGGACGGTTCTTGGCGAGCAACATTACGTGCAGGAACACTGATAGAGGACGATGTATTTGTAACAGGAAACTTTGGTTCTAAAGCTAGAGAGAATTTTGCAAATATGACGGCATTCTTTAATGAACATCAGAAGAATTGGCCACTCATGTGTATGGAATTTTGGGATGGTTGGTTCAATCGTTGGGGCGATGAAATTATTCGTAGAGAGCCGGAGGAAATGGTTGATTCAGTTATGGAATGTATCGAATTGGGCTCCTTGAATCTGTACATGTTCCATGGTGGAACAAATTTTGGTTTCATGAATGGTTGCTCTGCTCGTGGTCAAATTGATTTGCCTCAGGTAACTTCTTATGATTATGATGCTATATTGGATGAAGCTGGAAATCCTACTAAGAAGTTTTATATTTTGCAACAACGTTTGAAAGAAGTCTATCCTGAATTAGAGTATGCAGAACCGCTTGTAAAAGAGGCAAAAGCTTTTTCAGATGTGTCGCTTCATGATAAGGTGAGTCTGTTTGCTACTCTAGAAAATGTAAGCGATTGCGTAAAAGGGTTTTATCCTAAGAATATGGAAGAACTTGATCAGTCAACAGGTTATATTTTATATAGAACAGAGTTGGAGCGGGATAAGACAGAAGCAGAACGTTTCCGAGTGGTTGATGCGCGTGACCGTATCCAAATTTATGCAGATGGAAAATTCGTTGCAACTCAGTATCAGACTGAGATTGGTGACGATGTTGAATTGGATTTTAAAGATGACAAGCTAACATTAGATATTTTGGTAGAAAATATGGGACGTGTCAATTATGGGCACAAACTAACGGCTCCTACCCAGTCTAAAGGGATTGGTCGAGGTGCGATGGCTGATTTACATTTTATTGGTCATTGGGAAACCTATCCTTTGCATCTTGAGTCAGTTGAGGACCTGGATTTTAGTAAGGGCTGGGAGGAAGGTCAAGCTGCTTTCTATCGTTATCAGTTTGAACTGGATGAACTTGCGGATACTTACTTAGACATGACAGGTTTTGGTAAGGGAGTTGTTTTCGTTAATAATGTAAATATTGGACGTTTTTGGGAAAAAGGACCAATCCTCTATCTCTATATTCCAAAAGGATACTTAAAGAAAGGAGCGAATGAAATAGTTGTCTTCGAGACAGAAGGAAAATATAGAGAGAAGATTCATTTTTCACAAAGACCCGTTATAAAAGACTTGTAGAAATTTTAATCGGTTTCTGCTCAAAAGATTTATGAAGAAAAGGAGAACACTGTATGGCAATTATTGCTACGCGTATTGATGGTCGTTTGATCCACGGTCAGGTTGCTAACTTATGGACGACGAAATTGAACATCGGTCGTATCATGGTTATCGATGATGCTGTTGCTCAAAATGACATTGAAAAACAAGGACTGAAATTAGCATGTCCTCCAGGCGTAAAATTATCGATTTTACCGATCGAAAAGGCTGCTAATAACATTAAGGAAGGGAAGTACGATAGCCAACGTCTTTTGATTGTTGCCCGTCGTCCTGAAAACTTCCTACGTTTAGTTGAATATGGAGTGGAATTGGCAGAATTGAACGTAGGGAATATGTCTCAAACTCCGGAAACTCGTTCTGTAACTCGTTCTATTAACGTTGTAGATAAGGATATTGCAGATTTTGATGCCTTGGCGGCTAAGGGTGTAAAATTATTTGCACAAATGGTACCTGGCGATTCACCAAAAGACTTTATGCCATTATTGGATAAGGTTAGATAACATTCGGATATTTTTGAAAAATTTAAAGGAGGATCACTATTATGCAATGGTGGCAAATATTACTTCTAACGCTCTACTCTGCTTACCAGATTTGTGACGAGCTGACAATTGTATCGTCAGCAGGTTCACCAGTCTTTGCAGGGTTTATCACTGGTTTAATCATGGGGAACATGGAAGTTGGCTTGCTAATTGGTGCAAGTTTGCAGCTAGTTGTCTTGGGAGTTGGTACTTTCGGTGGTGCGTCACGTATTGATGCAACATCTGGTGCGGTTCTTGCGACAGCTTTCTCAATTTCACAAGGTTTAGATCCAGAAATTGCCATTTCCACTATTGGCGTACCAGTTGCAGGATTGTTGGTTTATACAGATATTTTAGGTCGTTTCACCACTACTTTCTTTGCTCATCGTGTAGATGCAGCAATCGAACGTTTTGACTATGCTGGTATTGAACGCAACTACCTTCTTGGTGCAATTCCTTGGGCACTTTCTCGTGCACTTCCAGTTTTTCTTGCCCTTGCTTTTGGTGGTGGTCTTGTAGAAACTCTTGTCACTACGATTGAGTTGCCTGAATACAAATGGATTGCAGCAGGCTTAACTCTTGCAGCTCGTATGCTTCCAGGTCTTGGATTTGCAATCTTACTTCACTATCTTCCACTTAAACGTAACCTTCACTACTTGGCGGTAGGTTTCGCTCTTACAGCTATGTTGACTGTTCTTTACGGTAACGTATCAGCTTTGGGTGGTGCAGTTGCTGGTATCGTTGGCACTCTTCCTGAAGATGCAGGCGTAAGCTTTGTCAATAACTTCAAAGGTTTGTCAATGATTGGTATCGCTATTGTGGGTGCATTTCTTTCAGTGATTCACTTCAAAAATAGCCAAAAAGTAACTGTGGTTGCTCCATCAAATTCAGAAAGTGGGGAAATTGAAGATGACGAAATCTAATTACAAATTAACAAAAGAAGATTTTAATCAAATCAACAAACGTAGCTTGTTCACTTTCCAACTTGGTTGGAACTATGAGCGGATGCAGGCATCTGGCTACCTCTACATGATTTTGCCACAATTGCGTAAAATGTATGGAGATGGTACACCTGAGTTGAAGGAAATGATGAAATTGCATACTCAGTTCTTCAATACTTCACCATTCTTCCATACCATCATCACAGGTATTGACTTGGCACTTGAAGAAAGTGATGGTGTTGCTTCTAAAGATGCGGTTAACGGTGTTAAGACAGGTTTGATGGGACCATTTGCTCCAATCGGTGACTCAATCTTTGGTTCTCTTGTTCCAGCGATTATGGGGACTGTGGCTGCTACTATGGGTAAAGAGGGATCTCCAGTTGGTATCTTTCTTTGGGTAGCAGTAGCCATTGCCTATGATATTTTCCGTTGGAAACAGTTGGAAGTTGCCTACAAAGAAGGTACTAAGTTGATTACAACCATGCGCGATCGCTTGACAGCTCTCGTTGATGCAGCATCTGTAATGGGTGTCTTCATGATGGGTGCCTTGATTGCAACTATGATTAACTTTGAAGTGACTTGGGCTCCAGCTATTGGAGAAAAAGTGATTGATATTCAAGACATTTTGAATACCATCTTCCCACGCCTAGTACCTGCAATCTTTACAGGATTTGTCTTCTGGCTTCTTGGTCGTCGTGGCATGACTTCGACTAAAGCTATCTTGATTATTATTGTGCTTGCACTTGGCTTCTCAGCAATCGGTCACTTCCTATTTGGTATGGTATAATGGTTAGAAGTTTAGTATTAGTAAGTCATGGTATCTTCTGCGAGGAGTTGAAAAAATCTACTGAAATGATTATGGGTCCTCAAGAGGACATCTACACAGTAGCTTTATTACCAGAAGAAGGTCCAGAAGACTTCCAGAAAAAATTTGAAGAAACAATTGCAGGATTGGAAGATTTTGTTGTCTTCGCAGACTTGTTGGGCGGTACACCAGCCAACGTCGTATCACGAAAATTGATTGAAGGTGGGCAGTTTGACCTTTATGCAGGGATGAATATGCCAATGGTTATCGGTTTCTTGAACGGCGTCCTGCTGGGAGAGGCTGTGGATTATGTAGAATTTGGGACAAGCAACCTAGTTCATGTCAATAGTCTATTAACAAGTGATGAAGATGACGATGAGTGAAACAGTTTGGGAAACTGTTTCCACTGGTCACCTTGAAATGAAAGAGTGACCAAAGACAGCCCGAGCCTAGAAATAAGAGAGTGAGGCTAACTCAGCTGATTGTTACAGACGGATTTGATTTTCGTTAATTATAAAATGTTCTATAGTTGATAGGCTTTAAGTATCCTGAGGAAGTTGCAATAGTGACTCCCTCATTTGGCTTGTGAGGAAAAGAAATGATTGAAGTAAAAACATTTGATGAAAAAGCAAAACTGTATTGCTTGGAAAACAAGAATGGGATGCAGGTAACCTTGACGGATTTTGGTGCCAGAGTGGTGGAAGTGCTTTTGCCAGTAGAAGAAAATGGCGGTCTACGGAATGTCAGTTTAGCTGCCAAGTCGGATGATGATTACCGTAAGACAGATTTGTACCCTGGTTCAACTATTGTCCCAGTAGCGGGGCGTATTTCAGGTGCCCAAGCTGAGATAGAGGGAACAAGCTACCATTTCACAGAAAATGAACCTGGTAGGACTCTACACGGTGGGGTTGACACGGCAAATGAGCAGTACTGGGACGTTGAGCTAGACCATGAGAGAAATCAAGTGACCTTTGGTATGGTCCTAAAAGATGGTTTTAATGGCTTTCCTGGTGATGTGAGGGTCAAGGCTATTTATTGTTTGACGGATAAAAATGAATTGACAGTTGACTACCAGGCTGTATCGGATAAGGATACGATTTTTAATCCGACCAACCATATCTATTTCAACTTGACTGGTGATTTTCAACGGTCAGTTGCCGAGCACCGTATTAAAATTGCTGCCAATCACTATGCTCCGCTTGGGGAGGATAACCTGCCAACGGGTGTCTTAGAAGATGTGACAGGGACGCCGTTTGATTTTAGAGATTTTGCGCCTTTTGCTCAGGGATTTGATAGCCAATATCCTCAAAATGTGTTGGTAAAAGGCTATGACCACCCATGGTTATTGGAAGAGGTGGATATTCCGGTAGAAGTTTTGAGTCCAGATGGGAAAATTGGACTCAGTGTCAAAACCAACCAGCCTGCGGTCGTTATTTATACATATAATTTTCCTGTTGAAGCTTTGGCCTGTTACCATGGTGTCTTTAGTTTAGAGTGTCAGGCCTTGCCAAATGCATGCAATGTCGATGGATTTGGTTCGATTTTGTTAGAACAAGGAGAAGAATTTTTGTCTAAAACGACCTATCGTTTTACTTGGTAAAAAAATGGGGACTCTAACTGTGTTACAGTTAGGGTTTTCTTGTGTTTTCTAGAAAATATGGTATAATAAACCGGTGTGTTTCAATCGAAGCAGGCGAAAGAGGAAAATAATGACAAAAGAACAAGAATTTTTAAAAGAATTTGAGGCTTGGGTCAACACTCAGGTCATGGTAAACGAGATGGCGGTTGAAGAAAGTCGTCGTGTCTTGGAAGAAGACAAGGATGAGCGTGCAGCGGATGCTTATATTCGTTATGAGAGCAAGCTGGATGCCTATCGATTCATTCAAGGGAAATTTGCCAACTACCATGCTGGCAAAGGTTTTCATGATTTGCCAGATGAGTTGTTTGGTCAAAGGCATTATTAAGGAGAGGAGTTAACATGGCAAAGAAAAAAGTAAATCGAAAAAAACAATTGAAAAAACAATTAGCAGACTTGAAACGTGCAGGTCGTGTAGGTCTTGAAAGAGCTGCAGAGGTAGTAGAGACAGTTGCTCACAAGGCTGAGGCTGTAGTAGAGCGTACTGTGGAACAAGTGAAAGAAGTTGTAGCAGAGGTGACTTCTTCAGCGACTTCATTGGAAGACTTTTTGGCGCTTCCTGAGTTGGAAGGCATTGCGGCAGCACGTTTGGAAACCTTCTACGAAGCAGGTATTCAATCTGTGGCTGATTTTGCAAACCATACAGAAAAAGAGCTCTTGGCTCTTAAAGGCATCGGTCCTGCAACTATCAAGCAGTTGAAAGAAAAAGGGATTGAGCTGAAAGCTTAAATCCCTTGCTTTTCAAGGTACAATTTGTTACAATAAAGCCATTCAGAGGTGTTTTGAGCCCCATTTGTCACAGGAAGCGGTGGTACTGAGAAATCCGCACAAATGTCAAAACTGGTTGCTGATGATGTGAATCGAATAAGCAAAGTGCAGATAATGTATCTGAACAAGGGTGGTACCGCGGAATAACTTCGTCCCTGTCTAGCAAGTCTAGGCGGGGATTTTCATTTGGAAAGGAGAAGATATGTTACATCATGTTGAAATTTACGTTTCTGACTTGGAAACTTCGCGTGCATTTTACGACTTTCTCCTGACCAAGCTGGGCTACTCGCTCTATCAGGAGTGGGATAAAGGGCTGTCTTATAAAAAAGCAGAGCAATACCTGGTCTTTGTCCAAACGCCAGAGGACTTCCTAGAGGTAGGCTACCACCGTTGCCGCACAGGTCTCAATCATCTAGCTTTTCATGCAGGGACACCTGATGAGATTGACCAATGGCGGAAGGAATTTTTGACCAGACGAGTCAAACTTCTCTACGACGACCGCTATCCCCACGCAGGAGGACCAGACCACTATGCCCTTTATTTGGAAGATCCAGATGGGATAAAGATAGAGTTGGTGGGGGAGGGGGTATGAATCTAATTATTATTGGAGCACAAGCTTCTGGCAAGATGACCGTTGGGCAGGAAGTTGCGAAATTGACAGGGATGACCCTTTTTCATAATCACGATTCGATTGATTTTAGCCTACGTTTTATTCCTGAATTTTCTGAGGATATGTTTGACCTCAATACACGTATTACATTTGCTGTTTATGATGTGTTTGCTAGGTCAGGCCGTCCACTAATCGGAACTGCCTTGATTAATTTTAAAAATCTCATAGAGGTTCAATTCCTTACAACAGTTCAGACGATTTTTCATCATCATGGCCAGGAAATTTTATTTGTTGAGTTGGAAACCGCTTTGGAAGAACGTTTGCGGCGTAATCGGACAGAAAATCGACTTACCCATAAACCTTTGAAACGACACATTGAAGTTTCAGAGGCTGAGATTCTCTCTACAGCTGATACATGTCGATATACCTCGTTAGGCATTCCAGAGGGCATTCAGCATTATCTCAAAATTAATAATACTCATCTTTCTGCCAATGACGTAGCTCAACTAATTATCCAAAAAATGGAGGAACTTGAGCAAGAACAAACGAAATAGCCAGCCCAAAGGACTGACTATTTCTAGGAGATTATATGAAAAAGAATTGGGCTATTTCTAGCTTGAAGATAGTATAAACCAATTTTTTTAAAGAATACTGAAGGAGAAAAAATAATGTCAAAAGAATTATCACCAAAATACAATCCAGCCGAGGTTGAGGCTGGTCGTTACCAAACTTGGTTGGACCAAGATGTTTTTAAGCCGTCAGGCGATGCGGAGGCTAAGCCTTATTCTATCGTGATTCCACCTCCAAACGTAACTGGTAAGTTACACTTGGGACACGCTTGGGATACAACCCTTCAAGATATCATCATCCGCCAAAAACGCATGCAGGGATTTGATACCCTCTGGCTTCCAGGTATGGACCACGCGGGGATTGCTACTCAGGCTAAGGTTGAGGAACGCTTGCGGGAGCAAGGCGTGACCCGTTATGACTTGGGGCGCGAAAAATTCCTCGATAAAGTCTGGGAATGGAAGGATGAGTATGCAGCGACTATTCGTGAACAATGGGGCAAGTTGGGTCTGTCTTTGGACTACCAACGTGACCGCTTCACGCTGGACGAAGGCTTGTCAAAAGCCGTTCGCAAGGTCTTTGTAGAACTCTACAAAAAAGGCTGGATCTACCGTGGTGAATTTATCATCAACTGGGACCCAGCGGCTCGCACAGCCCTTTCTGATATTGAAGTTATCCACAAGGACGTAGAGGGTGCTTTCTACCACATGAATTATATGTTGGAAGATGGTTCTCGTGCCCTTCAAGTTGCCACAACTCGTCCTGAAACCATGTTCGGTGACGTTGCGGTTGCAGTTAACCCAGAAGATCCACGTTACAAGGACTTGATTGGTAAAAATGTTATCCTTCCAATTGTGAACAAGCCAATCCCAATCGTTGCGGATGAGCACGCGGATCCTGAATTTGGTACAGGGGTTGTGAAAATCACTCCTGCGCACGATCCAAATGACTTCCTCGTTGGACAACGCCACAATCTGCCACAAGTCAATGTCATGAACGACGACGGTACTATGAACGAGTTGGCTGGTGAATTTGCAGGCATGGACCGCTTTGAAGCTCGTAAGGCAACGGTTGCTAAGTTGCAAGAACTGGGTGCCCTTGTGGAAATCGAAAACCGTGTGCATTCTGTTGGACACTCTGAGCGTACAGGTGTGGTAGTCGAGCCACGCTTGTCAACTCAATGGTTTGTTAAGATGGACCAATTGGCCAAGAATGCCATTGCCAACCAAGATACAGCTGACAAGGTAGAATTTTACCCACCACGCTTCAACGATACTTTCCTACAATGGATGGAAAATGTACACGACTGGGTTATCTCTCGTCAGCTTTGGTGGGGTCATCAGATTCCAGCATGGTATAACGAATCTGGCGAAATGTACGTCGGAGAAGAGGCTCCAGCAGGTGACGGTTGGGTACAGGATGAGGATGTCCTAGATACCTGGTTCAGCTCTGCCCTTTGGCCATTTTCAACCATGGGCTGGCCTGACGAAAACGCGGCGGACTTCCAGCGTTACTTCCCAACCTCAACCTTGGTAACGGGCTATGATATTATTCCATTCTGGGTGTCTCGTATGATTTTCCAAGGAATTGAATTTACAGGCAAGAGCCCATTTAAGAATGCTCTGATTCACGGACTTATCCGTGACGAAGAAGGTCGCAAGATGTCCAAGTCGCTCGGAAACGGGATTGACCCGATGGATGTTATCGAGAAATACGGTGCGGACGCTTTGCGTTGGTTCTTGTCAAACGGCTCTGCCCCTGGTCAAGATGTTCGCTTCTCTTATGAGAAGATGGACGCATCTTGGAACTTCATCAACAAGATTTGGAACATTTCCCGCTATATCCTCATGAACAATGAAGGTTTGACCTTGGATGCGGCGCGTGAGAATGTTGCCAAAGTCGCAGCTGGCGAGGCTGGCAACGTGACGGACCGCTGGATTCTCCACAACCTCAACGAAACCATTGCCAAAGTCACTGAAAACTTTGACAAGTTCGAGTTTGGTGTGGCTGGTCACATCCTCTACAACTTCATCTGGGAAGAGTTCGCCAACTGGTATGTCGAACTGACCAAGGAGGTCCTTTACAGCGACAACGAGGCTGAGAAAGTCATGACCCGCTCTGTCCTTCTCTACACGCTGGACCAAATCCTTCGCCTCCTCCACCCAATCATGCCGTTTGTGACGGAAGAGATTTTCGCCCAGTACGCAGAGGGTTCTATCGTGGTAGCGGCCTACCCTGTTGTCAACCCAGCATTTGAAAATGCGGAAGCCCACAAGGGAGTGGAAAGTCTTAAAGACTTGATCCGTTCGGTGCGAAATAGCAGAGCAGAAGTCAATGTTGCTCCTTCTAAGCCGATTACCATTTTGATTAAGACGGCAGATAGCGAGCTTGAAACCTTCTTCAAGGCAAATGAAAACTACATCCGCCGCTTTACCAACCCAGAGCAGTTGGAAATCAGCTCAAGCATCGCTGCACCAGAACTAGCCATGTCAGCCGTTATCACCGGTGCTGAAATCTTCTTGCCACTAGCAGACCTTCTTAACGTCGAAGAAGAGTTGGCTCGTCTAGACAAAGAACTCGTCAAGTGGCAAAAAGAACTAGACATGGTCGGCAAAAAACTCAGCAACGAACGCTTCATTGCCAACGCTAAACCAGAAGTCGTTGAAAAAGAAAAAGAAAAACAAGCCGACTACCAAGCAAAATATGATGCGACAGTAGCGCGGATTGAAGAGATGAAGAAGTTGGTTAAGTAGGTAGAATACGATAAAATGCCCAGCCTAAAATGGCTGGGTTTTGTGGTATAATAAAATTAATACATTAGGAGTTTTATATGATGATTATATTAATTTGTCTTTCCTTATTTATTATAAGTAGAACAATGAATGGCTTTCGATTATTTCTAGATTCTACAATTATTATAGGGTTTATTTGTCTGTTTTTCTATTATTGTTGTTTTGACTTAATTTTTATTAGCTTGACAAATTTGGTTTTAATACTAATTTTGTTAGTTTATTCTTTCTCAGACATCCTTTTTGGAATTAGAATAATAGGCCTAAGTATACCATTTATTAGAAGTATTGTTCTAAAATATATTGACTGTAAGGGATTTTTACAAAATAAAATAAGGAATCACTTAGTTGAAATTAGAGAAATTATATTAGTTACATTCCTTTTTCTGATTTTTGGGGTTCAGGTTCAACTTCAACTACCCTATATCAATTTTACTAATTATAGTTTAATAGAAATATTAGGATTTGATATCGCAATTTTTAGTTTATATGGTATCTATGTAGCTTTTTTACAGTTTTTAACTGAAAATGATAAAGTTTATTACTTAGGTGTTAGTAAGATTCGCTTCATGCTAGATAATTCAGTGTGGTCGCAGCTAACCAGAGCTAAATTATTTCATATTATTCTATTAGTGTCGGTATTAATACCGTTGTTCAGCAAAAGTAATATAGAATTTAATTATCAGCTTCAGAATATAGAATATCTGTGGCAAACCTGTTACATTATTTCTATCGTGGTTTATATCTTTTTGCTGAAACTTAGTATCAGTATTGTATATGGGGTTTTTAGATTAAATTTAGAAAATGTAAGTAAGACGGTTAAAAAGGAAGATGTTAAGGAAAAAGATAGTAGACATAAAGAAAAAATTTTTAATAGATTTGGTATCACTGATAAAATTAATATCTCAGTACAAAGGTCCTTTAAGGATGAGTTTTGGAAAATTTATAAAAATCAAAATCAATATAGGGATGATTATATAAAAGTAAGACTTCAAGAGAGAATTACATTGGTTGAGAAAGCTGATAGGGATGAATTAATTTTTACTATTTTTGGCAGAGAAAATTGGGAAAATTATAACTTATCAGAAAGTATATTTGTATTTATAGAAAATATAGATAGTGATGAAGGCAAACAATTCTTTAGGTTTTATAAGAATTTTTGTATACATAAATGGAATTTTTTAAGAGATTATCAAACCGATATATCCCCTAGAACATGGGTAAAACTAGTAGAGCAGGATATTCTTATTTTTGACAAGTTAGTTAAATCCGATTCTACGTTCAACATATTCAAAATTGAATTTTCAGATAATGCCATATCACGTAATTTGAATCTTGAAAAAAATAAGAAAATAAAAGAATTTTTATTTGAACTTTTACTTGATAAAGAAGGTGTCAATTTAGATGATGTATTAATAAGTATAAAAAAGGAAATACAACGTTTTTCACAGAATAAATCAGATCAATTTTATAGATATACATATGATTTTTTAAAATTTAGATTAGTAACAATTTTAGATAAGTATGAAAATGATGATGTAAATATAAATTTACCAGAATATAAAAGTCTATCCGATGCGTTTCAAAATGGCCAGCGAAATGATTATGAAAACAGTATGCTTTATTCTAAAATTTGTTTCAATTATTTAGATAGAGGAAGAATTGAAGATTTTAGTCATACAAAAGTTGAAGCAGATGATAGTAAAGAGCGGGAAAAACAAAAATTAAAAGCTCAAAAAATACAGGGATTGATTCTGAGCATGAATGAAGAATACCGAATGGCATTTATGCTATATCAATTATTTTATACGGATCGTACTCAATGGGATGAGAATCTGGCATTTTACGATAATAATATTCAAAGTATAATGAAGCATGGTAAGCAATACCATGGTTATTTATTCGATCAAGTGAAAAATATTATTCTAAGTGAGACTGATATTGATCATCGTATTACAGAATCTTTTTTAGACAAGATATGGGAAACAAAAAATGAAACAATTATGGATTTTTCATGGTTTGATCAATTTGGGGATCAACATCAGATGTCGAATTTTAAAATTCTTTACGTACAATGGATATTATCAGGAGCGACAACTTCCTATTTGAAGAGTAGAATTAATTTTGAAAGAGGGTTTCCTATTAAAGTACGCAATTCACTTGTTGGAAAAATAAAAGGAAAAGAAAATAGGAAGATGTCAGTTAAAGATTTGAAATGGAGGATTAGACGTAAAGAAGAAAGGATTGGTCATCTTTGCCGAGACTATCTATTATTAACAGATCAGTTAACGACTATTTTTACAAAAGTACCATCTGATAAACATAATTTACAAATATCAGTTGAATATCTTTTGCACAGTGGTAAAGTGAATTTATCGGATGTTATAGATAATATATCAGTAACAAGTTTACTTCGCTTGGAATGGCTTTTGAGATGGAACTATTATCATTATCATAGGGAGTCAAATTATACTAGCAGAACATTCTTTGACGAAATGACCTCTAATGACCGATATTATTGGTCTGCTGGACGTGGTATTTTAGAATTTTTCATTGCCAAAATTGTTGACAATTTTTATCGTGATTTATACCAAGATAAAGAGTTTATGGCTGGTTTTAAATATCATTTAGAGTCACAATTAAATTCATTAAATAAAACAGTTGAAGAGTATGTGGAGTTGATTGCTGAAAGAGTTTCTGGAATTGATAATCTTTCAATTCTACAGAAAGGACAAATTATTTCCAAATTGAATTATATTTTATTTGGTCAAGATAATAATATTAAAATAAGACAAAAAGAAAATATCGCTATAAATAAATTTTAAGAGCTCCATTGGACATAGAAAAACTTGAGATTTTATCAAGCGTTACCAATCTGGAAATCGTCTAAAAATAAAAACAAGCTGACTACCAAGCAAAATATGATGCGACACAGGAGCGGATTGAAGAGATGAAAAAACTGGTTAAGTAGGTAGAATACAACAAATGCCCAGCCTAAAAAGGCTGGGTTTTGTGGTATAATAAGGTTAGAAATTCAAACAGGAGGAGTCTATGCAACCAACTTACAATATTGATAATCCCAATCTTTCCTACGAAGCCAAGCAAGAACTCTGGGAAACGGGTTTTGGTCTTCAAAAAGTGGATGGGTTGACTCCGTCTGTTTATATGGAGGAGTTGGCGGAAAGGCAAGCTCGTGGAGAGTACACCTATGAGCAGGTGTACGAGGAGATTACGAAATACCACCAGTCAACTGACGCCAGTACGCAAGAGGCAGACATTGTCTCTCTCCGAATTGTTGAAATGCTCTCCCAAAATGGTTTTAGCCTCCGACCAACCACTCTCTTACATATCCACAAAGAGCTCTTTCACGATATTTTTGACAGCAGTATTCCAGTAGTTGAATACCGCACTGTCAATATTACAAAAAATGAATTAGTCTTAAAAGGTGATACAGTGATTTATTCAGATTTTCCCTTGATTGCCGCCACTTTGGACTATGATTTCCAGCAAGAAAGGGATTTTTCTTATGCTAGGTTAGATAAAAAAGCCATCGTCGCTCATATCCAATCCTTTATTTCAGGTGTTTGGCAAATCCACCCATTCCGTGAAGGGAATACTCGAACAATCACCGTATTTCTCATCAAATACCTTCGCTCACTTGGTTTTGAGATTGATAATGAGCCTTTTCAAAAACATGCAAAATATTTCCGTGATGCGCTTGTACTTGACAATGCTAAGTTAGTCAATAAACGCTCAGATTTTTTAACTGCCTTTTTTGAAAATCTCCTCTTGAACGGTCAGAATGATTTATCAAGTGAGAGGATGTACGAGGAGTTGGGGTTAGATGAATATCAATAAAGACAGGATAGTTTTCAAGTCGGAAATAGACCAGTGAATACTTGGGCTTTTGACTTTTCGTTGATAATCTCGTTAGGCAATTTGGAGAAATCGTATGTCCTATTATTATGAAAAATTAACGGGTAAGGTTGCAAAGCATCTTGCTCGTTTTCCCTATTATGCTACCGATAAGATTCTGAATTTAATGCAATTTCAAGATAACAATCAGCAATTTCTGATAAGTGATAAGCATTTGTATGATTACTTTGAAGAACAAAAACATCAACTAAGTACCGATGAAAAACTCTCCATTCTGTTCAACCTATTTAAGGGACGTATAGATGTTTATGCGAAATCTTATATTGATGAAAATGGAAAAATCAACTATTTTCCTTCTTACAACTATGGTTGGAAAAAACGTCCTGTTGAAAAGAGAACTTGTCAACCATTGACCAAACAGGTATTATTGGCTCACCTACGTGGCGAAATCAGTATTGGTATTTTTCCAATGAGTTTATCAGACACGTGTTCCTTTTTGGCGATTGATTTTGATAAAAATAATTGGAGAGAAGAGGTCTCCATTCTAAGAGATACAGCAGAACAACATGGTTTTGAGGGGCATATCGAAATCTCTCGTTCGGGCAATGGTGCTCATCTCTGGTTTTTCTTCGAGGAAGAAATTGCTTGTCAGCAGGCGAGAAATGTTGGAAAAAGACTGCTGGAATTGGCTATGCAGGAGTCAAAAGATATTCGCTTTTCTTCATTTGACCGTATGTTTCCAAATCAAGATATTCTGCCCAAGGGAGGATTTGGCAATCTTATCGCACTGCCCTTACAAGGGGAAGCTTTCAAGAAGGGAAGAACCGTTTTTGTTGATAAACATTTTCAGCCCTTTTCTGAACAATGGACCTATCTTCAACAGGTTCAAAAGATTGGACAGAAGAAAATTCTAGATTTCTTAGGACAGGAGTTTTCGGATACTGTAGATGATACAGTATTAGATTGTAGCTTATCAAACGTTATTCGAGTTGAGAAGAGGGCTATTTCTTCAAAAACAAATTACTTATTGAGAAAGCTGGCATCTTTTCCTAACCCTGAATTTTATCTAAAACAAGCGACCAGACAACCAACCTATCAGACTCCAGAACGCATCTATTTATTTGAAGAAACAAACGAAGCCTTGCATCTTCCAAGAGGAATACTTGCTAAGCTACAGGAAATCTTTGAAACGGTAACTATTAGGGACAATCGCAACAGTTTATCTCCGATTCAGATTTCTTTCAAAGGGAGGTTGCGTTTTGAGCAGGAACTTGCTTTGGCAGATTTATTAGCTAGTGAGAATGGCTTGCTATGTGCTGAAACAGGTTTCGGGAAGACAGTTTTAGGGGCAGCCTTGATTGCCCAGAGGAAATGTAGAACGATTATCTTAGTTCACAATCGTCAACTGTTGGAGCAGTGGTTGGAAAGGTTGGGTGAATTTTTAGAGATTGAAGAGGAAGAGGCAGTTCGCTATACTCCTTCAGGGCGTGTAAAAGTAATAGGGCATATTGGGCAATATGGGGCTTCTAAAAAATGGAGGAGTAAATTGGTGGATGTGGTTATGATTCAATCCCTCTTCCAATTGGACGTGATTTCCGACTTTTTGTCGGACTACGATATGATGATTGTAGATGAATGCCATCATGTGACAGCCTTGCAGTTTGAAAAAGTAGTTGCTCAATTTGCTAGTCAATATCTATATGGCCTAACAGCAACGCCAGAGTGTAAAAATGGACATCAACCGATTGTCTTTCAGCGTATTGGTCCAATTTTACATACTGCTCAATCAGGTCAATACGATTTTAAAAAGAGGTTACTACTCCATCTAACATCTTTTGGGAAATTGGACTTGGAACAGTCGAATAGTACGAACTTTGCATCCCTTAATGATTGGCTTGCCAAAGATTTACATCGTAATACTTTGATCGTGCAAGATATTTTCAAACTATATCAAGAAAAACGAAACATCCTTGTCTTAGTCAATCGACGGGAACATATAGAATTATTGGAAAAGCTACTTATTGAAAAAGAAATGCCCAATATTTTTTGTCTGAGTGGAGCGAGTAAAAGAAGAGATACGAAAGAACTCCTGAAAAGAATCAGTGAGCTAGATGAGAATAGTCCATTTGTTCTCATTTCAACAGGAAAATTTATTGGAGAGGGCTTCGATATGCCAAAGTTGGATACATTAATTTTGGCCGCTCCTTTGTCTTGGAAAAATAATCTCATACAGTATGCAGGACGGCTTCACCGTCCCTATCAAGGCAAAACTGAGGTGAGAATAGTTGACTATCTTGATATACACGTTCCCTATCTTGAAAGAATGTACCAGAAACGTCAGATAGCCTATCGTAAAATGGCCTATCAGGTTGGAGAGAAAGAACAAACCCAAGTATTATTCAGTGGTAGGGACTACGAGGAGAAATTTAGAGAGGATTTGCGGAACACACGTTCAACAGTCTATTTACAATTGCATTCGTTCACTTCTAGTAGGATTCAAGAATTATTGGGACTGCTCCGAGGAAAACAAGTAGTTATTCATGTTTCCAAAAATCATAAGTTAAGTGAGTGGCTAATGGGGTTAAACAGTGACAATGTAAAGGTGAAGCTTGTACCAGAAAGGATTGGTACGACCGCAGTTATCTTAGATAGTAATCTCGTTTGGTATGGCAATTTATCCCCCTTCACATATCAGTCGGATGACCAAGCTAGTTTGTTGAGATTGGAAAGTCAATCTATTGCAACTGAGTTGCTTGAAAAATTTGAGAATTCAAATATTAAATAAAAAAATCCGAATACTGTTCTGTTCGGATATTTCTTTAAAAAAAGAACTGTATTTGTATTAAAATTTAATATTTTGTATAAAAAATATGATAAAATAATGAGAAATGGAGGTGCATATGGAAAAAGAAGTGTTTACTCCCGATCAAAGTCAATCTATTGTAGATGCTATATTGAAGGGATACAAGTCCTATCTTGATGAGCGAATTGAAAAGAGAAGAACAATGCATGTTTCTGCTGGTTATGTTTGGACTAAAGCTAATCATATAGATGGTGCTCTTGCGACTGCAAACCTAAATTTTATTGATAAATTTGAGTTGAAACATGCGAGTCAATCTTGGGAGTTTTTAGAATTTAACTCAGAAAATCAACTATTAGGACGTGTATGTTTTGTTTTAAAAGGTCTTACTCGCTTGCGGCAGGTTTTTCCAACAGCAGTAAAAAGTGGAAAGGGCTATTTATTTGACTATGCTCAAATTAATACAAGTTACCTAGAAAATCTTTCAAGGCATACCGATGAAAGTACGCTTTTCCCTGTTCAGATGGAATTGTTTGATGACAATTTATTTGAACTTTTGAATCGGTCTGAACAATCTATCAATAACTTTTTCTTTATCACATATCAGGCTGATGAATTACATCACTTGACGAATATTCAAGTTATCATGCCTGATTCAAGAACTGGGAAATTGATTGAAATTCAAAATTTATCAACATTTATTTCTACAAGTAATGTCGATTTTAACGATGAAAAATATCAAGAGTTACAAGGCTTATCAGAGATTGATGATGTAGCTGATTTTGAGATTATACCACGTCTTGCTTCAGAAAAAGAAGCTTAGAAAGGCAAAAAAATGTTCAATGGTTCAAGACTGGAAGAATTACGACTTCTGAATGGCCTTACACGTGCAGATTTGGCAAGAGAGCTTGAAGTGACCGAACAGGCTATATGGCAATTTGAAACTGGAGTTACACTTCCAAAAATGAAAAATAAGATAGCAATGGCTCGTTTTTTTCAGGTTGAAGTTGACTATTTTGATGCTGTTGATAAGAATGGTTCATTCTCACTAAGTCGCATTGCCTTTCGGAATGCAGACCTTGAGGCAAAAAAAAACATCCATATCCAAATGGTATATTTGGAAAAAATGAATCAAATGATAGATTATTTGGAGAACTTTGTATCCATTCCTAATCAAATAATTTACCAGTTAGTTGATAGTATTGAGCAAAAACTTCAGCAACATGAATCACTTGAGTTTATTGCTGATCATGTTAGAGAGGTATTGGCAGTATCAGTTGATAATGCCAATCTCCTCTATAGTTTAGAAAAATCTGGGATATACATTTCAGAGAGATTAATCAATGGAAATGCGGATGCCTATAGTGCTTGGTCACGTAATGGTCGACCTTTTATCGTTTTGGGACTGGGAAAATCAGCGGTACGACATAATTTTGATTTAGCACATGAACTAGGGCATCTACTCTTGCACAACCAAGTAGATTTTGAGGAACTGTCAAAAGAAGAATTAGAGGAAAAAGAGAAAGAAGCCAATCAATTCGCCTCCTATTTCCTGTTACCTAGGAAACAATTTTTAATGGATTTTGTGAATATTGTAGGTAAGCGTGTCAGCAATCCTGATCAATATATCTTGTTAAAAAAACGTTTTGGTGTCTCAATTCAAGCGCTTGAATATAGAGCCTACAAGCTTGGCTTACTGACTCCACAGCAAAATTCTTATTTCTATCGGCAGATTTCAAAAAAAGGATATAAAGCAGTTGAGCCACTAGATTTGGAAATTCCCTTAAAGAAACCAAGTAAAATCAGAAGTATCTTAGATGTCATCCTTTCAAACAATCTTTTAACTCTGTCAGATATTGAACGAAATCAGAGGGTGTCAAAGAATTTTATCAGTCAATTATTTTCATTTGATGTGAAATTTTTTGATAAGTATTTGCTTCAATTAGATACGTTTGATAATGTAATTCCATTGTTTTCTAGAAAACAATGATGGGGAGTAGAGTAATGAACAAAATCAATTCTTACAAAATCCACCTCCCCTCTCTCCTCCCTTTCGGTTTCCTTTTCGCCAACAATTGTTACACCTACCGAGAGGTGTTTATGGAGGGGCAGTTTGAGGCGGTGGTGGAGGTTGATGAGGCTGGTCAGCTGTCGTCCTATGTTTGGGATTGTGAGATGGAGGAGGTCTATACCGCCCATCTGGTGACTGCGCCATCTGGGGCTTTTGTGGGGCAGGTGAGAGAAAGCTATCAGTCCATTTTGGATCGAGTAGAGGAGGCCTGCTGTATCGCTCTACCATTTACCAAAGACCAAAGCAACCGCATAGCCCAGCTCATTAAGGAGCAGTGGGGCGACCTTCCTGACTATCCCTTTGCCAAGTTGCCGACCTATGGGGCTTTTCGCCACCCCAACAATAACAAGTGGTACGCCCTGGTCAGTCAGATTCCGAGGGACAAGCTGGATGGGAGCGGTTCTCAAGAAGAGGTGGAGATTGTCAATCTCAAGGTTGCCGGTCGGGAAATAGCAGAGCTGTTGAGTCGGTCGGGCATCTTCCCTGCCTACCATATGTCGAAGAAGACCTGGGTGTCAGTCTTGCTGGATGATACGGTGGAGGATCAGACGGTGTTTGCTCTCCTTGAGAAGAGCCGTTATCTGGTAGGACCAAAATCCTACAAGGCGACGCAAGGGCCTGATTACTGGGTTATTCCAGCCAATCCCAAGGTCTATGATATCGATACCGAATTTGCAGAAAATAAGGTAGTCTATTGGCCACAAAAATCAACCATTCAAGTCGGGGACATCGTTGCCATTTATGTCACGGCACCTGTACAGGCTATTCGCTATGTTTGTCGAGTCTTGGGGGAAAACTTGGAAAATCATGGAGAGTCAGATATTCCAACAGAAAAGAAACTCATGCAGGTGGAATTGCTTGCTCAGTTTTCCGATGATGTTTTGCCGAGAGCGCGCATGATGGACCTAGGAGTGAAAGCTGTCCGTGGACCTAGACGCCTCACAAAGGAGTTGATAGACGTTCTGACATCAGAAGTGATAAATATTTATTAAATTATCAGAATATTTAATAAAAATCTTTACATCTGCAAAAAAAGCGGTATAATAAGACTATTAAAATTTAAGGAGGAGTAGGTATGAAGAAAAGCTTCATTCATCAGCAAGAGGAGATTTCTTTTGTCAAAAATACATTTACCCAGTATTTAAAAGATAAGCTAGAAATCGTAGAAGTGCAAGGACCGATCTTGAGTCGTGTCGGGGATGGTATGCAGGATAATTTGTCCGGTGTGGAGAATGCAGTTACCGTTAATGTGAAGCTGATACCAGATGCTACTTATGAAGTGGTTCATTCGCTTGCAAAATGGAAGCGTCATACCTTGGCTCGCTTTGGATTTCACGAAGGAGAAGGTCTTTTTGTACATATGAAAGCCTTGCGTCCAGATGAGGATTCCTTGGATCCGATTCACTCGGTGTATGTGGATCAGTGGGACTGGGAAAAGGTCATCCCTGATGGTCGTCGGAATTTAGCTTACTTGAAAGAAACAGTAGAGCAGATTTACAAGGCTATCCGTCTGACCGAATTGGCCGTTGAAGCTCGTTATGACATTGAGTCTGTTTTACCAAAGAAAATCACCTTTATTCACACAGAGGACTTGGTGAAGAACTTCCCAGACTTGACACCAAAAGAGCGTGAAAATGTGGTTGCCAAAGAATACGGTGCGGTTTTCCTAATCGGTATTGGTGGAGAACTGGCAGATGGGAAACCACATGATGGACGTGCACCAGACTATGATGACTGGACAAGCCCATCAGAAGCAGGCTACAAAGGACTCAATGGAGACATCTTGGTTTGGAACGAAGCACTTGGATCAGCCTTTGAGTTGTCCTCAATGGGGATTCGTGTGGATGAAGAAGCGCTGAAGCGCCAGGTTGCTATTACAGGTGACGAGGACCGTTTGGAATTTGATTGGCATCGTGCTCTTTTGAATGGTCTCTTCCCGCTTTCAATCGGTGGCGGTATCGGTCAATCCCGTCTGGCCATGTTCTTGCTTCGTAAGAAACATATTGGTGAAGTGCAGTCGAGTGTTTGGCCACAAGAAGTGCGCGATAATTTTGAGAATATTTTATAAGAGATTGGCTTCAATCTCTTTTCTTCTGCTTTCAATCTGCTATCTGAAAACATTTACAACAAGATTATCTGTGATTTTTGCGCCAATCTATGATATACTTTTTTAGTTAAATTAAAATATATAGAGGATATTATGACAAAACTTAGAGAAGACATCCGTAACGTTGCCATTATTGCCCACGTTGACCACGGAAAAACAACCCTCGTTGATGAATTATTGAAACAATCCCAAACACTTGATGAACGTACGCAGTTGGATGAGCGTGCCATGGACTCAAATGACATTGAAAAAGAGCGTGGAATCACTATCCTTGCTAAAAACACTGCCGTAGCTTATAACGGTACTCGTATCAACATCATGGACACACCAGGACACGCGGACTTCGGTGGTGAGGTTGAGCGTATCATGAAAATGGTTGATGGTGTTGTGCTTGTCGTGGATGCTTACGAAGGAACTATGCCACAGACTCGTTTCGTATTGAAAAAAGCCCTTGAGCAAAACTTGACTCCAATCGTCGTTGTCAACAAGATTGACAAGCCATCTGCTCGTCCAGAAGAAGTAGTGGATGAAGTGCTTGAGCTCTTCATCGAATTGGGTGCAGATGATGACCAGTTGGAATTCCCTGTTGTTTACGCGTCAGCTATCAACGGTACTTCATCTTTGTCTGACAATCCAGCAGACCAAGAAGAAACAATGGCACCAATTTTCGATACCATCATCGAGCATATCCCTGCACCAGTGGATAACTCAGATGAGCCTTTGCAGTTCCAAGTATCGCTTTTGGACTACAATGACTTCGTAGGTCGTATCGGTATCGGTCGTGTCTTCCGTGGTACTGTTAAAGTTGGTGACCAAGTTACCCTTTCTAAACTAGATGGCACAACGAAAAATTTCCGCGTTACAAAACTCTTTGGTTTCTTCGGTCTTGAGCGTAAAGAAATCCAAGAAGCAAAAGCTGGTGATTTGATTGCTGTTTCTGGTATGGAAGACATCTTCGTTGGTGAAACTGTGACTCCGACAGATGCAGTTGAGGCACTTCCAGTTCTTCGTATCGATGAGCCAACTCTTCAAATGACTTTCTTGGTGAACAACTCACCGTTTGCAGGTCGTGAAGGTAAATGGGTGACATCTCGCAAGATTGAAGAGCGCCTTTTGGCCGAGTTGCAAACAGACGTTTCTCTCCGTGTTGACCCTACTGACTCTCCAGATAAATGGACTGTTTCAGGTCGTGGTGAATTGCACTTGTCTATCTTGATTGAAACCATGCGTCGTGAAGGCTATGAGCTTCAAGTATCACGTCCAGAAGTTATCATCAAGGAAATTGACGGCGTGAAAATGGAGCCATTCGAGCGCGTGCAAATCGATACTCCAGAAGAATACCAAGGTTCTGTTATCCAATCCCTATCTGAGCGTAAGGGTGATATGTTGGATATGGTTGCGACAGGTAATGGTCAAACTCGTCTTGTTTTCCTTGTGCCTGCGCGTGGTTTGATTGGTTATTCAACAGAATTCCTTTCAATGACTCGTGGTTACGGTATCATGAACCATACTTTCGACCAATACTTGCCAGTTGTTCAAGGTGAGATCGGTGGTCGTCACCGTGGTGCCCTTGTTTCTATCGACCAAGGTAAGGCAACGACATACTCTATCATGCGTATTGAAGAGCGTGGTACCATCTTTGTAAACCCAGGTACTGAAGTGTACGAAGGAATGATTATCGGTGAAAACTCGCGTGAAAATGACTTGACAGTTAACATCACAACTGCAAAACAAATGACCAACGTTCGTTCAGCTACCAAAGACCAAACGTCTGTAATTAAGACACCACGTATCTTGACTCTTGAAGAATCACTAGAATTCTTGAACGATGATGAATACATGGAAGTAACGCCAGAATCTATCCGTCTTCGTAAGCAAATCTTGAACAAGGCAGAGCGTGATAAGGCTGCGAAGAAGAAAAAATTAGCGACTGAGGAATAATTTCTAGGAGAAGAAGCATGTTTTATTTAATCCTCGCCATCATGTTAGTACTTTTTTATATTTTTATTGCACCTAGCAATATTAAGGGGACTATGAATTTGATTGCGGCAGTATTTTTACTGGTAGCATTAGCGATTGCCTTGGTACTTGGATTTTTAAGAATCATGCAATTTCCAAAGGAAATTTGGGTTGGTCTACTAATGATTCTGATTGGTTTTTGGGCGATGCGGGATATTTATCAATTAAATGACGATACAAAATTTTAGCAGAGTCTTTGATTTTTGAATACCGTAATACGATATTACTAAGGAATTTTATCCAGCTTTTTGGACAGTAGTGGCAATCTATTAGCTAAAGAAATTATATTCTGTGATACATCTTGAAGAAGCTCTCGTTATTTATAATAAATGACAAGCGCATTTTCAAGGTGTTTTTATGTAGATAAATTTTAATACTCAATGAAATCCCCAAAATAGCAAGTTTTTAGTACAGTCATTTAAATTAACTCTGATACATCGCCGCTTTCAGCTTGCCGCACTCTACGAAAGTGACTCGTTTCGCATGTCTTATTTCCAACCTAGAACAGCCTCTAGGCTGTTCTAGCTACCTGCACATCGGTTCCTTGTCTGAAAGCTAATTCATTAGACCATACAAGGCAATGAGCTGCCGCCGCCAACTTTTATCAACATCTTAGCAATTTGCGTTTTACAGTCTGAAGCTGATCTCTATAATTGACGGGAGTGGGAAAGACATCCATACATTAAAGTAATTAAAGACAAATTAAATAACTATATTAGTCATTCAAACCTAAATGAGAGGGAATTGTTTTATAAAATATTGCTAACAGTTTTCCCTTAGACAAACTCATATTACTAGACAATAAATGGAAACTATAGTAAAATACCAAGTATTGTTATTAAGTTGTACTTTAACTTAGTTGTATAATATTTTGGTAAAAGAGAGGAAACGCAGATGGATGTAAAAAATCTTCGGAAATTAAAGCGAATTGAGTTATATGAGATTATGTTGGCTCAAAGTGAAGAGATTGATTGCTTGAGAAATCAACTTGAGAAGATTAAAACAGAGTTGGCTGATAGAAGAATTATGATTAGTCAATCTGGCTCCATAGCGGAAGCTTCAATGAAACTGACTAATATTTTTGAAGAAGCGCAAAAAGCTGCGGATCTATATCTCTATAATGTGAAAAACAAAATTGGTGATGTTCATGAATAGTTCAAATCTCAAGGGAAAGGAACTTCCAAAAACTTCAGAATTAAAAGAGCTATATCAGCATGAAAGATATAGACATACATTTTGGAGGACAGTGAAAAGTACAGTGTTTATGTTGGTAGTAGTTGCAGCATTTGCAATACTAATCGCTGTATTATTTTTGCCTATTTTGAGAATATACGGAGATTCAATGAAAGGAACCCTGAATAGTGGGGACATCGTTGTATCAGTAAAGAGCAATGATTTTGAAAGCAGTGATGTTGTTGCTTTTTATTACAATAACAATATTCTGGTCAAGCGCGTCATCGCTGAAGCTGGGGATTGGGTGGATATGGATAAACAAGGAAATGTTTATGTCAATAATCAAAGATTGGACGAGCCATATTTGGCAAATAGGGATTATGGTCATACAGATATTGAGTTTCCCTATCAGGTACCGGAAAATCGAATCTTTGTCATGGGAGATAACCGGAAAGAGTCCATTGATTCGCGAAACAACGCTATTGGTACAGTCTCTAATGAACAGATTGTTGGAAAGTTGGTATTTAAGATTTGGCCACTGTCTGAATTGGGATGGATTGAATAAATGAAAGTGAAAAAATAGAAAGGAGGATCTTGTGAGAGACTGGTTAAATTTAGAAAAAATCCAAGGTTGGCGACGAAAGTACAAGAAGCTCGTGAATATCATTGCTTTCCTCGTAGTATTTGCAACGACCTATGCTTTGATTCTACCCGCTATCACATTAGACCAAGAAAAGGCTGAATAAACTGCTGGGATTGAAGTGCAAGAAACACCAGTAACAACGGAAATTAGTAAATTAACAGAACCGATGGTGACAACTCAGCAAACTCCGATAGTGGGTAGCTCTGCTGATGAAGTTCAATCTCCTGCGACAGAAACGGTTCCTGACCCTGCTGAGCAAGTGTCAACAGAGTCTGCTAGCAAACCCCAGACCGACCAAGAACGGATTACTGAGCCAACTACCATAGTTCACAAAACGAATGATTATGAGGTGACTGCAACATTTGATGCGAGTGCTCAATTTCCCAAAGATGTTGAGTTTAATGTTAGAGAACTAGATAGCCAATCAGAAGAATATCGGACACATTATGAAAAAACCAAGGAGAAGCTTGGAGTAAAAAAACTTGTATATGCCCGATTCTTTGATATTCATTTTTCATCACAGGG
Source organism: Streptococcus suis S735 (assembly GCF_000294495.1). Taxonomy (NCBI): domain Bacteria; kingdom Bacillati; phylum Bacillota; class Bacilli; order Lactobacillales; family Streptococcaceae; genus Streptococcus; species Streptococcus suis. The sequence continues at coordinate 455,284 of NC_018526.1, forward strand.
CCAAGAGGTCGAGCCTGCCTCCCCTGTGAAGATTACGATTAGAAACAAGGAATTAGTTCAACGGCCAGATGATAGTAAACTGAAAATTGTCCACTTTGAAGAGAATAGCCAGATAGAAGTTTTAGAGGCCGAAACGAAGGAAAATGAACAACAAATCTCCGAGATCAGTTTTGACGCTAGCCATTTTTCTGTTTATGGAGATGTTTTAGCAAACTATTATACTGTCAAATTTACCTACACTGACACAGCAGGTCAAGAACAAGTCATTACGAGTTTGATTGATAAGACTGTGGGGACTTCACTTGGTAGTTTGCCTGAAGCTCCTTTTAAAAACGGTTATGTATTTTCTCATTGGATTAATAAAGATACTGGTGATCGGATTGATGAAAATACGGTGATAACTGGCGACCTGACTGCTGTAGCAGTATTTAATAATATCAATATCTACACCATTGATGTCACGTATTTCTACCACAATGTTTCTAAAAACCAAGATATTACGATTGATAAGGAAACGGTGCAACTGGAAGCAAGTGATGCTCCATATCAACTGACACCACCTGCTTCTACTGAGGTGAGCAACAAAGAGGATACAACTTTACCAGCAGATGCTATTTACTACCCTGAAAAACCACTTCTTGAGTTTACAGCAGATCAACTAGAGCGACTGGACGTAGCAGATGGAGTGGATGATAATTATATTAGCGAAAGAGTACAATATGTTCCTTACAATGCAGAGTATGATGTCATTTATAGGCTAAAGAATTTGACGGGGTCAGGTTATTCTGATATCCAGACTGTTCATGTCCGTGGGGTACTGGGTTCAACTGTTACACCGCAAATTCTAACCTACAACTATGCTGACTTTGAACGTGCTGATACAGCAAAGATTGAGAATACTAGCGGCCAAAAATTGTATGTTTATTATACACGGAAAACCTTTACTCTTTCTTATAATTCCAATGGCGGTAGTAATATTCCCCAACAACAGGGTCTATACGATAGCCAGATTAAGATTTCTACAACTACTCCAACAAAAGAGGGGTATACATTTGAAGGTTGGTATGATAATCCTGGACTGACTGGAAACAAGATTACAGGCTCTCTCACCTTAAAGAAAGATACAACTTTGTATGCGAAATGGACACCGAACAGGGTTCGCTACATCATTGGGTATTACAAGGAAGTCTATGACAACAACACTGGAACAACCTCCTATGTATATGATAGTTCGGCAGCTGGTTGGGGTCTGGTTGGGACTACTGTAAAAGGAACAGATTCAAATATTGGACCTCCTCCGCCAACCCAAACAACCATTGGCAGCATTGGCTACGAGAAGGATGTTACTAAAAGTGCTGCTTCAAGTATTGAAATTGCAGCTGATGGAACATCTGTTTTGAAAGTTTACTATAAACTGAAGCGCTACACTTTTGAATTTTTCTTAAATGATAACAATGCCAATATCACCATAAATGGTAAGACCTACTCTGATAGGAATAGGTACATGATACGTGATGTTGTGCTTGGTCAAGATGTCTCAAAGTTATGGCCAGCTTCTATAACAAATCCTAAAGAAGTATACGATGATAAAGTCTACTATGATAGCTATGGTAGGCCGATAAGATACTTTTTTGACTACTGGATTTTTGGGAATCTACTCTTCAAAACAGATCGGTTCGAAGTTGTTGAGTCTATGTTGCCAACGAGTGGAACAACCAGTAAGTTCACAGCATATTGGAATACCCAAGGTACACAGGCTAACGTTGAATATTGGTTACAACAACCGGATGGTTCTTATAAGAAGTCTGATATATATAGTCAATCTTTCCTAAAGACTGCAGGACTGCTACCGAAAGAAATTTTTGGATATTCTTATTATACAGATGCTAGTTTTACTGAAGCAGGCATTAGGTATTACGGAACTCAAGGAAATACATATCGTTTCTACTATAAACGCCAAGCCTTCAAAATTGACTATTATTACAATAGTACTGGGTTAGATTCAAAGAGTAACATTCTCTTTGAGAGTAACATCAATACAGCAACTTATAATTACCAACCACCACGTTCTACTGGAGTTGATGCTGATTATACATGGGGTGGATGGTATACAGATTCGTTATTGACAGAGAAGTATAACTTTAATAAGATGCCTGCCAATAACTTGGTTCTCTATGCTAAGTGGATTGCTCCAAAATTTAAGGTTACTTTTGATATCAACGGTGGTAATGGAACTGCCCCTGTCGATCAAAGTGTTGAAAAATACAAATACGCTAAGGCCCCTGCTGATCCAACGAGGGAACATTACAATTTCCTTGGTTGGTCTACAGAAGATGGGAAACTCTATAGTTGGAGCGACCAAGTAACCAAGGATGTCAAATTGACTGCGAAGTGGGAATTGAAACCATTAACTTATACTGTTCGCTATCTTGAAGCAGGTACAAATACGCAATTGGCTGCTGATAAAGTGATTACGAGTCCAGCGCTTGTATTGAATCAAGCTATCACAGAAAAGGCATTGGGAATTACAGGTTATCGACCAGATAAGAGTAGTCAAACAATTAACCTGAATTTTAGAGGGAACGAAATAACTTTCTACTATACACCGAAGGTAAAAGATGTTGTTTACACCATCAAGTATGTCTTGAAGGATAACCCAGCTATTGAGGTAGCACCTACAGTTACTCGTAAGGTTGATGGAAGTATCATCCGTGCGAAAGAAGCTGCTGCAGATGTGAATAAACAGCATTTGCAGAGTCAGTCTGGTGTTACTGCTGAAATGCTGGAAATGGATTACTATCCAACTGTAAATACTCAAAGTTTGATTCTAACTTCTAGTGATGCAAATAATGTGATTGTTTTTGAATATGTCGGATTCGATACTCAAACCTTTACGGTAAATTATTTGGATATGGATGGTAAGAAAATCGATGGTCAAGAACCATTGGTAGTTTACCGAAAGAAACCAGGTAGTTTCGTGGTAGATCATAAGACTATAAATGGTTATACCTATGATCATTCGTTAGACAGTGAGAATGCAGCTGATAAGACAGTATACCGTGTAAGTAAGGGTGGTCACATAACCATTGATCTCTATTATAAGAAAAACCTAACACTGACCGCATTAGATAAGTCCAAAGTTTATGATGGCACTGCCCTATCAAGTTCGGGTCTGTCTGATTTAAATCCTTCGTACAGTTCAGAACTGAAAACAGGTGACAAATTGGTTGCCATCAGCTATGATGGAAGTCAAACAAATGCTGGTAGTAGCGCAACGACACCTAAACTTGCTAACATCAGCAATGCATCTGGTGCTGACCGGACGAATTTCTATCACATAACCTATCAACCGGGTAACTTAAGAGTTGACCAACAGCCAGTTGTGGTTGTCATCGACGGTGAAAAGAAATCGAAAATCTATGATGGCAAAGCAGAAGCAGTTGGTTATAAGGTGACGGAAATAAGAGATTCAAGCGGTCTCTATAAAAAAACAGATATCAAATTTAATGGTTCAAGTTCAGAGCAGTCGGTTAAGAAAAAAGATGCAGGAATTTATCCACTCCTTTTAAGTAATAGATTCTCAAATACCAATCAGAATTTCCAAGTAGATTTCTTGATTTCTGATGGGGAATTAAGAATAGATAGACGGCAACTGACCATAACATCTGACTCCGCTAGCAAGGCTTATGACGGTAGCGAGCTTCGTGCTGACAATATCACAGTCTCTGTACCTGCTGGTGTTGACTACACAGGTTTTGTCGATGGCGAAGGGATTATACCAACCTTCTTAGGCGGTCCAATCGATTCTGGAATGATGCCAAACTTCTTTGAATATGCTCTAAAATCTGGCACGAATTTAGCTAATTATGAGTTAGATATCCAGTTTGGCCAGCTCAAGGTCAAAGAAGTCATCAAGATTCAGAAAACAGACCTGGCCTGGCAGGCCCTTTCAGGTGGTAAGTTTGAATTGACCAAGTGGGATGGTTTGAACTGGGCTCAGGTAGATGGGGTGCAGGAATTTGCCATTACCAGCAAAGATGGTATTCGGATACCGGTAGGCTTAGAAGCAGGTCGCTACCGTCTGCAAGAATTGGCAGCACCTGATGGTTTTATCGTCTTGGATAGCTATATCTACTTCAGCATCAAGGAAATCTTTAACGAAGATAAGACATCTTCCTTCTACACAGTTTCCTTGTCTGATGAAGCAGGCAAGGATGCTAGTCCGGAACGAGCAACGCTTACCAAGGTTAGTGGTGATGCCAGTCATCGCATCCAAGTGGCCAATGAGCAGGGCAGAGCCTTGCCAAGCACAGGCGGAGATGGACAGAAGTGGTTTATTCTTTCTGGCCTTGTCCTCATAGCCATCTCCTATCTGATGCATCTGTTTGTTCAACGTCGAAGGTAAAGGAGACAGTAACAATCTCCAAATCCCTTAGTAGTAAATCGTCTCAGCTTTCTAAGTAACGTCCAGTTTCTTAGACCTAATCCAAATAAATAAAAGAAGGAATATTATGAAAAAATTACAACAATTCTTTACATCCCTTGTGGCAGTACTGACAGTCTTCGCTTTTGGTTCCACGGCCTTGGCGCAAACTGTTGATAGCGGAAAAAGTGGAGCAGGCACTATTACTGTCTCTAACGCTTCACAAGGTCAAACTTACACTGCCTATAAACTCTTTGATGCAACTGTAACCACAGATGGTTCTGGTATCTCATACAAACTTCCTGCTGGTAAAACTGCAACGAACTTTGGTGGTGATACTTGGTTCGAAGTGGACAGCAAAGGTAATATTACTGCAAAGGAAGGTGCTACTGTCTCTTCAGAAGCATTTGCGGCTTGGGCAAAGAATTTCGGTACAGAAGTTACAAGTGCTACAGCGAATGATAACTCTCTTGTGTTTACACATTTGACATTTGGTTACTATTTTGTAACATCATCACTTGGTGCAGTGCTTACAGTAGATAGTACAACACCAAATGCAACTGTTATCGATAAAAACACTACTAATCCAACCATTCCAGATTCAAATAATGGTGGCGGTAAGAAAATTCTTAGCAATGGTGCTACAACTAGTGAAACAACTGCAAAAATTGGCGATACCATCAACTTCCAAATCAAGTTTAATGCTACCAACTACGTTACTAAAGATAGACAAACCAAGCAGATTGTTTCTTACACTATCGAAGATAGCCCAACAGCCCTCGCAATTGATCAAAATTCTGTCAACGTTAAAGTGGATGGTGTGGATATCACAGCAAAAATTTCGAAGACTTTTGATGCAACAGGCAAAATGAATCTTGTCATTACATGGGCGGATGCGGCAGCTAGTAATAAAACCATCTATAACTCTCCAGCTGAAGTTATTATCACCTACTCAGCAGTGGTGACTAAAGATGCCAAGGAGGGAGAAGCAACCAACTCAGCGACTATTGGTTACAACACAATTGATAATCCAACAACTCCTCCAACACCAGTTGATCCAGACAAGCCAACTGAAACAACAAAAGTGACTACTCACCGTTTCACTTTGAAAAAAACAAACAATGTAGGTGAAACTTTGACAGGTGCAGAGTTCAAACTCTATGATGCAGCCAACAATGGAACTGAAATCAAGGTTGTCAAGGAATCTGACGGAGTGTATCGTGTTGCGCAGGCTGATGAGCAAGGTGTTGTCATCGAAGCTGGCGAAGTTGTGATTAAAGGTCTGAAACATAGCACGACCTATTATCTTGAAGAAATGAAAGCACCGAATGGTTACAATATCTTGACAGAACGTCAATCCATTGAAGTGAAAGAGAATAACACAGCACAAGCAAATATCGTCAATAAAAAGGGTGGTGTCTTGCCAAGCACTGGTGCGATTGGAACAACTTTATTCTATCTAGTTGGTTCAATCCTACTTTTGGTAGCATTGGTTTATACTATTTCAAAACGTCGTATGAACAATATCTAATTGTCCATACAATACCTAATATTTAGAATCTATCTTCGGAAGTGCAAAAGCAAGAGTGGAAGTATTTCCGAAGATATTTCTTTGGTCTTAACACAAGGAAAGGAGGGGATTTCATGATCAAATGGCTCAAAAAGAAAGGTCCGTCTTTTATCATGCCATTAATTTTTATATTGGGGATTGGACTATTGGCTTATCCATCGGTCAGTGATTACTGGAATTCCTTCCACCAATCAGAGGCCATCATGTCCTATTCTGACACAGTATCAGATATGACAGCTGACCAATACAAAGAAATCATTGATAGTGCGCGCCAGTATAATCAAGAAAAACCCTTAAACTGGAATGTGACTGCATCCGACATTGAAGCCTACAATCAGGAATTGAATTTCAATAAAGATGGCATCATGGGCTATATTGAGATTCCTAAAATTGATGTCAAGTTATCTATATTTCATGGGACAGACGAAACGGTTTTAGAGACTTCTATTGGACATCTAGAAGGAACATCGTTGCCTGTAGGAGGTTTGGGAACTCATAGTGTACTTTCAGGGCATCGTGGGCTCCCATCTGCCCGTCTGTTTTCTGATTTAGATAAGTTGAGAGAAGGCGATATATTTACCATTCACGTTCTCAATGAAACACTAACTTACAAAGTGGACCAGATTCGAGTGGTTGAGCCATCAGATTTATCGGCTCTTACCATGGAACCTCAGAAAGACTTATTGACTTTGGTAACCTGTACACCCTACGGTATTAATACACATAGGCTATTAGTTCGTGGCTATCGTATTGAAAATGTTAATGGTAGTGCTTTGGTTACCTCTGATGCTATCCAAATTAAAGCAATTTTTATTGCTCCATTTATCGCAACTCCAATTCTATTTGTAATCTTAATTTATATTTTTATAACAACTAGTAAAACATTTCGTTCTCGGAATAGGAATCAAGTGTTGGATGATTTTTTAGTTCCCAAGAAATTTTGAACTATTGAAAATGTTTCAAAGTCGATTTGACTCTGGAACATTTTTCTATTATAGACATTAGACAATATGGCTGAATGAGGTAATTGTTCAACTTCTAACCTCCTGTCAACTCAAATCAATTGCCTAGACCGACGATTGAAACGACTTCTTTCTAGTAACTGACCGCAAGGGAAGAGGTGGCAGATGGTGTAGAAATGGCGCTGTGATGTCATACCTAGTTCAGCTTGTAACAAAAGTAAGACAAGGATTGATTCATCTGAAACTTTAACTAAGCCAACATTTCGCCGATATTTGAAGGAATCCGGGCAATAGTTGTTGTAGAAGTGATGACAAATTTGTGATAATTGGCGTACATTCCATTGCAAATGATGAGATTTAGCAGTATACTGTAAGTAGCTCATTTGGACTACCCCTCTGTATGTTTCGTCGCTTACAGTATAGTCCATTTGGGCTTTTTATTGTATTTTGAAATGAACTAGCGCTACGGGCAGAGTTTACTTTTCTGTCCTCTGGCTTGAAAAAGGTCTTCGTAAAGGGTAAAATAAGGTGTTAGAAAGTAAAGGTATTTGAGATGAAGATGATTGATATTGTAAAAAATAAGAAAGTGTTAGTGCTAGGTTTAGCTAAATCAGGGGAATCTGCAGCCCGTCTACTAGATAAATTGGGTGCTATCGTCACTGTTAACGATGGAAAGCCTTTTGAAGAAAATCCGACTGCTCAATCTTTGTTGGAAGATGGTATCCGTGTTATTTGCGGGAGCCATCCCTTGGAATTATTGGATGAAGATTTCGCTTTGATGGTAAAAAATCCAGGAATTCGCTATGATAATCCTATGGTTGAAAAAGCAATTGGCAAAGGAATTCCAGTATGGACAGAGGTTGAATTGGCCTACTTGGTATCAGATGTTCCAATCGTGGGGATAACAGGTTCGAATGGCAAGACAACGACAACGACCATGATTGCAGAAGTCTTGAATGCAGGAAAAAAACCTGCAAAATTATGTGGAAATATTGGCTATCCAGCATCTTCGGTCGCTCAAACTGCGACTGCAGAGGATACCTTGGTGATGGAATTATCGTCTTTCCAGTTAATGGGGACAGAATCTTTCCATCCGCATATCGCCGTTGTGACCAACCTCATTGCCAGTCATATTGATTATCACGGGACTTTTGAAGACTACGTAGCAGCTAAATGGATGATTCAGCGTCAGATGACGGCTGAGGATTTTGTGGTGATCAACTTCAACCAGAAAGAGGCTAAGGAATTGGCTGGACAGACCAAGGCAACGGTTGTTCCATTTTCAACACAGGAAGTAGTTGATGGAGCTTATTTGGCAGATGGAAAACTCTATTTCAAGGGTGAATACATCATGGATGCTGACCAAATTGGTGTTCCAGGTTCACACAATGTTGAAAATGCCTTGGCAACAATTGTGGTTGCAAAATTGTTGGGAGTAGATCAGCAAGCGATTCAGGAAAGTTTGTCTGCCTTTGGAGGTGTCAAACACCGCTTGCAATTTGTAGGTGAAATCAACGGGGTTTCCTTCTACAATGATAGTAAGTCTACCAATATCTTGGCGACTCAAAAAGCTCTTTCAGGGTTTGACAATAGCAAGGTCATTTTGATTGCAGGGGGCTTGGACCGTGGCAATGAATTTGATGAATTAGTACCTGATTTGGTCGGACTAAAGAAAATGGTGATCCTTGGTCAATCAGCTCCCCGTGTTCAACGTGCTGCAGATAAGGCAGAAGTGGAAACGATAGAAGCTCTCGATATTGCGGATGCGACTAGAAAAGCCTTTGCCATTGCGGAAAAAGGAGATATTGTCCTTTTAAGTCCAGCCAATGCAAGCTGGGATATGTATGCCAATTTTGAAGTGCGTGGCGACGTCTTCTTACAGACCTTTGAGGAGTTGAAATAATCATGAAAAAAATTGTTTTTACAGGCGGAGGGACTGTTGGGCACGTGACGCTCAATCTCCTTTTGATTCCGCGATTTTTGGAAGAAGGCTGGGAAGTCCACTATATTGGTGATGGGAACGGTATTGAGCATGAGCAGGTTGTGAAATCAGGTTTAGATGTTCATTTCCATTCGATTGCGACCGGGAAATTGCGCCGTTATTTCTCTTTTCAAAATATGTTGGACGTGTTTAAAGTTGGTTTTGGTGTTCTTCAATCCTTGACCATTATTGCTAAAATTCGTCCGCAAGCTCTTTTTTCAAAAGGTGGGTTTGTATCGGTTCCGCCAGTTATTGCTGCTAATTTGCTGCGGGTTCCGGTCTTTATCCATGAATCAGACTTAACAATGGGACTGGCCAATAAAATAGCCTATAAATTTGCGACTACCATGTATAGTACTTTTGAGCAACCTGCCAGCTTGACTAAAGTAAAACATGTTGGTGCGGTTACAAAAGTGGGGCAAACGAATGACAAAGTTACACCAATTCAGTTGCCAGAAATTCTCAGTCACTTCGATAAAAGTCTGCCGACCCTACTGTTTGTAGGTGGTTCGGGCGGTGCTAAGGTCTTTAATGATTTAATCAGTCAGAATAGTGCTGCCCTGACCGAACGATTCAATATTATCAACTTGACGGGGGACAGTAGTCTCAACAAATTAGATAAAAACCTATATAGAGTTGACTATGTAACAGAACTTTATCAACCGTTGATGGATTTAGCGGATGTCGTTATTACCCGTGGTGGTTCCAATACTCTGTTTGAGTTGATTGCCATGCAACAACTCCATTTGATTGTGCCTCTAGGACGACAGGCCAGTCGAGGAGATCAGATTGAAAATGCTCTCTATGCAGAGAAAAAGGGATATTCTAAGCAGATTGATGAAAGTCAATTGACATTTGCCAGCCTGTTAGTAGAAGTCGATGAGCTATTGAAACATAAGGAATTTTATGTCCAAAACATGGCAAATTCTAATGAAATTCAGTCAGTAGATAGTTTTTACAATTTGCTTAGAGAAGATATGGGAAGGTAGGTTCTATGACGGAAAAAGATTCAAATGTAGAAGAATCAGTGCTAGAAGTGGAACAGGCATCCCAAGTAGAATTGGATTCCGAACAAATTTCACCAGCAGAGAAAGAATCTGTATTAGCCGAAGAGAAAGAATTTTCTACGGATGTAGACATACCTGAGATGACTGCTCCGGATGATGAAAAAAGTGCCTTTTTCGAACAATGGAAAGCACGCCACCAAGCCTACCTTGCTCATAAAGATGAGGCAGATATTCAGGCAGTTGACGAGGGACAGACAGAACAGGAGATCCCAGAAGCTAAAAAGAGTAAAAGGGTCCTTTTTCAGGGAATAGAAAGAAAAACAGAGAGTCTGAAATCTAAAAAGGAAACAGGGGAAAAGGTTCAAACTTTAAAAGTTGATATTCCTTCCAAAGTAGTCTGGAAAGCTATTCCGGTTCTTGTGACGAGTTTGTTACTGGCAGCTCTAGCCTTGTATTTTATTTCTCCAACCAGCAAGAAAAAACAAATAGAGGTTGTCGGAAATGAGCGACTAACTGCTGAGCAAGTAGAAAATTATAGCCTTATCTCTCCGGATGATTACAATGTGACTATAGCTTTGCATGCAGATGCTTACGCAAAGAATATTAAGAAGAATAGTTCGTCCGTTGAGACAGCGACAATCAAGTTCCAGTTTCCAGCTACCTTTACCATTCACATCAAAGAATACGCAATAATAGGCTACATTCAGCAACAAAGTCAGTGGTATCCAGTATTGTCTAGTGGAGAGATTGGCGGTGAACCGATTTCACAGGATTCCTTGCCAGAAGACTATACAACAATCAATTTATCCGACAAGGAATTAATCAAGGAACTGGCCATTGAATTGGGTAAAATAGATGCAGGAATTCGTTCTGCTATTCAGACAATAAATTTAACGCCAAGTAAAGTGACCGCGGATTTGCTGACATTCAATATGAGAGATGGAAATACTGTATTAGTCCCGTTGAGTGAGATTAGCCAGAAGGTGTCCTACTATACAAAAATAGCAGCAGAAGTGACTGTTCCAACAACAATTGATATGGAAGTTGGTATTTATAGATATGCAAGCTGAAATAGATAATTTTGTAAAGAAAAAGTAATAAAAAAATCCTTTAAAAACACCATAATTCGATATAATATGGTATAATGAATGATGACTAATTATACTATTTTTCAAAATGGAAGATGATTTGTTAAAGTTGGAAGTAAGAGAGGACTGATAGAATGGCTAGAAACGGCTTTTTTACGGGATTAGATATTGGTACAAGCTCCGTTAAAGTCTTGGTTGCAGAATATATTGATAACGAAATGAATGTGATTGGGGTCAGCAATGTAAAAAGTGCTGGCGTCAAAGATGGAATTATTGTAAATATTGAGGTGGCTGCTGGAGCGATTAAAAAAGCGATCGAGCAGGCAGAAGAAAAGTCAGGTATCCGCATTGAAAAGGTAAATGTTGGATTACCTGCCAACCTTCTTCAGATTGAACCGACTCAAGGGATGATTCCTGTTACAACAGATTCACAAGAAATTACAGACTTGGATGTTGAGAATGTTGTAAAATCAGCATTGACAAAGAGTATGACTCCGGAACGCGAAGTGATTTCATTTATTCCAGAAGAGTTCACTGTCGATGGATTCCAAGGCATTAAGGACCCTCGTGGAATGATGGGAATTCGCTTGGAAATGCGTGGTATGCTGTATACAGGCCCACGTACCATTCTTCACAATCTTCGTAAAACGGTGGAGCGTGCAGGTGTCCAAGTTGAAAATATTGTAATTTCTCCGTTGGCACTAACTCGCTCTGTATTGAATGAAGGTGAACGTGAGTTTGGTGCGACTGTCATTGATCTTGGTGGCGGTCAAACGACTGTGGCTGTTATGCGTGGCCAAGAGTTGCAATATACAAACATCTACCAAGAAGGTGGAGATTATATCACAAACGATATTTCAAAAGTATTGACAACTTCAAAGAGTATTGCTGAAAACTTGAAATACAACTACGGCATTGCCTATCCGCAAGATGCAAGTGATAAGGAAAAATTTACTGTCGAAGTGATTGGAGAAAACGCTCCAGTTGAAGTGACCGAGCGCTACCTTTCAGAAGTGATTGCGGCACGTCTGCGTCAGATTTTTGACCGTGTGAAACAAGATTTGGAGCGTACACGTGCTCTAGATTTACCAGGAGGCATTGTTCTTGTAGGTGGTGGTGCTATCTTACCAGGAATTATAGAATTGGCCCAAGAAGTGTTTGGTGTTAACACTAAGCTTTTTGTTCCAAATCAAATTGGTATCCGCAATCCAGCATTTGCAAGTGTGATTAGCTTTGTTGAGTATGTTGGTGAGTTAGAAGATGTAGAAAATATTGCCCAACATGCAGTAAATGGTGAAACTACCTTGAGACATAAGCCAGTTGAAATTCCTGTTGCTCGTCCTCGGATTAGTCAGCCAATTCAAAGAGAAATCGTGAACGAATTGAACACAGTTGATCAGGTAGAGGAACAAGTTGCTCCTACTTACCATGATGAGGAAGAAGAAGTTCGTCCAGCTGCTAAGGGAAACATCACAGATCGCATTCGTGGTTTATTTGGCAGCATGTTTGAATAAGAGAAAAGAAAAGGTGATTTAAACTATGGCATTTTCATTTGAAGCAGCAGCTAGTCATGGTGCTGTCATTAAAGTAATCGGTGTCGGCGGTGGTGGCGGGAACGCAATCAACCGTATGATTGAAGAAGGTGTTGCTGGGGTTGAGTTTATTGCAGCAAACACAGATGTACAAGCGCTAAGTAGCTCTAAAGCTGAAACAGTTATCCAACTAGGTCCTAAATTGACTCGTGGTTTGGGTGCTGGAGGTCAACCTGAGGTTGGTCGTAAAGCTGCTGAGGAAAGCGAAGAAGCATTGACTAATGTATTAACTGGTGCAGATATGGTCTTCATCACTGCTGGTATGGGCGGTGGCTCAGGGACTGGTGCGGCTCCTGTTATTGCACGTATTGCTAAAAACTTGGGTGCGTTGACTGTCGCAGTTGTGACTCGTCCGTTTGGTTTTGAAGGAAATAAACGTGGAAACTTTGCGATTGAGGGAATTGAAGGTCTTCGCGAACAAGTAGATACACTTTTAATTATTTCAAACAACAACCTTCTTGAAATTGTTGATAAGAAAACACCGCTTTTAGAAGCACTAAGCGAAGCTGATAATGTTCTTCGTCAAGGTGTTCAAGGAATTACAGACTTGATTACAAATCCTGGTTTGATTAACTTGGACTTTGCAGATGTGAAGACAGTTATGGAAAACAAAGGAAACGCCTTGATGGGTATCGGTATCGGTACTGGTGAGGACCGAGTGATTGAGGCGGCTCGTAAAGCGATTTATTCTCCTCTTCTTGAAACAACAATTGATGGTGCAGAGGATGTCATTGTCAATGTTACAGGTGGCTATGACATGACTCTGACAGAAGCAGAAGATGCTTCAGAAATCGTTAATCAGGCTGCGGGTCAAGGTGTTAACATTTGGTTGGGTACATCTATTGATGAAACAATGAAAGATGAGATTCGTGTGACCGTTGTGGCTACGGGCGTTCGTCAAGATACTGCTGATAAACCAGCCCGCCATCGTACGGAAGCTGTTTCACCACGCCCTTCTCACCGCTTTGATCATTCAGTAGCATCAGCACCAACTCGTGGAGCTGCACAACAAACTGAAGCGCCGAAAGCTTCTGCCTTCGGAGAGTGGGATTTGCGTCGTGAAAACTTGATTCGTCCAACTGACACAGAACCAACATCCACTGTTTCAGTCGAAAAATTTACAATGGATCAAGATGAGGATGAATTGGATACACCACCATTCTTCCGTAATCGCTAAACTAAAATGAATTTTCAAAAGAATAAGGATGCTATCTTTTCAGCAGTTGCAAAAGCTGCTGAGAAGGCAGGTCGTCCAAGTGAATCAGTAAAGGTAATAGCTGTCACCAAATATGTTGACAGCTCTATTGCTAATCAGCTAGTGAATACTGGAATTACTCATATTGGAGAAAATCGAGTCGATCAGTTCTTAGAAAAGTATAATGCCCTAGCAGACAAACAATTGACATGGCATTTGATAGGGACTTTACAGAGAAGAAAGGTCAAGGACATTATTCCATTTGTTGATTATTTCCACGCCCTAGACTCTGTCAAACTAGCTCAGGAAATAGATAAACGTGCGACTAAAATAGTCAAGTGTTTCCTCCAAGTCAACGTTTCCGGTGAGGAGAGTAAGCATGGCTTTGCAGTATCTGAGATTGATGCGGCACTTGCTGAAATTAGTTTATTGGAGAACATTGAACTTGTTGGATTGATGACGATGGCACCGATTGATGCTACAGATGATGAATTAGACGAGATCTTTTCTAAAATGCAGGAAATCCAAGAAGAACTAGCTACAAGGAACTTACCACGTATGCCCTTTACAGAGTTAAGTATGGGAATGAGTGGGGACTTTGAACGCGCCATTGCTCACGGAGCTACATATGTGAGAATTGGCTCAGCATTCTTTGAATAATGGAGAGGAGGAAAATATGGCATTAAAAGATACATTTAAGAACTTATTTAATTACTTTGAAGTTGACGAAGTCAATGAAGTTGAAGAACAGGCAGATGCCTATTCAATGCCTAATGATCGTCCTAAAATGCGTGTTGCCAATACTACAGTTGCACCTGTGCGCGAACAGCAGCCAAAAGTAGAGACGCGTCGGGAAGCACGTTCAGAAAGTCAACTTCAACGCCTACATGAAAGGCAGCAAGAATTGATGACTAATAATAACGAAAAAGAGATTGTCAAAACTACAATTGATATTAAGTTTCCAAAACGTTATGAAGATGCACCAGAGATGGTAAATCTTTTATTAGACAATGCGAGTATTCTCATTGATTTTCAATATATGTCGGAGCAACAAGCAAGACGTTGCCTAGACTACTTGGATGGTGCTCGTTCAGTATTATCTGGAAATTTGAAAAAGGTCTCAAATACCATGTGGCTGTTAACTCCAGTAAATGTCACAGTCAATATTGAAGAATTGCGCAATGCTGGTACAACTACTGGTGTGGCTGATTCAAATTTTGAATTTGATATAAAACGGTAACGCTATGCAAATTTTGATTTTTTTACTATTAAAAATTGTAGAAATTTATTCTTATCTCTTATTGGCATACGCTTTGCTAAGTTGGTTTCCTAGCCTATACACAAGCTCGATTGGTCGTTTGATTCAATGGCTGGTAGCACCGATTTTAAAACCCTTTAGGCGGTTAAATCTGCAGTTTATGGGGTTGGATTGGACCGTAATGGCAGCCATGATTGCGCTTAATATGGGAACACGCTTCTTGGTTCAATTATTGCTCCTGTTAGCATAGTTATGAAAAATGACAAAAACTTATTGCAACATTTTTCTAGGGAAGAAAGAGAGTTTGTAGAGAAAATAATGGATATGTGTCAGCAAGTTGAAGATACGTATTCATACAGATTAACTCACTTTTTACATCCTAGACAAGATGAAATTGTATGCAAAATTGCTAACTACTACCAGTTACAAACGTTTTCTAGTCGTGACCTTGTTTCGACAGAACATTCGCGGGTTATTATTGCCCCGACTTATTATGAGTTGGACATCAAGGACTTTGAGTTAACCGCTCTTCATTTGTCCTATGCTAGAAAATTTCACACCTTATCCCATTCACAAGTTCTTGGAACTTTTCTCAATCAACTAGGGATTAAAAGGGAGTATTTGGGTGATATTTTGATTGATGATGAACGATTGATTGTCTTTATCGATCAGAAATTTGGGCAGATTGCCTTACAATCTATCACTAAAGTTGCTCGTGTCCCTGTTAAGGGAAAGGAAGAAGAATGGACGACTGTTCGACTACCGATTGGACAGGAATGGCGTTCAAAGGATGTGTTGGTTTCTAGTATGAGATTGGATAAATTGATTTCGGTCGCATTTAATCTTTCAAGGGCAACTGCAAACAAGTTGATTGAGGCTGGACATGTGAAGTTGGATTATGTTCTGACAGAACAAACCAGTAAATTAGTTGAAATAGGGCAATTAATTAGTGTTAGGAGATATGGTAGAGTTCGCCTAAATGAATTTTTAGGTTTTTCTAAGCAAGGGAAGATAAAATTAAAGTTAGACATTGTTAAAACTTAGGAGGAAAGATGGCACTTACAGCATTAGAATTAAAAGATAAAACCTTTGCTACAAAATTTAGAGGATACGACGCAGATGAAGTTGATGACTTTTTGGACATTGTAACACGTGATTATGAGGATTTAATTCGTAAAAATCATGACCAAGAGTTAGAATTGAAAAATTTGCGAGAACGTTTGGCTTATTTTGATGAGATGAAAGAATCATTGAGTAAATCAGTTCTTTTAGCTCAAGATACAGCTGAGAAAGTAAAGGTTGCGGCTGAAGATCAAGCGGCAAATATTATTAAACAAGCTGACTATGATGCGGCAACATTGTTACATGAAGCTAAAGATAAGGCAAATGAAATTCTTCGTAATGCGACTGACAACGCGAAAAAAGTTGTCATTGAAACTGAAGAATTAAAAAACCAGACACGTATTTTCCATCAGCGTCTAAAATCAACAGTAGAAAGCCAATTATCACTGGTTAATTCATCTGAATGGGAGGAAATCCTCCGCCCAACAGCAAGTTACATTCAAACAAGTGACGAAGCCTTTCGTGATGTTCTTCATAAGGCTTTGGATGAAGAATTACCTGTTGAAGAAGAAAGTTTGGATTATACACGTCAATTGACACCAGAAGAGATTGCAGAATTAACTCGTCAGGCAGCAGCTTTTGAGAGTGGAGAATCTGTAGTACTTTCAATAGAAGAATAATAGAAATCATAAGCAAAGACAAGGTCGTTAGAAATATTTTAAGCGAGTAGGAGATGGTGGAAGCCCTACAATCTCTTTCTATGGATCATCACTTTGTTTGATCTTTCCTGAAAATAGTAAGGAGAGACGTCCGTTCACGTTACGAACATAGAGGGATAGAGGAAACTCTATCTAAACTAAGGTGGTACCACGAACTTTCGTCCTTATTTGGCGGGAGTTTTTTATTTTTATGATACGATTAGAATTAGTAAACAAGGATAACTTTGAAGTAGTGTTACAAGTTCAACTTGCATCTGAGGACCAACGCCGAGTGGCATCGGTTGAATATTCTTTAGCCCAAGCTTGGTTATATAAAGATTCGGGGATGATTCTACCATATGCTGTGGTATCTGGCAGAAAAGTTGTTGGTTTTGCAATGTTATCTATTGAACCCAAAGATAATAGTTATTATTTATGGCGCTTGTTGATTGATAAGGATTTTCAAAATCGTGGATGCGGAAAAGAAGCCATCCAGCAAATAATTGGAAAGGCGAAGGCGGATCCGCTTTGTCATAAAATTTCGATAAATTATGTCATTGGCAATCATAAAATGCGGTACATTTTAGAAAAAATTGGTTTTCAATCCGTTGGTTTAGAAGGCCAAGAAATGAAAATGGAATTAATTATAAAATAAAGGAGTTATGATGAAACTAAAAGAAACACTCAATTTAGGTAAGACAGCATTTCCTATGCGTGCAGGCTTACCAACACGTGAGCCAGAATGGCAAAAGGCCTGGGATGAAGCAAACTTGTATGCTCGTCGCCAAGAACTCAATGAAGGCAAACCAGCCTTCCACCTCCACGATGGCCCTCCATATGCTAACGGAAATATCCACGTTGGACATGCTTTAAACAAGATTTCTAAAGATATTATCGTTCGCTCTAAGTCAATGTCTGGTTTCCGTGCTCCATTTGTACCGGGTTGGGATACACACGGCCTTCCTATTGAGCAAGTCTTGGCAAAACAAGGTGTCAAACGCAAGGAAATGGACTTGGTTGAATACCTTGAAATGTGTCGTGACTACGCTTTTAGCCAGGTTGACAAGCAACGTGATGATTTTAAACGCTTGGGTGTTTCTGCAGACTGGGAAAATCCATATATCACTTTGACAAAAGACTACGAAGCAGCTCAGATCCGTGTCTTCGGTGCTATGGCAGACAAGGGCTATATCTACCGCGGTGCTAAGCCTGTCTACTGGTCATGGTCATCTGAATCTGCCCTTGCAGAAGCTGAAATCGAATACCATGACATTGACTCAACATCTCTGTATTATGCCAATAAGGTCAAAGATGGCAAGGGGCTCTTGGATACAGACAGCTACATCGTTGTCTGGACAACCACTCCATTTACAGTAACGGCTTCTCGCGGTTTGACAATGGGAGCAGACATTGACTATGTCTTGGTTCAACCTGCTGGCTCTGACCGTAAGTATGTCTTGGCAGAAGCCTTGGTTGATAGCTTGGCAGCCAAATTCGGTTGGGAATCCTTCGAAGTGATTTCAAAACACAAGGGTGCTGAATTTGAATATATCGTGACCGAACACCCATGGGATAGAGAAGTGGATGAATTGGTCATCTTGGGTGACCATGTTACAACGGACTCAGGTACTGGTATCGTCCATACGGCTCCAGGCTTTGGTGAGGATGACTACAATGTCGGTGTCAAATATGACTTGGAGGTTGCGGTAACTGTCAACGAACGTGGCTTGATGAATGAAGCTGCGGGTCCTGATTTTGAAGGGCAATTCTATGACAAGGTTGTGCCAACGGTTAAGGAAAAATTGGGTGACTTGCTTCTTGCTAGTGAAGTGATCAATCACTCCTACCCATTTGACTGGAGAACCAAGAAGCCAATCATCTGGCGTGCAGTGCCACAGTGGTTTGCCTCTGTTTCTAAATTCCGTCAGGAAATCTTGGACCAAATCGAAGCAACAACTTTCAATCCATCTTGGGGTAAAACGCGTCTTTACAACATGATCCGTGACCGTGGTGACTGGGTTATCTCTCGTCAGCGTGCTTGGGGTGTGCCGCTTCCAATCTTCTATGCTGAAGATGGCACAGCTATTATGACCAAGGAAGTAACAGACCATGTAGCAGCTCTCTTTGAGGAACATGGTTCTATCATCTGGTGGAAATCTGATGCAAAAGATCTTTTACCAGCTGGTTTCACTCACCCAGGTTCACCAAATGGCGAATTTACCAAAGAAACAGACATCATGGACGTATGGTTTGACTCTGGTTCATCTTGGAATGGTGTCATGAATGCCCGTGAAAACCTTGCCTACCCAGCTGATCTCTACCTTGAAGGTTCAGACCAATACCGTGGTTGGTTTAACTCATCCTTGATTACCTCTGTTGCTGTAAATGGTCATGCGCCATATAAAGCTATCTTGTCACAAGGTTTTGTCCTTGATGGTAATGGGATGAAGATGTCTAAATCTCTAGGCAATACCATTCTACCAAGTGATGTTGAGAAACAATTTGGTGCAGAAATCTTACGTCTGTGGGTGACATCCGTTGATACTTCAAACGATGTCCGTGTGTCTATGGATATTCTTGGACAGGTTTCTGAAACCTACCGTAAAATCCGTAATACCCTTCGCTTCTTGATTGCCAACACTTCGGATTTCAATCCTGCAAGTGATGCGGTGGCATACGAAGAGCTTCGTTCTGTTGACCAGTATCTCTTGGTGAAATTCAATAAATTGGTAGTTCAAATCCGTGAAGCCTACGACAATTATGATTTCATGGGCATCTACAAATCTGTAGTAAACTTTGTAACCCTTGATTTGTCAGCCTTCTACCTCGATTTTGCCAAAGATGTCGTCTACATTGATGGTGCTAAATCACTTTCTCGTCGTCAGATGCAAACTGTCTTCTATGACATCTTGGTGAAAATTACCAAGCTCTTGACGCCAATCTTACCACATACGGCAGAAGAAATCTGGTCTTACTTGGAACACGAAGCAGAAGAATTTGTTCAGTTGGCGGAAATGCCAGAGGTGGAAACCTTTGCTAATGAAGCGCAGCTTTTAGCTGATTGGGAAAACTTTATGGTCTTCCGTACTCAGGCACAAAAAGCCTTGGAAGAAGCACGCAATGCCAAAGTGATTGGTAAGTCACTTGAAGCTCATTTGACTGCCTATGTCTCAGCTGAAACCAAGTCCTTCTTGGAGAGCTTGAATGCAGACCTTGCTCAGTTGCTCATCGTTTCAAACTTGACAGTAACAACTGAAACTGCCCCATCAACAGCGCTTGTGGTTGATGAAGTTGCCTTTGCTGTAGAACGTGCAGCCGGTGAAGTATGTGACCGTTGCCGCTGTATTGATACTAGTGTTGCAGAGCGCAGCTATGGCGCAACAATCTGTGACCACTGTGCAAGCGTAGTGGAAGAAAACTTTGCTGAAGCAGTAGCTCAAGGTTTTGAAGCCTAAGCAATCACAATACATTTGTTAAAGTCTATCTAGCGATAGGCTTTTTTTGTAATACTTTTCGAAAATCAAAATTATTCGTTGTCAAGAGCCTTGATGAACTCCAGTTCTATCTTCGGCTTCGTTTCCTAGGCTACTTTTGATTTTCATTGAGTATAAATAGAAAAAAAGAAGCCATCTGGCTTCTTACAGAACGTAGACAAACTCCAAAAATATAAAAAATTGAAGAGGTTTGCGAAAGATAGCAAGTGATTAAACTCTTAGAAACATTGATATTTCAGCGTTTCTGAGAGTTTTTTATTTTCAACATAAAGAAAAAAGATTGAAGACAATTGTCCAAAATGGACCTTTTCTTCAATCTGAAAGAAGCCAGATGGCTTCTTACACTTCTGCGATAATGGGAATAGACATTTCAATCAAACGGTCTGTCCACCACGTCCATTATGCCCACCGGCTTGAGTGGGAGGAGTCTGTTCGCGATTTTTTCCAGCAGGGGTATTGCCAGGATAGCCACCTAGGTGATTGAAAAATTCACTAAAGGGATCCATATTGTTAGGATTTGTTAAATCTCCCAACCCACGTAGGATAGCATTATGAGGGTCTGTTTTCATGATTTGGTAGCAGTTGTGACAGAGGTCTACCTGCTGCTGTTTACCGTTTAAGTTGGTGTAGAGATGGATCGTTGCGTCGTTGATATTACAATTTTTGCAGAGCATAATTCTACCTCTTTCTGTGAAAAAATGTGACCTATTGTTAAATAGTCAAAAAAGGTCAGTTCTAGCTTTATTATAACAAGATTCATAGAAAAATCAAGAAACTGCTACGCTTGGAAAAACTTTCTATGAAAAATAGGGCGATAGGAAGAAAATAGGGAAAAAATAAGACTTTTTTGGTAATATGTGGTAAAATATTCCTATAAAAAGGATTAGGAGAACGAATATGGAATCACATTTGGTGAGAATTATCAATCGTCTGGAGGCTATGGCTAATGACGGCGGTACGTTGAAACGTAATTTCGAACGTGATGGTATTGTTGTTGCAGAAGTGGCTTATAGCTATGACGAGGAAAATGGTTCAGTATTTACCTTGCGTGATGTTGCTGCTCGTGAAACGTACGCGTTTGACAGCATCGACTTGATTGCAATGGAAATCTATGAGCTATTGTACTAAGAAGAAGTGAGAGGCACCTAAGGGTGCTTTTTTCTTGTGTAAATTGAATATTATAAACAAAAGTATTGCATAAATATTCAAAAATGGTATAATAGACTCTAAATGACAGAATTGGAGTAAGATGAATGAATTTTTCTTTTTTGCCTGAGTATTGGGCTTATTTTAATTATGGGGCAATTGTTACCCTCATTATTGCATTTTTCTCAGTATTTTTTGGTAGTATTTTAGGTGTGTTGCTTGCCTTTGCTCAGCGTAGTAAGTATAAAGTTTTAGCTTGGACTGCCAATATCTATGTCTGGATTTTCCGTGGGACACCGATGATTGTCCAGATTATGATTGCTTTTGCGATGACACATTTTGTAGCACCAACTTTTCAGCTAGGAATTTTGACGGTTGATTTGACGCGCTTGATTCCAGGTATCATTGTTATTTCGATGAACTCGGGTGCCTATGTATCTGAAACTGTTCGTGCAGGTATTAATGCTGTACCAAAAGGACAGCTGGAAGCAGCTTATTCGCTTGGTATTAGACCAAAGCAGGCGATGCGTTACGTTATCATGCCACAGGCTATCAAGAATATTCTTCCAGCCTTGGGAAATGAATTTGTGACTATTGTTAAGGATAGTTCACTTTTGTCAACCATCGGTGTGATGGAATTATGGAACGGTGCTCAGACAGTTCAATCCACTTCTTATATTCCTTTAACACCACTTGTATTTGCAGCGAGCTATTATCTAATTATGACAACGGTGCTAACAGTGATTATTCAGTCGTTTGAGAAAAAGTTGAACAAGGGAGGGCAGTTCCATGTCTAATGCGATTATTTCTATCAAGGATTTACATAAGTACTTCGGAAAGAATGAGGTTCTAAAAGGAATTGATTTAGATATTCAACAAGGTCAGGTGGTCGTTATTATCGGTCCATCAGGGTCAGGGAAATCGACTTTCTTACGTACAATGAACCTCTTAGAAGTGCCAACCAAGGGAACTGTTACATTTGAAGGTGTTGATATTACTGACAAGTCAAATGATATTTTCAAGATGCGTGAAAAGATGGGAATGGTTTTTCAACAGTTCAATCTTTTTCCGAATATGACGGTATTAGATAACATTACTTTATCACCTATTAAGACAAAGGGAATTGCAAAGGATGAGGCTGAGAAGAAGGCTAAGGAATTACTTGAAAAGGTAGGATTGCCAGATAAGGCAAATGCCTATCCACAAAGTCTTTCAGGTGGTCAGCAACAACGGATCGCTATTGCACGTGGTCTGGCCATGGACCCAGATGTCCTACTTTTTGATGAACCGACCTCTGCACTAGACCCTGAAATGGTTGGTGAAGTTCTTGCTGTAATGCAGGATTTGGCCAAGTCAGGGATGACCATGGTTATCGTGACTCATGAGATGGGATTTGCGCGTGAGGTAGCTGACAGGGTTATCTTTATGGATGGCGGTGTCATCGTGGAGGATGGAACGCCTGAAGAAGTCTTTGAACATACCAAGGAAGAACGGACCAAGGATTTCTTGTCTAAGGTCTTGTAATAAATGAACAAATAAGTACGACTCCGATATTGTTCGGAGTTTTTTGCTATATGCTATATTCTACTTTGTACAAGTATAGTCAGTCGGAGAATTTTAGGGTATAATAGAAAAAACAAAAGGAGTGTAGGTATGACAGTCATTGATGGGAAAGCACTAGGTGTAAAATTGCAGGCTGCTTTGGCGGAGAAAACTGCTCGATTAAAAGAAGAAAAGGGGTTGGTACCAGGTCTTGTAGTTATTTTAGTTGGCGAAAATCCTGCTAGTCAGGTTTATGTACGGAATAAGGAGCGGTCAGCTCTAGCTGCTGGATTCAAGAGTGAGGTTGTTCGCGTTCCAGATACGATTTCTGAGTCAGACTTGTTGGATTTGATTGAGCGCTATAATCAGGATGATGAATGGCATGGTATTTTGGTGCAATTGCCCTTACCAGCCCACATCAGCGAGGAGAAGGTCTTGTTGGCCATTGACCCAGATAAGGATGTGGATGGTTTTCATCCGACTAACATGGGGAAATTCTGGTCAGGTCATCCTGTTATGATTCCATCTACCCCAGCAGGAATTATGGAAATGTTCAAAGAATATCAGATTGAGCTGGAAGGGAAGTCTGCTTTAGTTATTGGTCGTTCTAATATTGTTGGTAAACCGATGGCACAGCTGTTATTGGATGCCGATGCTACTGTAACGATTGCGCATTCTCGCACCAAAAACTTGCCAGATCTTGCTCGTCAGGCCGATATTCTTGTTGTTGCCATTGGTCGTGGTCATTTTGTGACCAAGGAATTTGTTAAGCTAGGTGCCGTGGTGATTGATGTTGGTATGAATCGTGATGAAAATGGCAAGCTAATCGGTGATGTCAAATACGATGAGGTATCAGAAGTGGCAAGTTATATTACCCCGGTTCCAGGTGGTGTTGGTCCGATGACTATTACCATGTTGATGGAACAGACCTATGAAGCTTGTGTCAGAAGTGCAAAATAAGATAGAGAGTTTAATAAAAATAAATATATCCATGCCTGCTTTGGTAAAGCCCTGTTCTTAGAACCTGTATTTACAAGCGAAGTACTCATATTAAGAGACAGATTTAGCTAATCAAGGTAATTTTTTTGGGGGATATTGATTGTATTTTGAAAAAAACTAATGATGAGTAGCTTAAAAACTAGCCTTAGAATAGAAGCGTTGAACTGTGAATACAGGTTCTTAAATTATGCTTGTAGTTTTGGTAGCTAACAGTAATGAGTGCAGTCCCCGTATGAATAAGTCTATTTTTAAACGACTCTACTTATTTTATTAGTCATATTCAATAAATCAGTTTTAAGACGGATGTGACTTTTAGTAATATTGGTTATACTATACCCAATCCTAAATATTTTTCATAATCTCCTGAAAAGCCTGATCGTGTGATCAGGTTTTTTTGTATGCAAAAATGGATCTGTACAAAAAAACAGTACTATTTCTCAAAGTTTGAACAACATCCCAGTGTAGTAAAAACGTTTGGAGACAGATTGTTTCAGCTCAACAACTGGGAATAAAGATTTATTGCCGAACTCTTTTATACTCTTCGAAAATCAAAATCAGACGTTGTTGACTTGATTTGATGAACTTCAGTTCTATCTGCATCTGCGTCGCCTAGTCTGATTTTCATTGAGTATTATCTGTTTAGTTCTTTCTCTCTTTCATTTTGTGTTTATAATGTTTTAGGTGATTGTGGGACGTTTTCAGTGAAACTGCTAATGGAACGGTTTTACTCCTAGCCTTATCTGAGTAATAATAGGATAAAACTCATATACCCACATAAGAGTGATAGAGGTTTGTGAATAGTATTTAGTTAGAAACATTTGTTATCAAATACAGGTTCTACGTTATATTTAAAGAACTTCTCTATCATTCGTTAAATATTTCTTCTCCGATTTATCGCTAGATAGGAGCAGTGTATGCGTTTCTAAAAATCTAAAGTTGGAGGATGTTCAATTTTAAATAAGTTACAATCTGCAAATCACTACTAAAATCAATTTATCCCTTATACAGGGTAATGTAATAAATTGTTTTTTCTTTGTTTTTCGTATGTTTTTTCAAAAAAATATATGAAACAAATGAGGGGAATCTAGTGATGCACTAGCTATGAAAAAAATATTTATATTAATGGAATTGTTTGAGAAATCAGAAGGATGTAGTTTTTCGATTTGCATACATATTTTAACTTAAACATATGTGTGCAAAAAGTTCTGATTTTTTTGTGTTTTTTAAGAAATTGGCATTGTTGACAAACTAAGGATTGGTTTGGTATCACGTACAGGCTAATTTGATCATATTATATTCACAAAAATGTATATGTTTTGATTGATAGGTGATATGTTAGAAGTAAATAAGCATATATTTTGTAGCGAAAGCAATATAAGCAAAAAGGAGAGAGGAAGAAGCAATGTTAAATGCAAAAGACCTTAGAAAAACTGAAGCGTTCTGAATTATTTGAACTCTTGGTTGAGCAGGCAAAGGAAATAGAGTCTTATCAAGCAAAATTAGTAGATTTGGAAAAAAGAATTGAGTATCGCGAAGCGGTTTTGGGAGAAATTGGTTCGATAGCGGAGGCGTCTCTAGCAGTTACTAGGATTTTTGAAGAAGCACAATTGGCTGCAAATATTTATCTTGAACAAGTTCAAAAAGTTACACATAAACAATCTGATAATTGTGAAATAGGGAGAACAGATGAGGATGGCGACTAATAAAAATAAGGATTATGTTACCATATCAGATTTACCCAGTATATCAATAATGTCAGAGGAGCTGGATAAAATACGATATAAAGAGCGGTATTTAGAGACATTAAAAAATACTATTTTCACGCTTGTTACTGTCGTTGCACTTGCAGTATTAATAGCCATGTTATGGTTGCCAGTTCTACATATTTATGGAAGTTCCATGTCTCCTACTCTGAAAGCAGGTGATATGGTAGCAACTGTGAAGACAAATACACTTTCAACTGGAGATATGGTTGCATTCTACTACAATAATAAGGTTTTGGTAAAAAGAGTAGTAGCAACTTCTGGTCAGTGGGTAAATATAGATGAGCAGGGGAATGTTTATGCAAATGGAAAAACATTAGACGAACCCTATGTTAAAGATAAGGCCTATGGTCAAACTGATATTAAACTACCGTACCAGGTTCCAGAAGGTCAATATTTTGTAATGGGAGATCATCGCAGTGTATCTATTGATTCTAGAAATACAGCTATTGGGTCGATTGGTGAGGAGCAACTGGTTGGAAAGTTAACCTTTCGGATATGGCCATTTCATAAAATGGGAGTAATCAAATAAAGGAAGGAGATATAAAACATGAAAATATTATGGGAAAGATTGTTTAAATTTGTTCAGCAATACTTTCGAGAGAAAAAGACTGCAAAAATAACTATGGTGTTGTCAATAATTATGGCTTTTGGAATATCATATTTGCTGATTTTACCAGCCATTACTTTAGAGACAGACAGTCAGGAGAGTGTTCTGCAATCAGTCTATAATCAGCCAACAACAGTAGAACAGCCAGTTCAAGAAGAACAGGCGGAGTCACAATTGGCACAGGTTCAATCTGCTGGAAGCTTATTCGCTGAACATGAAAATATAACTGTACAAGTTAACTATGAGGAGCATACATTTGAACAGCCAGTTCGGTTACAGGTTTTACCCTCAGAAGATAGTACAAAATATATTGGACTTGTTCGGTAACTACATCATCTCATGGTTGATGATACCACAAATCAACTCAGTTCTTAATTCAAACCGTTTTCTACGATTACGATAGGGCTGTGCCATGATTTTAAAGGTTTTAAATTTGGCATTAAAGTGTTCAACTTCAATACGGATTTTAGCTATCTCTCGATTCAACCGTCTATCCTCTTCGGTTAAGAGGTGATGTTTAGAATGCTTAGCAGGAATAAAGGTATTTTCGTGAAATTTCAAGATGCCTAAATACCCTAAATCTACGAAAGCAAGGGTATTTTGGGGCAAACTATAGCCAATACTCTCCTTAAAAAGGGTAAAATCATGCGTATGACCATCTGAAAAAGCCAATTGACAAGCACGATGGCTAGTCAAATCAGGCATGATTTGAGTCTGCTAGTCTTTTTCTTAATAACTGGCCTATTATTGTTATTATATCCAACAGTAAGTGATTATTGGAACTCACATTATCAATCAGAAGCAGTAGCTACTTATTCTGAGAAATTATTGGATATTTCAAAAGAAGAAAAACAAAAAATTTTAGAAAATGTCAGTGCATATAACAACACGCTCGAAAAGGGGACAATACCTAATTTAAATATAGACAGTGTAGCTTTAAAAAAGTATGACTCAATTTTAAATATCACAGATACTGGTATTATGGGCTATGTAGAAATTCCTAAGTTGCAGACAACGTTACCTATTTATCACGGAACGGATGATGCCGTATTGCAGGTAGCAGTAGGTCACCTTGCTGGGACTTCCCTTCCCATTGGCGGTCAGGGAAGTCACGCTGCTATTTCAGGACATCGGGGATTGCCTTCTGCAAAACTGTTTTCTGATTTAGATCAGCTGGTTATAGGGGACACATTTATGATACAAGTTTTAGATAACACTCTGACATACGAAATTGATAAAATTATTACGGTTACTCCAGATGATGTATCTCCTTTGATGATAGATCCGAATGAGGATTTCGTAACCCTTGTGACTTGCACACCTTATGGTGTTAATAGCCACCGATTATTAGTTAGAGGTCATCGAATTGAAAATCAACTACTTGCTAGGCAAGTAGTCTCAGAAGGATCAATTGTAAAACCTATACTGGTTTCTCCTTTTATTGCTTTATGTTTATTAGGACTACTTTGGAGTTTATTTTTTATAAAAAAAGAAGTAAATTTGTTTATGTGACTTAGATAATATCGCAAAGAATGTCAAACCATTCGACTTTGTTCTTTAGCTTTTAAGCTTAGGAAAGGGAGGTTTTTCAACTCCCAATCATCCAAAAGGTGAAATAGAAGATAAACCAAATGACGATATGTCAATGTCCTCTATACGCCAGAAAAAGGTGGCAAGCGAGCGGTCGGCTACGGCATTGAAATTCCCAAAGAATTTGAAGGCAAATTCAAGTTTGCCCGCCAACGCTCCAAACTAGCTGGGGAAATCCGTGGCACTTTCTTCGTTGTCAAGGGTAACTATTTATAGGGGAGAAAATCTGGGGAAACTCAGATTTTTTGTCGCATACTTGACTTCAAGGTATATAATAGATATACAAAACGAAGGGAGAATGAATATGAACATTAAAGAAGTTAGTGATGTAACAGGTCTATCGGCAGATACCATTCGCTACTATGAGCGGGTAGGGCTTATTCCCAAAATTGCAAGAAAATCTTCTGGAGTAAGGGACTTTGTGGAAAATGATGTAGCCGTTTTGGAATTTGTTCGCTGTTTTAGGAGTGCTGGTATGTCTATTGAGCGCTTGATTGAGTATATGGGCTTGGTGCAGGCTGGCGATAGTACTGTGGAAGCCCGGATTGATTTACTAAAAGAGGAACGGGAAGTCCTGCAGTCACGCTTGTCGAAAATTCAGCAAGCTCTAGAACGTTTAGATTATAAGATAGAAAATTACCAGACTATATTAAGAGGTGCAGAAAATCAATTGTTTACAGACGGCAGTGGTTCATGCAAAAAAGACAGAGAATAACTTTCTCTGTCTTCATACTTCATTATTAATTTTTTCTGATAACTTGTTTGGGTTTAAATTTCTTCTTTAGTCCAATTTGAACCAAACGTAGTCCAAGAAAACCCGTCGCACTTGCCAATATGATGGCAATAAAAACAGGAATGCCTACAGATAGATAGACATAACTAGCGATGACTGTTATCAAACTAAAAAATGCGATATTAACAAAAAACAACAATTCCTTTAGACGTTCTTTATTGGCATTTTTTGCTTGATAGGTTTGAAAATTAGCCTTTTTCTCTTTCGGGATATACTCTTCGTACTGGTACTCATGGGACTGATAGTGTCTTAATGGCATATCGTCTCCTTTTCTGCTCTTTAAAGAATACCATATCATTGATGAATTATTATGTCATTTATATTACAATAATGTTACAAGAAGGATATTAGAAAAGTCTGAATATTAAAACACGGCTAGTCACTTATCAGATATTTCTCTTTTTGATATAATTATCCTTATGGAAAAAATTATCATTACAGCAACAGCTGAAAGTATTGAGCAGGTCAAAGAACTGCTTGTAGCAGGCGTTGACCGCATTTATGTAGGTGAAGCTGACCATGCTCTTCGCATCCCAACAAATTTTACCTATGATGAACTCAGGGAAATAGCAGAGCTAGTTCATAGCGCTGGGAAGGAATTGACGGTCGCTGCCAATGCCCTCATGCATCAAGATATGATGGACAATATCAAACCGTTTATGGAGCTAATGAGGGAAATCAAGGTTGATTATCTGGTTGTCGGAGATACTGGAATTTTCTATATCAATAAACGTGATGGCTACAATTTCAAGCTAATCTATGATACATCTGTCTTTGTGACTTCCAGTCGTCAGATTAACTTTTGGAAAGATCATGGAGCAGTAGAGGCTGTTTTGGCAAGAGAGATTCCATCAGAAGAACTCTTTGATATTGCTAAGAACTTGGAAATGCCAGCGGAAATCTTGGTCTACGGCGCCTCTGTTATTCACCATTCTAAACGAACCTTGTTACAGAATTACTACAATTTTACAAAAGCTGATGAGACAGATTTGTCACGTGGACGCGGACTTTTCTTAGCTGAGCCGAGTGACCCAGATAGCCACTATTCCATTTTTGAAGATAAGCATGGCACCCATATCTTTATCAACAATGACATTGATATGATGACCAAGCTGTCAGAATTAGATGAACATGGTTATCATAATTGGAAACTTGATGGTATCTATTGCCCTGGTCAGAACTTTGTGGAAATTGTTAAGCTTTTTGTTCAAGCAAGAGATTTGATTGAAAAAGGCGACTTCACTTATGATCAGGCCTTCCTTTTGGATGAACAGGTACGTAAGCTCCATCCAGCTGAACGTGGCTTGGATACAGGCTTCTACGAATTTGACCGCAATAAGGTTAAATAATAATATTTATAGCAGAATTTATTTACTTTAACCTGACAGAGTTAGCTCTGTCACTTACAATGTAAGGTCAGAGCACGAAAACGCCTTTGGGCGATTTTCTAATCTCTGCCCTAGGTTTCCGAGTGAAACAACATCGTTTACAGTATTCTATCCTGGCAGAGTTAGCTCTGTCACTTACAATGTAAGGTCAGAGCACGAAAACGCCTTTGAGCGATTTTCTAAACTCTGCACTAGGTTTCCACATGGAAAAGTATCGTTTCATGTGGAAACCGTCGCAAATAGAGGAGATTTTACATGATGTCAAAAACATTAAAGCGTCCCGAGGTCTTGTCACCTGCTGGGACTTTGGAGAAATTGAAGGTTGCCATTGATTATGGTGCTGATGCGGTCTTTGTTGGCGGCCAGGCCTACGGTCTGCGTAGCCGAGCTGGTAACTTTACCATGGACGAGATGCGGGAAGGGATTGAATATGCCCATGCCCGTGGTGCCAAGGTCTATGTAGCTGCCAACATGGTCACCCACGAAGGTAATGAAGAAGGAGCAGGAGCCTGGTTCCGCGAATTGCGTGACATGGGCTTGGATGCCGTTATCGTATCTGACCCGGCTCTCATCGTTATCTGTGCAACCGAAGCGCCAGGCCTTGAAATCCACCTGTCAACCCAGGCTTCTTCCACCAACTACGAAACCTTTGAGTTTTGGAAGGAATTGGGCTTGACTCGTGTCGTCCTGGCCCGCGAAGTGACTATGGAAGAGGTGGCTGAAATCCGTAAACGGACAGACGTTGAAATCGAAGCCTTTGTCCACGGTGCCATGTGTATCTCCTACTCAGGTCGTTGCGTTCTCTCCAACCACATGAGCAAACGCGATGCCAACCGCGGCGGTTGCTCCCAATCTTGCCGTTGGAAGTACAACCTCTACGACCTACCTTTCGGCGAAGAACGCCGTTCGATTAAGGGGGAAATACCAGAGGAGTTCTCTATGTCTGCAGTGGACATGTGTATGATCGACCATATTCCAGATATGATTGAAAACGGGGTCGATAGCCTGAAAATC
This sequence comes from Streptococcus suis S735, assembly GCF_000294495.1. Taxonomy (NCBI): domain Bacteria; kingdom Bacillati; phylum Bacillota; class Bacilli; order Lactobacillales; family Streptococcaceae; genus Streptococcus; species Streptococcus suis. The sequence goes on from NC_018526.1 coordinate 486,459, forward strand.
GAAGGCCGTATGAAATCTGTTCACTACGTATCAACAGTGACCAACTGCTACAAGGCTGCGGTAGATGCCTATCTTGAAAGCCCAGAAAGGTTTGAAGCGATCAAGCAAGACCTGATTGATGAGATGTGGAAGGTTGCCCAACGTGAATTGGCAACAGGATTCTACTATAGCCCGCCGAGTGAAAATGAGCAACTCTTTGGAGCCCGCCGCAAAATTCCAGAATACAAATTCATCGCCGAAGTAGTGGCTTTTGACAAGGAAACCATGACTGCAACCATTCGTCAGCGTAATGTTATCAATGAAGGTGACCAAGTAGAATTTTACGGACCAGGTTTCCGTCATTTTGAAACGACTATTCAGGACTTGCATGATTCAAATGGAGAAAAGATTGACCGCGCCAACAAGCCGATGGAACTCTTAACTATTAAGCTGGACCGTGAAATCTATCCTGGTGACATGATTCGTGCCTGCAAATCAGGCCTCATCAACCTCTACCAAGAAGATGGGCAATCTCTAACTATTCGTGCATAAACATATAGACATTTAGTTTTTCTTTTATTACTTCGACGTAAGAGGAAACTCCGTTTCCTTATTTCCAACTTCAAACACTCCACTGGATTGTTTGAACTCGCTTTGCCGTACTCTGCAGGGGTGACTTGCTCCGCAAGTGCTATCTCCAACCTCCAAAGGTTCCCCAAACCTTTGGAGCGAGTACTAAAAGTAAACTAAAAGACTATAAAAAGGCTGAAATTTCAGCCTCAGAACGTAGATAAACTCTTAAAAATATAAAAAAATGAAGAAGTTTGCGAAAGATAGCAAGTCATTAAACTCTTAAGAAACATTGATTAGTTTCGGCGTTTCTGAGAGTTTTTTAATTTTCAACATAAAGAAAAAAGATTGAAGAAAATTGTCCAAAATGGACTTTTTCTTCAATCTGCAAGGCTGAAATTTCAGCCTTTTGTTTGTTGTTGAGAAGTCTTGATGCTATCTGGAACCAAGGTGACTTTTTTGATGTCCTCGATTTTTATAATGCTGGTAACCTGACGTTTGAAATTTTTCATGATAATCCGTTGGCGATCGGTATCATATTTCACAATGTCACCTGTGAAACTACGATCACCATAGATGACATGGACTGCAGCTTTTTTATATAAAGCCAGCTCCAAGTTATTCTTGATTTCTTCCTTGCTATCTGGCTCAATAGACTTAGGAGCTTTGCCATGTTCTAAAAAGATGGTGAACTGCTCGAAAATAACTTCTAAAAACCTCTTCATGGCATAATCCTTTCAAACTTGATATAATTATATTATCTAATTTTTATAAAAATGACAAGCTTTTTCGAATAGATAAGTGAGGAGGTAACAAATGGCAGAATTTACATTTGAAATTGAAGAAAAATTATTGGTCTTATCTGAAAATGATAAAGGATGGACCAAGGAGCTTAATCGAGTATCTTTTAATGGCGCACCAGCCAAGTATGACATCCGTACCTGGAGTCCTGACCATACCAAGATGGGGAAAGGGATCACTCTTAGTAATGAGGAATTTCAAGTTCTACTCGACGCGTTTGCTAATAAATAAATGAAGGAAGCCTAAGCAAAATAGGCTTCTTTTTTGATAACAGGTTGCAATAAACGATGACAAATCATGACTAGTGTAATTTTAGCTAAATCAGGAAGAATGAAAGGCAGAACAGTCCAGCCGATAGTGTCAGTCCAACTGGCACCTGAAACTAGTTTAAATACACAACAGCCGAGAAGGAAACAGATACTTGTTCCAAGTAGGCAGGCTAGAAAAATTGTAACTGGTGAGGAGTCTGATTTAGTGAGGGCAGAAGTGATGATAGTGTAGAGTAGAAACCCCCATAGAAAGCCAGATGTCGGTCCTGTGAGTGCAGCAAAGCCACCAGAAAAACCAGCAAAAACAGGTAAACCGATAGCGCCAAGAACTAGATATAAGCTGACACTTGTAATTGCCTCCTTGGGTTTGTATAGACAAGCTACTAAGCCGATAGCTAAGGTTTGTAATGTAAATGGTACAGGTCCGATAGACAGACTGATTTGTGAAAGGGTGGAAATTAAGGCTGTTCCAATAGCGATATAAACAAGTGATTTGATAGAAGTTGTTTTCATTTGTTATCCTCTTAAAATTTTATGGTTAACAAAAATTATAGTGAGATTGGATAAGAAAGTCAATGCTCTTTCATCGGCTGTAACAACTCTATAGGTGATTTTTATAACAGCTAATAAGAAACTTATATAGTTAAAAGCAATAAATTATATGTAAAACAACCTATACCTATGCTAGAATAATAAAAAAAGAAAGTGAGAATTTCTATGACAGAATTACTTGATATTTACCGTACTCTTAAATCTAAAACTTGGGTAGACTTGACTCACCAAATCAATGAAAAGAGCCCGCATTTCCCTGCGCTACCAGCTCTCGAAAAGAAAGCCCTATTTACTCATAAGGATGGCTTCTTTGTCGAACAATTTACGGTTGTGGGGCAGTACGGAACCCATATTGATCCTCCGATTCATTTTGTAGAAGGGGCTCGTTATCTTGATGAGATTGATTTGAAAGATTTACTCCTGCCACTCTACGTTATTGATAAATCAGCTGCTGTTATAGAAAATAATGACTATGAGATAACTAAGCAGGATATTTTAGACTTTGAGGCTGAATATGGTCCGATAGCGCCAAAATCTTTTGTTGCCTTTCGTTCGGATTTGTCAAAGCGCTGGCCTAGTCAAGATGCCATTCGTAATCTAGACGAAGATGGAGTTCAACGTACACCAGGATGGAGTCATGAAGCTCTAGAATATTTGATTGAAGAACGTCAGGTGAAAGCAGTTGGTCATGAAACATTGGATACCGATTCAGGAGTATCTGCAGCCAAACACGGAGGAAGTTTATCAGAAGAATACTATCTCCTATCAAAAGATATTTATCAGTTGGAAGTATTGGCAAACTTGGATCAGGTACCGCCAACAGGTGCATTGATTTCAATCGCTTTTCCTCATTGGGAGAAGGCTTCGGGTTCACCAGTGCGAGCAATTGCCATATTACCATAAAAAAAGTCCAGACAGTGCTGACCTTCATGTCTGGACTTTTTCAATTGAGTTAACGCATAGTAACAAATTCTTCAGAACCTGTCGGATGGATGGCGACAACGGCATCAAATTCTTCTTTTGTAGCTCCCATTTTGATAGCAACTGAGAATCCTTGAATCATTTCATCGACACCATAGCCAATGCCGTGCAGTCCAACGACTTTTTCATTTTCTCCCACAGTTACTAATTTAAACTTAGCCATTTGGCGATTGTTTTCTAGGGCAGTGTACATAGAAGTAAAGGCTGAAGTATAGACTTTTACATTGTCCTGACCGTATTGGGTAATCGCTTCGTCCTCAGTTAGACCAACGGTTCCGATAGCGGGGTGAGAAAAGACGACAGTTGGGATGGTTGTGTAATCCATTTTTGCGGTTGGTTTATTGTTAAATAAACGTTCTGCCAAAAGGCGACCTGCCTTGATTGCAACGGGTGTTAATTCTTTTTCACCAGTTACATCACCGAGGGCATAGATGCCTGGTACAGCTGTTTCTTGGTATTCATTGACAGAAATATGTCCTGAAGAAGTAAGTTGAACACTAGTTGCTTTCAGGTTGAGTTTGTCAATATTTGGTTTACGTCCAATTGCCCAAAGGACCTTCTGAGCAATATGGTTACTACCGTCAGCAAAGTTAATCTGGATTTGTCCATCATCAGTTTTTTCAAGACTGACAGGAGTTTTCCCGGTATGGAGTGGAAGGTTGGTACGTTGCATTTCTTCCATCAAGGCATCAACAATGTAGGTATCAAAGCTACGAAGAGGGCGATTACCACGAACAAATAGGTCAGTTTGGACACCGAGTCCATGTAGGAGACCGGCCATTTCCACAGCGATATAACCAGCACCAATCACAGCCACAGAAGAGGGTAATTCTTCCCATGCAAAGACATCGTCAGATACAATCCCTAGCTCACTACCAGGAATAGCAGGGACTACCGGTTTGGCGCCAGTTGCGATGACAATGTGTTTTGCACGAATCAGTTCACCATTGACTTCAACCGTTTGATTATCCACAAAACGTGCGAAACCCTGGATAACTTCTACTTCGTTATTGTTAAAAGTATTACCGTAGGATGCGCGTGAACGCTCAATATAGGCTTCGCGATTTTTACGCAAGGTGGCAAAATCAAAGGTCACTTCTTGGCTAGTAAATCCATATTCAGGTCCATAATGCTGAATGGCTTCTGCTACCTGAGAGCCGTACCACATAATTTTTTTGGGTACACAGCCAAGGTTAACACAAGTCCCTCCTAGATAGCTTCCCTCAATAACTGCTGCCTTGGCACCGTACATAGCAGCTCGGTTCATGGTAGCGATGCCTCCGCTCCCACCACCGATAGCGATAATATCAAACACTTTCATAAATTTCCTCCAATAAAGGTCAATAATTATATTCATTGTAACGCTTTTTTGTATGTCAATCAAAAATCTGCTACGTCACCTTACAAAAATGTAAGTGGGAAAATTGCCGAACTTTTTATAAAATAGTTAGGAAAAAACTTGCATTTGTTCTTGTATTTGTGTATTATATAGACAACACAAATAGGTATGTTTTGTAAAGAAAAGGAGTTTGTTATGTTAAAAACAAAGAAAGCAAAAATTGCTTTGTTTGGTGGTCTTGGAGTGGTCGCAGTTGCCTTAGTAGGTGGGGCTTTGATTTTTAGCAATATGCTAACATCACCATCATCTTCAGAAGATGTAGCCATGAGTATGACCTATACTGTTGCTAAAGAAGGCTCAATTGCTTCCTCAACGCTACTTACAGGAACGATTACAGCAGCAGACGAGCAGTATGTTTACTATGATCCTTCTAAGGGAGATTTGAGTGAGGTTTTGGTTGCTCCAGGTGCTAAGGTCGAAGTAGGTACCCCTTTGATTCGCTATGATGCTACAGAATTACAGTCTGCTTTGGATACTGCTGTTCGTGGTCGTGATAAGATTGGTCGCCAAATTGCAGACTTAAGAACCAACGGTCAGACTGTTCAAACAACTGGTGATGCAGAAACAGATGCTGCAGCAACTGCTACTGCACAACGTTCAGTAGATATGCAGTTGGCAGACTTGAATGATTCATACGCAGATGCTCAAGCTGCGGTTGATAAAGCATATACAGCCTTAACAGAAGCGACAGTAACTAGTACCGTTGCTGGTACAGTTGTTGAGGTGAATAAGGCTGTTTCTAAGAATTCTACATCGAGCCAAACAGTTGTACACATTGTAAATCAAGGTAGTTTGCAAGTAACAGGTAGTTTGACAGAATACGATTTGGCTAACATTGCAGTGGATCAAGAGGTCAAGCTGACTAGCAAGGTATATCCCGATAAGACTTGGACGGGGAAAATTACCTATATTTCAAACTATCCATCTAGTAATCAAGCTGGTGCTGCTACAACAGGAACCAGTGGTTCAGGTGCCAAATATCCATTTAAGGCAGCTTTAACTAGTGAATTAGGTGAGTTGAAACAAGGATTTTCTGTAAATATTGAGGTTGTCAATACAAGTAAAAACATTTTAATTCCGGTGTCCGCAGTTGTGCCAGAAGAAGATAAAAACTATGTGTGGACCTTGGTTGATGGGAAAGCTAAGAAAGTAGAAGTTACTCTGGGGAACGCAGATGCTTTGAACCAGGAAGTGACCGCTGGTATAGCAGCAGGAGATAAGGTTATTACCATTCCAACTCCGAATCTCGAAGATGGCAAAGAGGTTGAAGCCAATGAAGAACCAGCTTATTAGACTAACAAGTATCAATAAATCCTACAAAAATGGTGATCAAGAACTCCGAGTTTTAAAGAATATTGATTTAGAGGTGGAAGAGGGAGAATTTCTTGCCATTATGGGGCCCTCTGGTTCAGGGAAATCAACCTTGATGAACATTATTGGGCTTTTGGATCGTTTCAGTTCAGGAAACTATTGGCTGGAAGGTGAAGAAGTCAGTCAACTTTCTGAGAAAAAATTAGCTCAGGTTCGGAATGACCAAATCGGTTTCGTCTTTCAACAATTTTTCCTCTTATCGAAACTTAACGCCCTTCAAAATGTAGAATTACCCTTGATTTATGCTGGAGTTCCATCAAGCAAACGTAAGGAACTAGCAAAACAGTATCTTGAAAAAGTTGAGTTGGCAGAGCGGATGACGCATTTACCATCAGAATTGTCTGGTGGTCAAAAACAACGGGTAGCTATTGCTCGTGCACTAGTCAATACCCCAGCTATTATTTTAGCGGATGAACCTACAGGGGCTCTAGATACCAAGACAGGTGAGCAGATTATGCAACTTCTGACGGAGTTGAATAATGAAGGAAAGACCATTATCATGGTTACGCATGAGCCTGAGATTGCTGCCTACGCAAAACGAAAAATCGTTCTACGTGATGGAGTGATCACTGAAGATAGTCGAAGGGAGGGAGTTTAGATGGAAAATTGGAAATTCGCCCTCAAATCTATTATGGCTCATAAAATGAGATCGCTCCTTACTATGTTAGGTATCATCATTGGTGTGGCTGCAGTTGTCATTATTGTCGCCATGGGAACAGGGGTGGCCAAAAGCATAGAAAAGTCTCTAGCTGGTGATCAAAATAATGTTCAGGTTTACTTTACTGCTTTCTCCAGTTCAGGTACAGCTTTCGGTCCGTTTGGCACAGCGTCGACAGAAGAACCAATTTTAGAGGAAGAGCCGGATTTGACGGATTCTACTTTAAAAGGACTGCTAGAGATTGATGGCGTATCAAACTATTACTCCAGCATCAGCAACATAGCTGAAGTCAGATCGGGCAATAAAAAAGCAGAGAATGTCACTATTACTGGTGTTAGCCAGAATTTCTTTGCTGTGAAAGAGTATGAGATTTTAGCTGGTCGTCAGTTTACAGCTAACGACTATAGTCGTTTTTCACGTATGATTATGTTAGATACGGCATTAGCAGAGAAGTTATTTGGTTCTATAGAGAACTCTCTCAATCAGACGATTAGTGTTAATAGCAATGCCTATCTAGTAATAGGGGTCTACAAAGATCCGAAAGCAGGCACAGCTATTTATGGAATGAATTCAGGTGGAAATGCCGTCATGACTAATACGCAGCTAGCTGCTGAAACAGGCATGAAAGAAAATTCTCAAATCTTTGTCCATGTTGAAGATGTTACTCGGGCAACAGAAGTTGGGAAGGCTGCTGCAGATTACCTGACTAAAGCGACTGGATTGAAAGAAGCGAGATACGAGATTTATGATATGTCAGCTATGTTGGAGGAGTTTAAATCTCAAATGTCTGGCGTTACATTGTTTATCGGTGCTGTTGCAGGTATCTCCTTGCTAGTTGGTGGTATCGGTGTCATGAATATCATGCTGGTATCAGTAACTGAGCGGACTCGTGAAATCGGTCTTCGAAAAGCGCTTGGAGCAACTAGAGGAAATATCTTGATTCAATTCTTGATAGAAGCCATGGTCTTGACCACTCTTGGTGGAGCAATTGGTCTCGCAATCGCTCAGACAATAGTTTTCTTGCTCAATGTGAGCAAGGCGTTGGGCGAAAGAATAGCTGCTGAAATTTCAATTCCTGTTGTGTTAGGTAGTCTGGCTTTCTCAGCAGTAGTTGGTATTGTATTTGGCGTACTACCTGCCAACAAAGCATCTAAGCTTGATCCAATTGAAGCTTTGCGCTATGAATAATCTATTGAAACGATTAGGTTTTCCTAGTCGTTTTATTTTTTGAGCAAATTAATTGAATTTATCACTAATTAGCGATAAAATAAACGCATCAATTAAGAAATAGTGATTTCAAAGGAGAACACATCATGGTAGAATTAGGTATTTCAACATTTGGCGAAACAACTCCACTAGAAAAAACAGGGGAAACTTACAGCCACGACGAGCGGATTCGCCAGCTAGTCAAAGAAATCGAACTAGCTGATGCGGTGGGACTTGATGTTTATGGGATTGGGGAGCATCACCGAGAAGATTTTGCGGTTTCTGCACCTGAGATTGTGCTGGCAGCTGGTGCCGTCAATACCAAGCATATCAAGCTAACATCAGCAGTTTCAATCCTTTCCTCCATGGATCCTGTAAGGCTCTATCAGCAGTACACCACCATTGATGCTTTGTCAAATGGCAGAGCGGAAATCATGGCGGGTCGTGGTTCCTTTACGGAGTCATTCCCCTTGTTTGGCTATGATCTCCACGACTATGAAGAACTCTTCGATGAAAAGCTAGATATGCTTCTGGAAATCGGCAAGGAAACCAATCTCAAGTGGGATGGGCATTTTACCCAGTCAGTCGATAATAAGCCAGTCTATCCACGTCCTGTTCAGGAAGATTTTCCGATCTGGGTTGCAACTGGGGGCAATGTAGAGTCCACCATCAAGATTGCTAAGAAAGGCCTGCCAATCGTGTATGCAGTCATTGGTGCAGGTGCCCATCGCTTTAAACCTTTAGTCGATGCTTATCGCAAGGTTGCTCGCAACTCAGGTCATGATCCAAAGAAAACGAAAGTTGCAGCCCATTCTTGGGGTTGGATTGCAGACGACCATGACAAGGCTGTGGAAGAATACTATCATCCAACTAAAGTAATTACGGACAATATTGCCAAAGACCGCCCACATTGGAGCGAGATGACCAAGGCGCAATATCTCTACTCTCTGACAGACGAAGGAGCAACCATCGTCGGAGATCCAAAACGAGTTGCTGAAAAAATTATCAAGACTATTGAAACACTTGACTTGGACCGTTTCTTCCTCCATCTCCCAATCGGCTCAATGCCACATGAAGATGTCCTCCGTGCTATCGAACTCTACGGAAAAGAAGTTGTGCCAATTGTCCGAGATTATTTTGCAAAAAAAGAAGAGAATCAGTCCCAGGACTGATGAGATAAAAAGGATGGGACGTTATAATAGCCTCACTTCTCTAAAGTGGAGTCAACATCTCAGCGCAGTGGTTGATTGGAAGATTTGTTCGTGTTTTACACTCCACATCTTCCTCTACGGCTGAAGCGAACGGTGTTCGCTTTATTTCCGACCTCCAACAGTCACTATTCTGACTGTTCTGTAGCGAACTCTGTTCGCTCTATCTCCGACCTCCAAAGGTTCCCCAAACCTTTGGAGCTGTGCGGGGGTGGGAGTGAAACAGTCTGGGGATAGACTGTTTCAGCTCAACAACTGGAAATATGAACTTGTTGACGAACTCTCTATGATTATTTGAGTTCTTTCCCACTCCCAATCCTAAATATTTTTCATAATCTCCTGAAAAACCTGACCATGTGGTTGGGATTTTTGAATGCAAAAACACTCTTGGAATTTCCAAGAGTGTTTTACGTAACGGTGTTAAACAGTTTGTAATTTTTATTTCATCGTCGGGAGTGAGAAGGTCTGGTAGACCTTTTCAGCCAATCGCCAAGAAACTGGAGAGCGATTTGAACATCCTAGTGAAAACAAACCTAGCAAGCTACTCTTGCTTACTTCATAGTAGGGAATAGCAACACATCCCGAATAGTAGTTGTATCTGTCAAGAGCATGCAGAGGCGGTCGATACCGATTCCAAGTCCACCTGTTGGTGGCATACCGTATTCGAGGGCTTCGATGTAGTCGTAGTCAACGCCTGTCGCTTCGTCGTCACCGAGTTCTTTAGCCTTGGCTTGGGCTTCAAAGCGTTCCAATTGGTCGATTGGGTCGTTCAATTCTGTAAAGGCATTTCCGTATTCCTTGGTCATGATGAAGAGCTCGAAGCGATCTGTGAAGCGTGGGTCTTCATCGTTTTTCTTAGCCAGTGGAGATACGGCTACTGGGTGACCATAGACAAAGGTTGGTTGGATAAGAGTTGCTTCAACGTATTCTTCAAAGAAGCTGTTGATGATTTGACCAACTTCTGTATGGTGTTTTTCCACAGGGACCTTGTGCTCAGCTGCAAGGGCTTTTGCTTCCTCGAAGCTCATCTCTTGCCAGAAGTCCACGCCAGTTTGTTCCTTAATAGCGTCAACCATGTGGATACGCTTGAATGGCTCGTGGATAGCAATTTCAGTGCCCTGATAAGTCACCGGACCATCACCGACAACAGCCTTGGCAGTGTGCTGGATAATACCTTCGGTCAAGTCCATGATGTCTTGGTAGTCTGCATAAGCTTGGTAAACCTCAATGGAAGTGAACTCAGGGTTGTGGGTCGCATCCATACCTTCGTTACGGAAGATGCGGCCGATTTCATAAACGCGTTCCATACCGCCGACAATCAGGCGTTTGAGGTGGAGTTCTGTCGCGATACGAAGGACCATGTCAATGTTTTGGGCATTGTGGTGGGTGATGAATGGACGAGCTGCAGCACCACCAGCTTCGTTGTGAAGAACTGGTGTTTCCACTTCCAAGAAACCAAGTCCGTCAAGGTAACGGCGGATTTCTGAGATAATTTTTGAGCGGGTCACAAAGCGATCAAAGCTCTCGCGGTTAGTAATCAAGTCCAAATAACGTTTGCGGTAGCGGGTCTCGATGTCTGTCAAACCGTGGAATTTTTCTGGCAATGGGCGGAGCGCTTTAGACAAGTGAGTCAACTTGCGAGCATGGATAGACAACTCACCAACGTTTGTCTTGAAGACATCTCCCTCGACACCGATAAAGTCACCTAGGTCTGCTTTTTTGAAGATTTCATAGTTTTCTTCGCTAACATCATCCTTACGAACGTAGATTTGAATCTGGCCTTCGCGGTCTTGAATGTGAGCAAAACCTGCCTTACCCTTACCACGCTTGGTCATAATACGACCTGCAATGATTGCTGTTTGCCCTAATTCTTCCAAGTCTTCTTTTGATTTGTCTTCGTACTGGGCCTTCAATTCAGCTGAGTTGGCAGAACGCTCAAAACGTTTTCCAAATGGGTCAATGCCTTGTTCAGCAAGAGCCGTCATTTTCTCACGACGGACAATCTGTTGGTCATTTAATTCTTCAAAATGTTCAGTTGACATAAAAATTTTATTCCTCCAAAGTCTGTTATTTCTATTTTATCATAGAAGAGAGAAAAAATCAGTATAAATTGCTAATAGGATAGGAAAAAACAGCAGAAAATTCTACTGTTTTGCTTTATAGCTGGTATCATTCCAAGCTAATTCTGTAAAGTTTTCGAAATCGCTTGTTTCTAAAATAGTAACCGATGCATTATCCAAACCACCTCGGTGACGCAGTTGGGCTGGTGGAAAACCAAGTAGGCGATGGATAGAAGCGGTTAGAAAAGCACCATGGCTGACGATGAGGACTGTTTCCATGTCTTGCCCTTTCAGCGATTGGACAAAGTCCACCATTCGTTGAGTTACCTGGCGAACGCTCTCAGCTTCAAATAAGTCATTGTTAAAAAGTGCTAGATTATGTTTGAGTGCCCAGGCTTGTTTGGGATAGATGGCACGAAAAATTGCCATCTTGCTTCCTTCCAGCGTTCCAAAATTCCATTCACGTAATTGTTGCGTGGTTAGAATGGTTTGGCAATGGTGATTGGCTTTGGCAATTTCTACGGCAGTGCTATGTGCGCGCTGCAAATCACTAGAATAAATAGCATCAAAGGGGATTTCAGCAAGGTATTTGCCTAGTTTTTCTAAATCCTGATAAGATTCAGGCAAGAGAGCTGAATCTCCAGAATAGCCTTGAAAGCGTCCCTCCAAATTCCATTCGGTCTTACCGTGACGGACAAAGTAGATTTTCAAGTCTAGTCCCTCCCCTCGATCAAATCGGCAAAGTCAGCTTTTACAAAATCAGCTAATACCTGACTGTCAATTCGAATCGACCGACCAATTTCTCCAGCAGAGACAATCAAGTGACCGAGTTCAAGGGCAGATTGATCAATGTAGATTGGGAAATTATGCTTCTGACGAATGCCTACGGGATTGTTGGCACCATGGATGTAGCCAGTTGTCTTTTCCAAGTCCTTTTGCGGAATCATACTCACTTTTTTATTGCCAGAGATCTTGGCTAATTGTTTCTCAGACAGGTGTTCTGTGATTGGGATAATGCCGATAATTGGTCCAGTTTTATCTCCAGTTAATGCCAGTGTTTTGTAAATTTCGTGTTCTTCAATTCCTGGTGGAAGTTGACCTTCGAAGGCATTTAAAACAAGGCTATCATGATTGATCTTAGCCTTGTCCAATATTTGGTCCACCAAGGTTTTCTTTATTTTAACCTTTTTTGCCATTATTTATATTTTTCCTCAAGTTTACTCATCCAAAGCCCTAACCATGCTCCTAGTATAAATAGGACAATAGCAGCAATCCATGTAACAAAGTTAGCGCCAGCATAGGAAATAGACTCTTTATTACTTGCTTGTGGAATCAAAATTAGGAGAGTAGAAGATGAAACGATACCAATAATAAAGTGATAAACACGTGAATGGTATACTTTCAGAGCGTGGTCCATTGCTTTTGAAAATGCAACCATTGCAAGAACGCCACCGATTGCGATTGGTAGGAAGGTACCGAATAGATCAAGTGATTTGAAACCATTTAGCATTGGCGTGTAGATACCCAAAATCAATAGTAAGTTTGAAGGGCTGAGTCCAGGAACAAGTACCCCTAAAGCAATCAAGGCACCTGCCAATACAAAACTAGCAAAAGTAGCTGGAAGTGTCCCGACAAGATCGCTCAAATTGTAAAGTAGGAGGCCAGAAATAATGAATGTCCCAATCAACCAAGCCAAATCAATGCTATCTCGTTTGCTCTTTTGAGTTGATTCTTTAAGTAGGCTAGGAATCGTTCCCACGATTGCTCCCGCAAAGGCCCACAAAACTGGGACTTGGAAATGTTGCAATAAAAATTCTACAGGGAAAGAGAAAAGTGCGATTCCCAAAATTCCACCAATTCCTACAGGAACAAAATAAAGAAAGTTTTCCTTGAAATCTTTTCGAATATTTGCTAAAAATCCAATTAGTCGCTCATAGATTCCGAGGATAGCAGCGAGTACCCCCCCAGAGACACCAGGTAAGATAAAGCCGAGTGCGATAATCATACCTTTAATAATTCTTGAAATCCAAGAAGCCATAATTTCCTCCAAAATGTATTATAACGTTCCTATTATAGCATAAAGCAAGTAAAAATAATTAAAAAGACTGCCTGTTAGATAAAATCCAGCAGGCAGTTTTGGTTAAAGATTGTAAAAACCTGGTCTTGCTCTATAGAGTAAAATGAGCAGAATAGAGGCAATTGCTGTGGAAGGAAGAATATAGCTGATATTGTAGGTAAAGGAATAGAACCAGACAGGCATACCATCTGGAGCGTAGTCTGCGTAGAAAATAATTCCTGATAAGAAGGTGGCTAACAATCGGATGCTTCCTCCTAGAAAACTAGCCAGAGTAATGATGAGAGTAGCATTTTTTAGATTGTTTTGTTTGGATAGGGTGGGTGCCACTAAACCTGCTAAACCAATTCCGGCGTAAGAAAATGCGTAGTCGAGAAAAACTTGAAAAACGTTTAGGAAGTAGCCACCGTAGAAAAGTTGAATGGTTCCTACAATACCACCAGTAAGAACTCCTACCCCTAGTCCGTGGCGCAGAGCAAGCAGTAAGATTGGAAGCATGACTAAAGACACAGATCCACCTTGGGGCATTGTAAAGAGCGGGATTTTGTCAAAGACGAGGGCAATGGCAGAAAAGATAGCAACTTCAGCTAGGATGGGTAATTTTGATGTGGGCATAAAAAGACTCCTTTGTAGATGGTCAACAAAGGAGTGTTTATAGCAGAGTATAGTATCATTCTATAAAGCACACAATTCCTACGCTAGTTTTAACTAGATCAGGTTCGAGGATTTCGCAGTTGCGATCTCAGCCGAAGCACTCCTTTGTGTATATGTAATTAGTGAAATTGTATCATTTTATTCGGGTGTTGTAAATAGTTTCTGATAAACTTCATTAGGATCCTTCAGGGTAGTAATAATGTTGAGGTCTAGGTGGTGCTCAAAGCCGTTTACATAACCACGTGAGGTATATTGGTGAAGATCGTAGTTCAAGTCAGTATTTGGAGCGGCATTGTAGTAGCCAGAATCATCACCGTATGTAGGAATCCAAATAGCGTCAAATTTATCCACATTGATGCTGTGGTCTTCCATGAAATAGGTTCCGACGTAAATTCCAATGTTTTTAGCGCCGAGAGTTTCTAACTCTTTTCGAAAAGCCTCCACTCCAGCATTCATATCATCCATGGTATATTCTTCGACGTCTAACCAATAGAAGGTTGGCTTGTACTTATTTGCGGCCTTATAAAAGCTTCGAGCTTCCTCTCGCATGTTCTCAATACTATTTCCCGTGACATAGGCATAGACAGCAACAGGTATATTTCTTGCTTGAAATTCTTTAATATGGGTATCAAAGGATTTATCTAACCCATTTTTATCAGTCGCAGTATTTTCGTTTTTAGTGTGTGATCCACTTTGAATACGAACGATGGCGCCAGAAATGTTTTTGCTAAGGGTATCGTAGTCAATTTCAGACGGTCTCTGCCAAGCAGAAACGTCGATGATAGGTTTCATTTCGAGCGCATTTGCAATGTAATAACTCGAACTAGAATTTGTTGTTTTAGAACTTGTACTGGTGTTTGATTGTGTGACTGCGGGTTCGTTAGCTACCTCCGTCTTATTTACAGTATTTCCAGTCACCCCAGTGATGAAAATAAGAGCAAAGAAGGATAGGAAAAAACCAACAACAATCATCGGATTTAGTTTCTTTCTCATCTCCTCAATTCTACCGTAAAATCATGAAAAAATCAAAAAAATACGATTCAAGAAATAGTAAAAGATTATCTGAACTTGACATAATAAAGGGAATAGGGTAGGCTAAATTGGTATGCATGACAAAAGTGAAAAAGTAAGACGTGTTAGTCAGCTAGTTGTTCTGTCCTCTTTGACGATTGTTTTAAGGGTGGTTTTTGGACCGTTGCCCAATATAAAGCCTCTCACGGCTATTTTCCTCATTGTTCTGTCCTATTTCAGTTTGCTGGAGAGCTGGATATTGATGATACTAGTGATGGTAGGGAGTGGCTTGCTTTTTGGATTTGGCACAGTTGTTTTGTGGCAAGTTCTTAGTTTTGCTTTTATCCAATTTATATGGTGGTTGGCAATCGGTCCTTTTATCAAAAAAGAGAACATTCCCTTGTGGCTACAGAGTCTTCTGGCGGGGATTCTTGTCTTTTTGTATGGGCTAACGATAAGTTTTTTATCTGCTACACAGTTTGGGACTTCTCCTATCGTCTTTTGGCTTAATGGTTTAGTCTTTGATAGTTTACACGCTACTTCAACAGTTTTGTTTTATCCAATTATTGATTATATTTTTAGGAGATTTTATAAATGAAAAAAATTAGTATTATGTTGATGGTTGTCTTCTCGCTCTTCTTGGCTGCTTGTACAAACACTACCGAGAAACAGAACAACTCGGCTATCGAAGTCACTTTGCAGATTACAACCAAGGACAAAGAGAATCGTCAGGAAGTCACTGCGGAAGAAGGTGATAGTGTCATGGATGTGCTTAAAGAACATCATGACATTGTAGAAGACAATGGTTTGATAACAGAAATTGATGGTGTTAGCCAAGATACGAGTACCAATACATACTGGATGTATAAAGTTAATGGCCAAATGGCTGATAAAGGGGCGAAAGACCTTACAGTTGCGAATGGGGATGAAATTGAATTTTATCTTGAAACATTTGAATAGATATGAAAGGCTTCGGCCTTTTTCTTGTCGACAAAAGTCAGTTCCGAATGTTTGCAGAGCAACTTAGAAAGTGATAAGTATTTTTATACAAAGTATGCTATAATAAGAGCTATACTCGAAGAAGGTTGGATAAGCAATGAAGATTGACAAACGCCAGTTGTTGAATTATTCCATACTGATTCCCTATCTCATCTTATCGGTGATTGGGTTGGTCATGGTCTATTCGACAACCAGTGCTACGCAAATTATTAATGGTGGAAATCCATTTAGAACAGTGATTAACCAGGCAGGATTCTGGATTGTCAGCTTGGTAGCAATCTATACGATTTATCGTATGAAATTAAGTTTTTTACGCAAGAAAGCCGTTATCTATTCGGTTATTTTGGTAGAAGTATTTCTGTTAGCTATTTCTCGGTTGTTTCCTCCGATTAACGGGGCTCATGGATGGATTCCTCTGCCAATCGCAGGAACCTTGCAGCCGGCAGAATATTTGAAATTAATTATCATTTGGTATCTGGCACATGAGTTTGCAAAACAACAGGCGGATATTCGGACTTATGACTATGTATCGTTGATTAAAGGAAGTTGGATTCCGAAAGAGTTTACAGATTGGCGGGTGGTCAGTCTGCTCCTCCTAGGTCTAGTTGCGACACTGCCGGACTTGGGAAATGCGACGATTATTGTGCTGATTATGGTCGTGATGATTAGTGTGAGTGGGATTGCCTATCGCTGGTTTTCAACAGCGGTTTTAGGAATTGTGGCCGCCTCAACAGTTATTCTAGGGACGATTCGTATTTTGGGTGTAGAAACGGTGGAAAAAATTCCGCTCTTTGGTTATATTGCTCGTCGTTTTGCTGCCTATTTTGATCCATTTGGTAATGCCACCAACTCAGGTCTTCAATTGACTCATTCTTACTATGCGATGAGTAACGGTGGATGGCTTGGACGTGGTTTGGGAAATTCGATTGAGAAAAAGGGGTATCTACCAGAGGCCCACACCGACTTTGCGTTTTCGATTGTCATTGAAGAACTCGGTTTTGTTGGAGCTAGTTTAATTCTAGCCTTATTGTTCTTTTTGATTATTCGAATTATTATTGTAGGCGTCCGTGCTCGTAGTCCATTTAATGCGATGATGGCACTTGGAATGGCAGGTATGCTTCTGATTCAAACATTTGTCAATATCGGAGGAATTTCAGGAATTATTCCTGCAACGGGGGTAACTTTCCCCTTCTTGTCACAGGGTGGATCGAGTCTCTTGATTATTTCCATCGGGATAGGGTTTGTTTTGAATATTGATGCTAGTGAAAAACGTCGATTAATTGAAGAAGAAATAGAGCGTACGCTAATTTAGAGATAGGAAAGAGGTAGGAGATGGCTATTCAAAAATTAGAAAACTATAACAACAAGGAAGCAATCCGTGAAGAAGTAACGATTCTAACATCTATTTTGGAAGAAGTAGCAGCCCAAATGATGCCTGCAGAGACTTTTGCTAAAATTGTAGAACTATCTCAATTGTCTCGTCAAGATGATTATCAGGCATTGATTGCTATTATCAGTCAGTTGAATAATGATGAACTAGCGGTTATTTCTCGATACTTTGCTGTTTTGCCACTTTTGATTAATATATCAGAAGATGTTGACTTGGCCTATGAAATCAACCATCAAAACAATATTGATCAAGATTATCTTGGTAAGATTTCAACAACAATTGATATGGTTTCCAAACAAGAAAATGCAGCTGAAATCCTTGAAAAGTTGAATGTTGTTCCAGTCTTGACAGCCCATCCTACTCAGGTTCAACGCCAGTCTATGCTTGATTTAACCAAGCATATTCATGAGTTGCTTCGTCGTTATCGCGATGTAAAATTGGGCTTGCTCAATAAAAACAAATGGGAAGATGAGCTCCGTTGTTACATTGAAATTATCATGCAGACGGATATGATTCGTGAGAAGAAGTTGAAGGTAACCAACGAAATCACAAACGTTATGGAGTATTACAATTCTTCCTTTATTAAGGCTGTCACTAAGTTGCAGCGGGAATACAAACGTTTGGCCGCTGAGAAAGGAATCGTCTTAAATAATCCTCGTCCAATTACAATGGGTATGTGGATTGGGGGAGACCGTGATGGAAATCCATTTGTTACTGCAGAGACCTTGAAGCTGTCAGCCTTGACTCAGTGTGAAGTCATTATGAATTATTACGATGAGCAACTCTATAAACTCTATCGGAATTTTTCGCTCTCAACTTCCATTGTAAATGTATCTACAGCGGTTAAGATGCTGGCGGATTTATCTGAAGATAGTTCTGTCTACCGTGAAAATGAGCCTTATCGTCGTGCTTTTCACTATATTCAGATGAAACTTGCAAATACAAGAGATTATTTAGTTCACAATAAGCCGTCAGATGTTCGCTATAGTAATGTAGCCGAGTTTAAAGCTGATTTATTAGCCATCAAACAATCTTTGGTCGAAAATAAATCTATGGCGCTATTGAAAGGTGATTTTACAGAATTGCTTGAAGCGGTTGAAGCGTTTGGTTTCTACCTAGCTAGTATCGATATGCGCCAAGACTCTTCTATTCATGAAGCAAGTGTTGCGGAGTTATTGGCCTCTGCTCGTATCGTAGAAGACTACTCCAGTTTATCTGAGGAAGCTAAATGCCATGTTCTTTTGAAACAGTTGGAAACAGATCCACGCATTCTTTCTGCAACGCACATGCCAAAGTCAGAACAATTAGAAAAAGAATTGGCAATCTTTGCTGCTGCACGTGAATTGAAAGATAAGCTAGGTGAGGAAATCATCAAGCAACATATTATTTCACACTCGGAGAGTGTTTCTGATTTACTGGAATTAGCTGTCCTATTAAAAGAAGTTGGTCTAGTAGATGTCGATAAGGCCCGTGTTCAGATTGTTCCACTTTTTGAGACAATCGAGGATTTAGATAATGCACCTGATACCATGCGTCAATATCTGCAATTAGATTTAGCGAAACGTTGGATTGCAGGCAATAAATACTACCAAGAAATCATGCTTGGCTACTCAGATTCCAACAAGGATGGTGGCTACCTATCCTCCGGCTGGACACTCTACAAAGCACAGAATGAATTGACGCAAATTGGTCAAGACTACGGAGTAAACATCACCTTCTTCCACGGTCGTGGAGGTACTGTTGGTCGTGGTGGTGGTCCTTCCTATGATGCGATTACATCTCAGCCATTTGGTTCCATCAAGGACCGGCTTCGTTTGACAGAACAAGGCGAAGTGATAGGCAATAAATACGGTAACAAAGACGCAGCCTACTATAATTTAGAAATGCTGGTATCTGCAACGCTTGACCGTATGGTCACACAAATGATTACCGATCCAAATGAAATCGATGGCTATCGCGAAACCATGGATGAAATTGTATCAGATAGCTATCGTATTTATAGAGATCTTGTATTCAACAATCCACATTTTTATGATTATTTCTTTGCCGCTAGTCCAATTCGTGAAGTATCAAGTCTGAACATTGGCTCACGTCCTGCGGCTCGAAAAACCATCACAGAAATCGGTGGTTTGCGTGCGATCCCATGGGTATTCTCTTGGTCACAAAACCGTGTCATGTTGCCAGGGTGGTATGGAGTTGGTTCAAGTTTCAAACGCTTTATTGATAAGCACCCTGATAATTTGTCTAAGTTACAAAAAATGTATGAATCTTGGCCATTCTTCCGTTCACTTCTATCAAACGTGGATATGGTATTGTCTAAATCCAATATGAATATCGCATTTGAATATGCTAAAATGTGTGAAAGCGAAGAGGTACGAAATATCTTCCATGTCATTTTAGATGAATGGCAGTTGACCAAAGAAATTATTTTGTCAATCGAGCAAAATGATGAGCTTTTAGCAGAACTACCGTTTCTAAAAGCTAGTCTTGATTATCGCATGCCTTATTTTAATGTGCTCAACTATATTCAGATTGAATTAATTCATCGTCTTCGTCGTGGAGAATTGAGCAAAGAACAAGAGAATCTCATTCATATTACCATCAATGGTGTGGCGACAGGTTTGCGCAACTCAGGTTAATAGGCATAAAACAACTTCTTCGGAGGTTGTTTTTTTTGCTGATAAAAATATATAATAATCATAAGAAAGTGTAACCAAATCATCCCTTATTCGTTCTATTAGTGAAAGGAGGAGATGAGTATCAAACTTGATCAATATGAAAAAGAAGTCATTGGTATTGCTGAGGAGATTTCCTACTATCTACAAAAATCTGGCGCCAACTATGCAGATAGTCAGGACATCGCACAGGATATACTAGTGAAAATTTTAGAAGCAGAGCTTGTCCTTCCTTTCGAAAAACTAAGAGCTTGGCTTTACCGTTCTGCAGTTCGGGCTTACATTGACAAATACAGGCGAGACAAGCGCTACCATGAAATTTTACAAAAGGAGTTTTTTACACCTGAAAATTTTTTGGTCTATGACCAAGAAGATTATGAGGAACTCTATCAAGCTGTTGCAGACCTGCCAGAAAAATACCAGCAAGTGATTGACTTATACTACTTCCAAGATATGAGTATCAAAGAGATTGCGCATATTTTAGGTGCTGGTCAAAGTTGGGTGAAAATCAGCCTTCACCGAGGACGCAAGCAGTTAAGGAAAATACTAGAAGAGAGAGGATATGACTATGAAGACTTTTGAAGAGGTGACAAAAAAGAGTAAGCGGAAAAATTTATGGAAGACAGTTGGACTATCATCGTTCATCGGCTTTATCTTATTGTTGATTGGCATTCAAACTGTAAAAATAATTGTCGGTGCACGAGAAGGTAGTGAGAATTGGAAACAAATTATTTTAATGGAAATCTCTTATCCAAATATAAAACATGACGGTATTAAAATCCAAAGCACGAGTTATGTTTCTGGGAAACTTTACTGCAATTTATATAAGGATCTAGCTGGTGTTCCTATGGCTTTTGGTCAGCACGAAATTTACTATGACCTGTTTGATCGTCACTATGATTTTGCTCAGCATATACCCGGGAATACCTTCAAATATCTATATGATTTCACAACCAATACCAAGATACCTGTTTTTTACAATAGAAAAAAGTCCGTTTGGAGTGTTCAAGACATTGCCAATGAATTGCATTATCTTAAAGACATGAGTGGGCAGCTAGTAGAAGTGGCTATTTCCTTTGATAAGAAGTATAGTTTGGCAGAAATCAAGCAAATGATTCCCAGCAATCTCAAGCAAAATTGGTATTGGATAGGGACAGAAGGGAAGCAGAATACCCATTACTATCGTCCAGAGCAGCTTTTGGGGTTAGATCCAGAGGATATTCAACTAGTCTTTTCGGATATGCCTGGAGACTATATGACAGGTATGGACTTTATGAAAGAGTTCTTAGAATCGGGAGATCAGAAACGAGCGCAGTATCTGGACATACCTGTGGATGACTTGCAAGCCTTTGTTGACAAATTTGGCGATACAGACTTTACTAAACAAGAAGAGATTGATAAGCTAGAATTTGCAGGCATTATCCTAACAGGAAAAGCAGAAGACTTTGCCCAGTTGGAAGGCAAGGACTGGATTTATTCTTCTAGTATTGGCGCGTCCATTCCTATTCAGCCTTATTATCAACTGCATCATTAAGTGAAAATAGTCAATATATTTTCAACACCTATAGCAAGAGGCTTGTCAGGGAGTCGTAGGATAACTGAATGGAGAAAGGTCTGTCGCAGTGGTCTCGTATTTGTGGCACCTTGTAGCTATGGTAACATCAATATTCTTACGGAAATGAGGTGTTTTTAGTTGAGTAATAGGTTAAAATGGGATGATAAAAAAAGTTATAAGCGAAGCTAATAGCCCTTGCAGAAAATGGATAAAATAAAAAACGATAGAAAATGCTTGCAATTCTGCTACAATTTGATAGAATAGTAAGGTAAAGTTAGACTGTATTGCCTACTGTCTATCTATAAAATATATTTTATTGGAGGCTTTTACCAAAATGGCAAAAGAAAAATACGATCGTAGTAAACCACACGTTAACATTGGTACAATTGGACACGTTGACCACGGTAAAACTACTTTGACAGCAGCTATCACAACTGTATTGGCACGTCGCTTGCCTTCATCAGTTAACCAACCTAAAGACTATGCGTCTATCGATGCTGCTCCAGAAGAGCGCGAGCGCGGTATCACTATCAACACTGCACACGTTGAGTACGAAACTGAAAAACGTCACTATGCTCACATCGACGCTCCAGGACACGCGGACTACGTTAAAAACATGATCACTGGTGCTGCTCAGATGGACGGTGCGATCCTTGTAGTAGCTTCAACTGACGGTCCAATGCCACAAACTCGTGAGCACATCCTTCTTTCACGTCAGGTTGGTGTTAAACACCTTATCGTCTTCATGAACAAAGTTGACTTGGTTGACGATGAAGAATTGCTTGAGTTGGTTGAAATGGAAATCCGTGACCTTCTTTCAGAATACGATTTCCCAGGTGATGATCTTCCAGTTATCCAAGGTTCAGCTCTTAAAGCTCTTGAAGGTGACTCTAAGTACGAAGACATCGTTATGGAATTGATGAACACTGTTGATGAGTACATTCCAGAACCAGAACGCGACACTGACAAACCATTGTTGCTTCCAGTCGAGGACGTATTCTCAATCACTGGTCGTGGTACTGTAGCTTCAGGACGTATCGACCGTGGTACTGTTCGTGTCAACGACGAAATCGAAATCGTTGGTCTTCAAGAAGAAAAATCTAAAGCAGTTGTTACTGGTGTTGAAATGTTCCGTAAACAACTTGACGAAGGTCTTGCCGGCGATAACGTTGGTGTGCTTCTTCGTGGTGTACAACGTGATGAAATCGAACGTGGTCAAGTTATCTCTAAACCAGGTTCTATCAACCCACACACTAAATTCAAAGGTGAAGTTTACATCCTTACTAAAGAAGAAGGTGGACGTCACACTCCATTCTTCGACAACTACCGTCCACAGTTCTACTTCCGTACAACTGACGTAACTGGTTCAATCAAATTGCCAGAAGGTACTGAAATGGTAATGCCTGGTGATAACGTTACTATCGACGTTGAATTGATCCACCCAATCGCCGTTGAACAAGGTACTACTTTCTCTATCCGTGAAGGTGGACGTACTGTTGGTTCAGGTATGGTTACAGAAATCGAAGCTTAATTCGATTGAGTTCCCAGAAATAACAATTATAGTCAGACAACTTAATTGTAACTCTCTACTTTCGGGTAGAGAGTTTTTCTGTAAGTATTCATAAAATGCACAGAAATTCTTTAATCTTAGCTAAGTTTATGCTATAATGTACCTTGTAAAATAAATATAGAAGAGGTAAGTGAAATGTCACGTAAACCAATCATTGCCGGTAACTGGAAAATGAACAAAAATCCTCAAGAAGCACAAGCTTTCGTTGAGGCAATTGCAGGAAAATTGCCTGCAGGCGACAAAATTGAAGCAGCTATCGCAGCTCCAGCTGTAGATTTGAACGCTCTCTTATGGTTCGCTAAAGATTCTGAATTGAAAGTTGCTGCTCAAAACTGCTACTTTGAAGATGCTGGTGCCTTCACTGGTGAAACATCTCCAAAAGTATTGGCTGAAATGGGTGTTAACTATGTTGTTATCGGTCACTCAGAGCGTCGTGATTACTTCCACGAAACTGATGAAGATATTAATAAAAAAGCTCATGCAATCTTCCGTAACGGTTTGACTCCAATCATCTGTTGTGGTGAGTCACTTGAAACTTACGAAGCTGGTAAAGCAGTAGAATTTGTAGGTGCTCAAGTTTCTGCAGCTTTGAAAGACTTGACTGCTGATCAAGTAGCATCACTTGTTATTGCTTATGAGCCAATCTGGGCAATCGGTACTGGTAAATCAGCTACTAAAGATGATGCACAAAACATGTGTAAAGCTGTTCGTGACGTTGTTGCTGCTGATTTCGGTCAAGAAGTTGCAGACAAAGTTCGCGTTCAATACGGTGGTTCTGTAAACCCATCAAACGTTGCTGAATACATGGCATGTCCAGACGTTGACGGTGCGCTTGTTGGTGGTGCATCACTTGAAGCAGAAAGCTTCTTGGCTTTGTTGAACTTCTAATAACAAAAAGCATCGGATTTTGAATTCGATGCTTTTTTGATATTTTAAGAGGCTACTTCAGTACCCATTCTCTAAAAGCGTGGGCTACACCGCTCTCATCATTTGATTTCGTAATGTATTTGGCGATTTTCTTCAATTCAGGATTTCCGTTTTCCATGACAACAGGATTACCAACAACTTCCAACATTGGACGGTCATTTTCTTGGTCACCGATGGCCATGGTTTGATCCATAGTTAGTCCAAGCTTCTCAGCTAGATGAATGATAGCTTGTCCCTTGTTAACAGTTTTAGGGGTGATTTCCAAATAAAATGGTGCTGATTTTGCTACGTTGTACTTCTCAGTCAAGCTGGTCGGTAGAAGTGGAATAGCAGCATCAAGAATTTCTGGCTCATCAACCATCATTGTTTTGATGATTTCCTTGTCAGCCATTTCTTCAGGAGTGCGATAGAAAATGGGTGCACTTACTAGTGTGGATTCGTAAATGGTGTATTTACCGATGTTACGGTTGGCAGTATAGATACCTTCCTTGGTGCTGGCATGCATTGGGAGCTTGAGTTTACGGGCAGCAGATTCGATGTCGAGATAATCCTCATAAGTCAAGGTATCTTTGACAATATCCTCACCAGTTGCTGCATCTTGGACTAAGCCACCGTTAAAAGTGATGACGTAGTCACCTGCTTCTGTAAGATTGAGTTCTTCTAAAATTGCTTGAACACCGGAAATGGGGCGACCAGTAGCAATAACAATTTTAACGCCTGCTTTTTTTGCTTCTTGGATTGTTGAGTGTACTTCAGCTGTAATTTGGTGTTGACTATTTAGTAGTGTACCATCAATATCGATGGCGACAAGTTTAATGCTCATTTGATTCTCCAATTATAAAATGATCGTTATGTATGTGGCTGTTAAAATCAGCTATTTGAGGTGCGAAAATTCCTGTTTCTTCTAACATTTCTTTTGGGAAATAGAAGCGGCTATCGCCATGGATTGTGCCTGATAAGGAATGGACAATTGGTGATAGAGAGGATAGTTCTACCAAGGTTTCATCTTTGCGATAAATCTCAAT
This sequence comes from Streptococcus suis S735, assembly GCF_000294495.1. NCBI lineage: Bacteria > Bacillati > Bacillota > Bacilli > Lactobacillales > Streptococcaceae > Streptococcus > Streptococcus suis. The sequence goes on from NC_018526.1 coordinate 511,393, forward strand.
TTGAGTCCGTTTCTTTTCTGCATTCGGTCGGTAAATGTCATACGGCAAATCAAAGTTGTGGTGAATAGCAGTATAGTATTCTGGGTCAAACCCGACGTCTGCGACCAGGCTACGCAGGCGGTCCAAAGCTTCCTCTTCTTCGGCCTTGAAAGTGATGGATTTGAGCACTTTCCTATTGATATAGCGCTGGGCTAAGTCAGATAATATACGATCTGGTCCATCTATCCATGATTGAAAGTAAGTATTCATAACTCCATCATCCAGACTGAGGTAGTCGGTTAGACGGATACGATGCTCAAAAAAAGGTAATAGCCGAGGTGAAGTTCGTGCAAAAAACTCCTGTTCACCAGTATATAGTAGTTTGGCACGATTGAGTAAATTCTGCAATAGGACTTCCATAGAGCGGCTTGCTGGATGAAAATAGACTTGCATGTACATCTGGTAGCGGCTGAGAACGTAGTCTTCTACTGCATGCATACCAGATTCTTTGAAGGCAATTCCATTTTCTGTCGGGCGAATGACACGTAATATCCTAGTTAGGTCAAATTCACCATAGTTCGCACCTGTGAAGTAGGAATCTCGTAATAGATAATCCATCCGGTCAACATCAATCTGGCTCGAAATGAGTTGAACGACCTGTTTATTTGGATAGGTGTGTTTGATAACACTAGCAACCTTGTCTGGAAACTCAGGTGAAACTTGTTTCAACAGAGCATTGATTTCCGTTTCTGGACTAGTAATAATAGCACAGGTCATTTCCTCATGGTCTGTATCAAATAGACGCTCGAAGGTATGAGAATAGGCTCCGTGTCCGACATCATGGAGTAGCGCAGCAACCATGGTCAGTAGGGACTCATTTGTATCCCAGATTTGTGGATACTTGTCTTCAAATTTTTGAGTAATCCGTCTGGCGATTTCGTAGGCGCCAAGGCAGTGCGAAAAGCGGCTATGCTCGCCACCATGGAAGGTATAGGAAGTAGTCCCTAGTTGCTTGATGCGGCGTAGTCGCTGAAATTCTTTTGTATTGATAAGTTTATAAATCAGCTCATGATCAACATGTACATAGTTATGAACTGGATCGCGAAATACTTTTTCTATCATAGTTTCATTATAACAAAAAAGGGAGATAAATTCCTGATTTTTCTAAAACACAAGGATATTGCTATGTACCCAATGGAATCTTTTGGTATAATGGAGAAATGAATAATCAAATTATCTTATTAACTATTCAGGTCTTTATTGTAGCCCTGATTCTTTGGATGCTTTACACAATTCTATCCTATGCTAAAAAGCACGATATTTCTCTAAAAGAGAAATTTTGGACAGGATTTGGGATCGGTTATGTTACTGATTTGCTAGACACCTTGGGGATTGGAACCTTTGCAACGACAACCACTATGTTTAAACTGACAAAGTTGGTGGAAGACGATCGTAAAATTCCTGCGACCATGACAACGGCGCACATCATACCAGTCTTAGTAGAGGCGCTATTGTTTATTACGATAGTTGAGGTTGATATGGTCACTCTGATTGCTATGGCAGCAGCGGCATTTACGGGTGCCTTTGTTGGTGCCAAGGTAACTCAAAAATGGGATACAAAGAAAGTTCAACGAATTCTTGGGATTTTACTAATTATTGCAGCCTGTTTCATGGTCTATCGCATGATTACTAACCCTGGCGCAGATCTTACCAATGAAGTAAAGGGCTTAACTGGTTGGAAACTGGCTGTTGGTATTGCCTTTGATTTTATGGTGGGAATGCTGATGAGTATGGGACTGGGTAACTATGCTCCTGAGTTAATTTTCTTCTCATTGATGGGAATTAGTCCAGCGGTTGCTCTTCCAGTTATGATGTTGAATGCTGCTATGATTATGACAGCTGGTGCCAAGCAGTTTATCCAATCAGGACGAGTAAACTGGCCAGGAGTTCCAGGAATCGTTGTCGGTGGGGTGCTAGGTGTTTTGACAGCCGCTTTCTTCCTATCAAATTTGGATATTAATAATTTGAAAATTTTAGTTGTCTTCATTGCAGCGTATACAGGTTTTACTCTGCTTCGTTCATCCTTTGTTACTAGGATTAAAAAATAGTAGGAGGAACTATGGATATTCATTTACGAAATGAAATTGATCTGGACGGGCAGATTGAGGTAGTGGATCAGCAATTTCAAGTGGAAGTTAAGGAAAAAGATGGGAATCTCTATCTCATTTATAGTAACGATGAAGCTGAAAAAGTTGTCATAAAATGTGACGAAGAAGAGTTAGTGATGACACGCTTTTCCACTCCGAAGTCTATTATGCGATTCATTTCTGGTAAAGAAGCTATTGTGACCATTCCTACACCGTTAGGAATCCAGCATTTTGTGACCGATACAAAACGTTACCAATTAAACCGTTCGGATCAAAGTGTCCAGTTGCAATATGAATTAAAGGGATTGGAGAACCAGCAGCTTTTTGCTTCCTATGATTTGGAAATCTCGTGGAAATAATGGTAAATTCTCAAAGTAAGTTCTAGTTCCCGTCCTTCCAGAAGTTACTCTGAGAAAACTGCATAACATCAACAGAATTTAGTCTCAGACTAAGTTCTGTTTTTGACTAAAAATGTTGATAATAGTGAGTTTTAGGGTTGAAAATGTTGAAAAAAGAGTACACTAAAGTTACTGGCTCTGAGACGTCTCAAAGTAAGTTCTAGCTATCTGGAATTTTGGATGGAACAAGTTCCTTTCTATTTTGAAATTATTTTTTGATAAAAACTAGCGATTACTTATCCAATAATCGAGGTGATTGAATGACGTTCTCAGGGTCAATTTTAGAGATTCCCAAAAGTGTTGCCAATTCCTCACCGTAGGTAAATGTAAAGAGTTCATAGGCTGATTTTCCGTTGAAAGAAGCTCGTTTGACGCTGTTGATATGCGAACAAACCAGGTTGATGTCCTCCTGTGTCAAGTTGTCAAAAGAACTTCTTTTAGGAAGAATATCTCTGATAAGTGTGTGATTCTTCTCAATTCTCCCCTTCTGGTCAGAACGATTGGGGTCACAGAAGAATAGCTTAGATTCTCCGCGAACATCCATTTCGATATCGTCCACTCTAGCGAATTCACCGCCATTATCGGTCAGAATGACAGGAAATATTTCGCAAAAGTCCATCTCTTTCTGATGCAGGTCATTCTTGATAGCGTAGAGATGTTTAGCGACCTCATTAGCTGTTTTATTATCAAGTAATTGAGCGAAGATAAAGTTACAGAAGGAGAGGTTAAAGGTGAGAAGTACCTTTCCGCCGATCCGTCCAGTAACGGTGTCCATTTCCAGCCAATAGCTGATTCCTTTCTCTGTGAGAAAGCGTTGGAAGTCCTCGTAAGACCGTCCTTCTTTGGCGATTTTAGGAATGGGTTGTAGGTTTCTGATTCTCCGCTTTCTGAATTTCACGACACGGGGGAAATCAATGGGCTTTGTGGACAGATAGCCTTTTTCAAGGTATCGGTAGATAGAAGCTCTGGATGCCGACATTTCGTTTGAGGCGATGATGTGGTTGAGGTGTTGTCCCTTTTGGATGGCAGCAGAAACAATCTCATCCATGCGATAGAATTCTTCCTTGTTTAGTGCAACACCTGTTCTCGAATCTGAGAGCTTAACTTCATAATCAAGCTGAGCTCTTTTTGCGTAGTAGAACTGTTTCTGGTATCCGCAGTTGCTTCTCTTTTTCGGACAGGCATTACAAACGTAAGGAGTCTTTTTGAGTAGAGGGCAGGCCTCACAATTGGAGGTACTAGAGTTCTCTTTTATCACCCTATTTCTCCGAACTTCTTTTGAAATTGTGGACGGATCTTTTCCTAACTTAGCTGCTATAGCTGAGAAGGGCTTAAGTTGTTCAATTCCTATTTGAATATCATTGCGATCAGAGAGAGTTAAGTGTTTGTTTTTCATTGTCAGTTACCAACTTGTCCCATAGTAAGTTCTACCTTATTTCTTTGTCTCAGTCTAATTTCCAGTTTTTAAGACAGACTAGAACTTACTTTGGGAATTTACTAAACAAATGAAAGTTCAGGTTTTATGGTAAAATTCTTGTTTTTCTTCAAAAATATGATATGATAGTTAACAATATACCAGACGGAGGTTGTGTTAATAGTGTTGAATGTAAATGAATTGGTCAAAACAGAATTGCATTGTCATTTGGATGGCTCATTGTCCCTCGGAGTCATTCGACAATTGGCACAGATGGCTAAAATCACTATTCCTGCAGAAGATGAAGCATTAAGAAAATTAGTTAGTGTTCATGGAAAAGTTGATAGTTTAATGGCTTATTTAAAGTTATTTGATTTTGTTCGCCCACTCTTACAAACTGCAACAGCTTTAGAATTGGCAGCCTATGATCTTGTACGACAAGTTGCAAGTGATAAGGTCATTTACATTGAGGTTCGTTTTGCACCAGAACTGTCGACGGATCAAGACTTGACTATTTTAGAAGCGGTCTCAGCAGTTTTAGTTGGACTAAACAGGGGGCAGGAAGATTTTGGAGTGGTTGCTAAACTTCTGGTTTGTGGTTTAAAGCAAACGAATACGAATCAAACGAAGGAACTCTTTTTGGCTATTGCTGATTTGGCACCAAAAGGACTTGTGGGATTTGATTTCGCAGGAAATGAAGCAGACTATCCTACGGAAGAACTTCGGGATATTATTCAATTTACTCAGTCTTTAGGTTATCCCATGACTTTCCATGCCGGAGAATGTGGATGTGTGACCAATGTGATTCAAGCTCTTGAACTTGGGATTAGAAGGATTGGTCATGGCACAGCACTTACTCGCAATCCTGAAGCTATCCAAGCTTTTGTCAATAGCGGAGCAACACTTGAAATGTGCCTAACATCGAATCTTCAAACTGGTGCAGCTGATTCGATTGAATATTTTCCATATCGTGAGCTAGTTGAGGCAGGAGCAAACATCACAATCAACACAGATAATCGTACCGTTTCTAATACTACACTTAATAGAGAATATCAGTTATTTGTAGAATATTTTGGGACTAGCAAAGCTGATTTTTACCGCTTCAATCAAAATGCTATTCAGGCAAGTTTTGCCAGCGAAGAAGAAAAGAAAGTTTTGTTGGAACTCCTAGACCAACAGTATTAAGAAAAAAGCTCTATACCGGTCGATTAGACCAGTAAAGAGCTTTTTACTGTAGATTTAATTTCTTTGTCATAATGAAGTGGGTTCCAAAGTAGTAAGCAAAAGCTAGGATAATATTGACTAATGCTAAGACTGGACTTGGATAGAGAGAAAATGGTGTAGAATAAGCTGTTCCTAGGTTACTTAGGACAAAGAAAGTGCTAAATACTCCAGTAACGATGAGAATGCCGATATAAGTCAAGATTGCAAAGAGGAAGCGATGATCCTTGAATAATTGACCGACAGATATAGAGAAGTAGATCAAAAGGATACCAGTGGTAATTTCAATTAAATAATAGACAATCTGACTGAATAGAATTGTCCAGTCGATAGCTTGAACAAAAGTTTGTATTTCTGGCATAATAGCTTCTTCGCTTGCTGCTAGAATGACTGCAAGGATGATTCCAATTGAAAGTAAGCAAGTAATACCTGCCAAGATATACCAAACAATAGAGGCAAGTAGTTTGCTTAAGATAATCTGATGGCTAGATACCGGCAGGGTCATAGTGAGATAACCTTGTCGGCCATAAACATTTTTTCTAAAACGGTTGATTACTAGAACAAATGTTGACAAGAAGAGTGCGGCAATTAAAATACCAAAAGTCATAAAGGATGTTCCCAATAAGACCATCTCTCCACCGCCAGGTTCAGTATTTCCAGCCTGTGTACGGAGGGCCAACGCTTGTAGCCAAAAACCAAGTACTGCTGATAGGACCACAGCTGCAATATAAATTCCCAAATACCATTTACCTACGGATTGAAATTCGTATTTCAATAATTTTTTAAACATAGCAATCTCCTTCTAACTAAGCCTTAAAATCTTGGCGGAAGAGTTCGTCAATAGATTCTCCGCTTTCAATTCGCAAGTCATCTACATTCCCATGGCGAATAACGCTTCCGTAGTGTAGGAAAATAACCTCGTCCAAAATTTGCTCAACATCTGAAATTAAGTGAGTAGAGATAATAACAGAGGCAGTCGGAGAATAGTTGTTGACGATGGTTTTTAAAATGTAGTCTCGGGCGGCAGGGTCAACACCACCAATTGGCTCATCTAAAACATACAGCTGTGCTTGACGGCTCATCACCAGAATGAGCTGGACTTTTTCCTTATTCCCCTTGGAGAGATGTTTCATACGACTGTTTAAATCAATACCCAAATCTTGTAAAAGATGGAGAGCACGCTCCTTATCAAAATCAGCGTAAAAATCTTCAAAAAATGTAACTGCTTCGAGCACTTTCATATGTTCATCAAGATAAGTGGTATCTGGGAGATAAGATACAATCGCCTTGGTTTCTGGCGATGGTGTGCGACCATTGATCAATACTTGACCATATTCTGGCTGCAACAGGCCGTTGATCAATTTAATCATGGTTGTTTTACCCGAACCATTTGGTCCCAAAAGTCCTATGATTTTTCCGGCAGCTAACTTCAAATTAACATTATTTAGGGCGACAGCTCCACCATAAGATTTTGAAACTTGCTGTAGCTCAACCAAAGTATATGCGTTACTCATAAGTAACTCCTTTCAAATAATCATCTAACTGGCTAGTGAGTTCATCGTGTCTAAAGCCCAATTCTAACATATTGTTCACGAAGTTCTCCAGTTCCTTTTGGGCTAAATGTAGGCGAGTTTGTGTAATCAATTCTTGATTATCTGTTACAAAACGACCTGTTGTGCGAACCGAGTAAACAAATCCTTCTGTTTCTAAATCAGACAAAGCGCGCTGAACGGTATTTGGATTGACGCCAGCAATTTCAGCTAAGTCACGAACAGTGGGAAGTTTATCTCCAGATTTTAATTGATTAGTCACAATCTGCAATTTAATAGTATTGCTGATTTGAATATAGATGGGGATGTTATTATCAAATTTCCAAGCCATAATCATTTCCTTTCTAGGATGACACCGTGTTTATGTCTTATCTTAATAATACAATAAACTATATAAATTAGCAAGAAAAATGTTTTGAATTTTTAAAAAATATTTTTGGATAAATATTTGATATAATAGAAGAAACATGAAAAGGAGAATACCATGCTGGCACAATTAGATACAAAGACAGTTTATACCTTTATGGATAGCATGGTGACGATAGAGAGTTATGTAGGCAGGGCTAAAGAGCTTGGTTACCACGCATTGGGGATAATGGATAAAAACAGTCTTTATGCAGCCTATAGTTTTATGGAATCCTGTAACAAAATGGGGCTTCAACCAATTATTGGTTGTGAACTGGACTGGAAATTACAGGGAGAGGAGCAGGACATCACTACTCAATTGATTGCTCTGACAACCAGAGGTTATCGCAATCTATTGAAAATTTCGACTGCTAAGATGACAGGGCAAGATGATTTTGAAACTATTCGTCAATATTTAGTCGACATAGCAGTGGTTGTTCCTTATTTTTCTGGCATTGAGCACCTTGAGTTGGGTGTAAACTATTATATCGGAGTGACAGTTGACACACCGGTTCAAGATTTTAAGCAAGCACCCCTTCCAATCCATACTGTTCGTTTTTTTGAAGAGGAACAATTGGAAAGTCTACAGGTTCTCCATGCTATTCGAGATAATATTCCGCTTAATCAGGTTTCAGATGTAGATAGTCGGCAAAAGCTTTTATCGGCTGATAGCTTAACCAATCTATTTTCTAATCGGTTTCCGCAAGCAGTTGATAATTTACGTGACTTGGTTGCAGGGATTTCTTATCAATTAAATACAGATTTAAAATTGCCGCGTTTTAATCGTGACAGACCTGCAGTGGAAGAATTATACGAGCGCTCCTATCAAGGATTAGAAGAGAAGGGCTTGACTAATTCACTGTATAAGGAACGCTTGGAAAAGGAATTATCCATTATTCATCAAATGGAATTTGATGATTATTTCTTGATTGTATGGGACCTACTTCGTTTTGGACGTAGCCAAGGGTACTACATGGGAATGGGGCGCGGTTCAGCTGTTGGAAGCCTAGTTGCCTACGCCTTAAATATCACAGGTATTGATCCTGTTAAGCATAATCTTCTCTTTGAACGCTTTCTCAATGCTGAACGTTATTCAATGCCCGATATTGATATTGATATTCCAGATATTCATCGAGCAGATTTTATTCGTTATGTACGAGATCGTTATGGTTCAACCCATGCTGCTCAAATTGTAACCTACTCGACATTTGGAGCTAAGCAGGCTATTCGTGATGTATTTAAGCGTTTCGGAACACCTGAATATGAGTTAAGTAATATTACCAAGAAAATTTCATTTAGAGATAGTCTTACTTCTGCCTATCAGCGAAATGCCGCTTTTCGCCAGATTATCAATAGTAAGATAGAGTACCAAAAAGCTTTTGCGATTGCTCAACAAATTGAAGGGCAACCCCGACAGACTTCTATCCATGCAGCAGGGATAGTGATGAGTGATGAGGAGTTGACAGATACCATCCCTCTTAAAATAGGGGATGACATGCTGGTAACCCAATATGATGCACATGCTGTTGAGGCGAATGGTCTGTTGAAAATGGATTTCCTTGGCTTACGAAATCTGACCTTTGTGCAAAAAATGGCAGAAGGAGTACGTGAACGTTATCAGCAGGAAATTGATATTGCCAAGATAGATTTAGAAGACAAGAAAACCTTGGAACTTTTTGCTGCTGGTCGGACTAAGGGAATTTTTCAATTTGAACAGCCTGGTGCGATTAGCCTGCTTCGAAGGGTCAAACCTGGTCGATTTGAAGATATAGTTGCAACAACGAGTTTGAATAGACCGGGGGCTAGTGATTATTCGGATAACTTTGTAAAACGCAAACATGGACAAGAGACAGTTGATTTGTTGGATCCAACCATTGCTCCTATTTTACAACCGACTTATGGTATCATGCTTTATCAGGAACAGGTCATGCAGATTGCACAGGTCTATGCAGGCTTTACGCTTGGCAAGGCGGATTTACTCCGCAGGGCGATGTCTAAAAAGAATGCGCAGGAAATGCAGGCAATGGAAGCGGAATTTTTACAGGGAGCACTGAAAAACGGACATGCTGAAGAGAATGCAAGGGAAATATTTGGCATGATGGCTAAGTTCGCTGGTTATGGTTTTAACCGTAGCCACGCCTATGCTTATTCAGCCTTAGCCTTTCAAATGGCCTATTTCAAGAGTCACTATACGGATGTCTTTTTTGATGTCATGCTCAATCATTCTAGCAGTGCTTATATTGAAGATGCGATGCAGTTTGACTTTGAGGTAGCTCGACTCACGATTAACAATATTCCTTATCACGATAAGTTTGATAAAAGTAAGGTTTACCTAGGATTAAAAACACTGAAAGGTTTGCCTAAAGATTTAGCTTTATGGATATTGGATCATCGTCCCTATAAGTCTGTAGAAGATTTTATTTTGCGCTTGCCAGATAATTTCAAGAAAAAGGATTTACTAATCCCTCTTATTCAGATTGGTTTATTTGATGATTTTGACGCCAATCGAAAAAAGATTATTGAAAATCTAGACAATCTCTTTGTCTTTGCAGAGGCAATTGGTACATTTTTTGCAGAGGAGAGTTATAGTTGGACAGATGTAGAAGATTACAGCGACAGTGAAAAATTTATGCTAGAGCAAGAATTGCTAGGTGTTGGTATTAGTCCGCATCCTTTAGTCAATATTTGTCGAGAGTCTAAGCGTAGTTTTACAGATTTGGCTGATTTAGCGGTTGGCAATCGAGCGACCGTTCTTGTGCAGATTCAAGCTATTCGATTGATTCGTACCAAAAAGACTGGGGAGCAGATGGCATTTCTTCGAGTGACAGATACCAAGAGGACGCTTGACGTGACTCTTTTCCCCGAATCTTATCGCCAATACGCTTCTATTTTGGAAGAAGGGGGAATGGGGTACATCACAGGTAGAGTGCAAGAGCGGGATGGACAGTTGCAATTAGTTCTAGAAAAATTAGAGCCTGTCAGTTTAGAGAAATTTTGGATTCTTTTGGAAAATCGAGAACACGATTATGCTGTTGCTCGTATTTTGGATAAATATAGAGGAAGCATTCCAGTAGTACTTCATTATCAAGATAGTAATCAGACAATTCAGGCTGAGCACCACATGGTTATGAAAACGCCTCAATTAGAAGAAGAGTTAAGTGAATTTGTTATGAAAACGATTTTTCGATAAAAAAATAGCAAAAAGTCAAGCAAGTTTAGGCTAAGTATGTTATAATAGGGCAGTTAAAATGAAAAGTTAAAGGAGCATTAACGAATGAAACGTATTGCTGTTTTGACCAGTGGTGGTGATGCCCCTGGTATGAACGCTGCTATTCGTGCAGTTGTTCGCCAAGCAATTTCAGAAGGAATGGAAGTTTATGGAATCAACGAAGGTTACGCAGGTATGGTTGCGGGTGATATCCATGAATTGTCTGCACGTTCTGTAGGTGATATTATTTCACGTGGAGGAACATTCCTTTGTTCAGCTCGTTATCCAGAATTTGCCAAATTAGAAGGGCAACTTAAAGGGATTGAGCAATTGAAAAAACATGGTATCGAAGGTGTAGTTGTTATCGGTGGTGATGGTTCTTACCACGGTGCAATGCGCTTGACGGAGCATGGTTTCCCAGCTATTGGTGTACCTGGTACAATTGATAACGACATCGTGGGTACAGATTTTACAATCGGTTTTGATACAGCTGTAACAACTGCTATGGATGCGATTGATAAAATCCGCGATACTTCATCAAGTCACCGTCGTACTTTCGTTGTTGAAGTAATGGGACGTCATGCGGGAGACATCGCTCTTTGGGCTGGTATTGCTTCTGGTGCAGATGTTATCGTTGTTCCAGAAGAAGACTTCAATATCAACGATGTTGTTGATCGCATTAAAGCGGGCTACGATAAAGGTAAGAAACATAGCATCATTGTCTTGGCCGAAGGTGTTATGCCAGCGGCACAGTTTGCTGAAGAATTGAAAGCAGCAGGCGATACAAGTGATCTTCGTGTGACAGAACTTGGTCATATCCAACGTGGTGGTTCTCCAACAGCGCGTGATCGTGTACTCGCTTCTCGTATGGGTGCTCATGCCGTTAAATTGCTTAAAGAAGGCCGTGGAGGTCTTGCGGTAGGTATCCGTAACGAGCAAATGGTTGAAAATCCAATTCTTGGAACTGCAGAAGAAGGTGCCTTGTTTAGCTTGACTACTGATGGCAAGATTGTAGTTAATAATCCGCATAAAGCAGATTTGGAGTTGGCTGATTTGAACCGTAACTTGTCAATCTAGGTATCATTGTTTAAAAGTGTTAATTAAGGGTCATATGACCATTGAAATAAAAGGAGTTTTGTTAAGATGAACAAACGTGTTAAAATTGTTGCAACCCTTGGTCCAGCGGTAGAAATCCGCGGTGGTAAAAAATTCGGTGACGATGGTTACTGGGGTGAAAAATTAGATGTTGAGTCATCAGCACAGAAAATCGCTGCTTTGATTACAGAAGGTGCCAATGTTTTCCGTTTCAACTTCTCACACGGTGACCACCAAGAGCAAGGTGATCGTATGGCAACAGTTCGTCGTGCAGAAGAAATCGCTGGTAAAAAAGTAGGTTTCTTGTTGGATACAAAAGGTCCAGAAATCCGTACAGAATTGTTTGAAGATGATGCAAAAGAATACGCATATACAACTGGTGACAAATTGCGTGTTGCTACAAAACAAGGTATCAAATCTACAAAAGAAGTGATTGCTTTGAACGTAGCAGGTGGTTTGGATGTCTTTGACGATGTTGAAGTTGGTAAGCAAATCCTTGTTGACGATGGTAAACTTGGTTTGACAGTTGTTGAAAAAGATGCAGTAAACCGTGAATTTGTTGTTTTGGTTGAAAACGACGGTGTAATTGCTAAACAAAAAGGTGTAAACATCCCTTACACAAAAATTCCTTTCCCAGCTCTTGCAGAGCGTGATAATGCAGATATCCGCTTCGGTCTTGAGCAAGGTTTGAACTTTATTGCTATCTCATTTGTACGTACTGCAAAAGACGTAGAAGTTGTTCGTAATATCTGTAAAGAAACTGGTAACGACCACGTTCAATTGTTTGCGAAAATCGAAAACCAACAAGGTATCGACAACATCGACGAAATCATCGAAGCAGCAGATGGTATCATGATTGCTCGTGGTGACATGGGTATCGAAGTACCATTCGAAATGGTTCCAGTTTACCAAAAAATGATTATCACTAAAGTGAATGCAGCTGGTAAAGCAGTTATCACAGCAACAAACATGTTGGAAACAATGACTGAAAAACCACGTGCAACTCGTTCTGAAGTATCTGACGTATTCAATGCTGTTATCGACGGTACTGATGCAACAATGCTTTCAGGCGAGTCTGCAAACGGTAAATATCCAGTAGAATCAGTTCGTACAATGGCAACTATCGCTAAAAACGCACAGACTCTTCTTAATGAATATGGTCGTTTGAACTCTGATCAGTTTAATCGTGCCTCTAAAACAGAAGTTATTGCTTCTGCAGTAAAAGACGCATGTCACTCAATGGACATCAAACTAGTTGTAACAGTTACAGAAACAGGTTACTCAGCTCGTTCGATCTCTAAATACCGTCCAGATGCGGACATCTTGGCAGTAACATTTACTGAGAAAGTACAAAAATCATTGATGCTTAACTGGGGTGTTATTCCAATTGTAACAAACCGTCCAGATTCAACTGACGATATGTTTGATTTGGCTGAACGTATTGCCAAAGAGCAAGGTCTTGTTGAAGCAGGAGATGACATTATTATCGTTGCTGGTGTGCCTGTAGGTGTTGCAGGTTCAACAAATACTATGCGTGTTCGTACAGTAAAATAATAAAAAGGTCCGCTTGGACCTTTTTGTAGTAATTAGAGAATAAGTTAAATACGTGCTGTTATAGATTTTTTGCCTCTAAATGATTTTGGGATGTTGATATAAAAAATAAATAAGAGTAAGAATAACTTGTTCAAAGAATATAAATATAAACGGAGGAAAGATGAACATTCAAGAACGATTTTCTTTGAGAAAATCCGCGGTTGGCTTGGTCTCAGTCTCTTTGCTATGTGCTATTTATACATCCACTGTTGCTGCCGATACAGTTGTTACAGGAGTGAATGAAATAATTGAAGAATCACAAGTCAAGGATGAGGTATCTATTGAATCAGAAAAAAATGAATCCCTAGATGGTTCTAATATTGAAATTGTAGAGGAAATAGCAGACAACATCCCATCACCTGTTATCGCTGAAGGGGAAGTAGCGGTAGAGATGAAAGTTGACAGAGGGACCGAGAATGTAGTTTCTAGAAATGATACAGAAGTTACGACGAGCGAGCAAAATCAGATAGAGGTTACTGAGACAAAAGAAATTTTGAATCAGACCAGTTATCAAACGGAGAGTGGCGAGCAACGACAAATTATATGGGCCCATGGAATTACTCCTCCTGCAATGGAACAAAGCGGTGGTTTTGTAAAGGAAAAGTATGGAGACTATTTAAACTATACAGCGCCATTTGAGGCTGGAAAAGGCTACTATGATACCAATAAGAGTCTGAATGCTTCATTTATTGACCTTAATCTTTGTTTTGCAGCTGTGTCTTCAAACATGGTACATTGGTGGTTGGAACAGAATAGTTCCTATGTTGAGCGATATCTCAAAGAAAAAAAGGGTACAGTAAATGTTGAAGAAAACTACGCAATAACGGACTTACGGCGCTATATTAATTCATTCCAAAATCAACAAAATAGTCGAGTTTTTGATATGTTCAAAACTTACTATGGTTATCGTACAAATGGTTTTGTATCAGATGCCTTGGTTGACTTGTTTATTAACGGATATAAACCTAAGGCACAGGGCGGTGTCAATCTGGAAGATAGCCAGTTAGTACCAGATAGTAGGGGTGGCTTTTTCTACGACGTTTTCAAAGAGAAAAAACTGACAAATCGAATTTTTAGTGGTAGTTATGAGCGGTTTGGTGAGGATGTTCGAACTGTTTTGGAAAGCAAAGGATTACTCGGCTTAACTTATAGAACATTAGGTTATGCAACGCATATTGTGACGGTATGGGGTGCTGAGTACGACAATCAAGGTAAGATTAAGGCTGTCTATATCACAGATTCTGATGATCAACAAGAACAAATTGGTTTGAAGCGTATGGGAATCACTCGTGATGCTTCCGGAAATCCACGTTTGAATAATCATATGAAAAATAATTCAGCTGGAGCGCTTTTGGATTATGTCCATACAATCCGTCTGGGTCAAGACTTATGGGAAGAATATTTCAATCCGCTTGCAAAAGCCAAAGAAACAGCTAGTCAGACATTAGCCGATACAAAGAAGGCGTTGGATTTGTCTATTCAAGGACAATCTGAATTGCCAGAATCAATGCGACTGATTTATCTTGAAAAACTAAATAATCTCTATAATCAAGGAATTCTATCTATTCAAAAGGCAGAAAGTTCTGAGATGCTAAGTGGTGCATTGGAAAATGGTTTAAATAGTTTAAAGAGTTTAGATTTTCCTATTTCAGAAGTTGGAAATGCTTTGGCACCAGATTTACCAGTAGGTGATCGCTCAACGGTTTCAGATGTTGATTCTCTATCATCTCAAGAAACAAGTTCCACAAATTTGGAAGCAGACACAGAGAATGCAGGTATTATTGCAGATGGTACCAATCAATTGCATTTTCCAGTGGAGGCCCAAACGACATCTTCAGTAGAGGCTGAGGGAGATAATGTTTTTGAACAAGAGGCAGATACATTACCAATAATTATTGAAAACAAGGATGAATTTGGTTCAGAACTATCAAGAAACATGCAAACGTCAGAAACGGATTCGCTAGTAGTAGCTGTTGAAGAAGATGTGAAAAATGATGAGGTAGCCCAAGTTGAAGAGCTTCTTGAATCAGAAAAAGTTGAAAATCAGAGTTCGGAACTTCTGTCAGACACCCTAATCGTAGAGAGTGCAAATGACAAAGAAGAAGATAGAGTGGAGGCGGTTGTTTCTGAACAACCAGACTCAATACCACATCAAAATGTAGAAATCTCTCTTGTAGAACCAACGAATGTCGAAACTGAAACTGTGGTCACTCCTATTAATGATGCAGCTACTCCTCATGGTTCCCCGACGTATATAGATAATTCCGTAACTGAATCTGTAGCTACTCCACTTGAAAAAGACTCCATTCAAGCCGGAGAGACAGAAATTGCAGAACCAACCTCGAGCGAATCAACGAATGTCGAAACTGAAACTGTGGTCACTCCTGTTAATGATGTAGCTACTCCTCATGGTTCCCCGACGTATATAGATAATTCCGTAACTGAATCTGTAGCTACTCCACTTGAAAAAGACTCCATTCAAGCCGGAGAGACAGAAATTGCAGAACCAACCTCGAGCGAATCAACGAATGTCGAAACTGAAACTGTGGTCACTCCTGTTAATGATGTAGCTACTCCTCATGGTTCCCCGACGTATATAGATAATTCCGTAACTGAATCTGTAGCTACTCCACTTGAAAAAGACTCCATTCAAGCCGGGGAGACAGAGATTGCAGAACCAACCTCGAGCGAATCAACTAGTGTTGAAGCTGAACTTGTCGACAATTCTGAAATTCATGCAGCTACCTCTTCAGTTACTCCCTGTGGCTCCTCGGCATATGCAGATGGTTCCACAACTGAATCTGTAGCCACTCCGCTTGAAAAAGACTCCATTCAGACTGGAAATACAGAAATTGCAGAACCAACCTCGAGCAAATCAACTAATGTAGAAGCTGCATCTGTCGACAATTCTGAAATTCATGCAGATGCCTCTCTAACTGCTGTTTCATCAGTTAATCTGGATAATCCAGTGATTGAACCAGTAGCTATCTCCCTTATCGGTTCTAAGAGGGACACGAATGCAGAAGTAGAAGTTTCTTCATTATCGAAAAGAGAGGTTAGAAAAACAAATACTGACGGGCTAATCTCTGTTCAATCAAAAGTTATTAAGAAAGAATTGCTAGAATCAAGCTTAGCAGAAGCAGGGTCTCCATTGCTAGAAGCCACCATTGCTCAGTCTTCAAACTCAAATAGTACTGAGATAGGTATGAGCTATCAGAATACTGTGTTATTAGAGTCTAATAATACAGAGCGTCAGGTGTCTAAAGCAGAAATTGTTATGGAACACAAGGAGACAGAGTTAGTTGAAACGGTTTCATCTGCTTCTGAGCCTGTAGTGCTCGTAGAAAATATCTCACAAACCTCAAATAATACTATTGAATCTGGTAAGAATATGGGAGTTCAATCTCAAGCAGGTGCAAAACAAATTTTAGGCGTAGAACAATCTTCGAAAGTAAGTACACCTACTTCAAGACAGATTATGGGAGTCGGTCTATTGACTCTTGTTCTTGGTAGTGCTTTAGGTTTGTTAAAGAAAAGACGTAAGTAAAAGAAGTATCGTCATTTAGTTTTTCTTTTATTACTTCGTTAACTCGCCTTACCTAACTCCAGTTATGCCTGCGGCTCGTTGCCTAGTACTAAAAGTAAACTAAAAGACTATATTTTCAACGAATTAGGTTTTTAAGTGAATCAGTTTCTATGGTTGCGATAACATGCTATAGATAATCCTTTAATAGCTTGAGACTAGAATGGTAGTATTCTAGATAGAAATAAGCAACGAGGTTCCCCGTTGCTTATTGTATTTATTGGTTAGATAACAACTAGTCTTAGTATCTACATTTAAAGGGTTAGTAGAATCTAAACGTATCGTATCTTATTTTTTGAGAATATATCTATTTGGAGAATATGGTGTACGGTCAAAGTTTGTTTCTTGATTGAGAATTTCTTTAGCAATTTGCCAACCGATAATTGGACCGTTTGTCAGACCGGTGGAGCCTAGACCACTAGCTACCCAGACATTAGGCATATCCTCAATATTTCCGTAGAATGGTGAATAAGTTGAAGTATAGGCGCGCGTTCCAATGCGAGTTCTGGTTACAGGATAGTTTGCCAAATCAGGCATGAATTCAGCTATTTTATCATGCATGGCTTGGATTTTTTCAGGGTCTAGTTCTAAATCGTAGCCCATGTCATCTTCATGAGTTGCACCAATAATGATTTTCCCATTTTCAAATGGTAGGATATCAATCTCTCCGTAAGGCATACAAACTGGCCAATTGTCGGTATCGAATTCTGTATCTAATTCGAACAATTGTCCTTTTTGTGGTCGAACATCCACTTGATAGCCAAGAGGTTCAAGAATATGTGGTAACCAGGCCCCTGTGGCTAAGATAATATGGTCAGCAGTAAGCACTTGATTATCTACTTCGACAGTATGGTTGTCGAGCAGTTTTGCCTGTCCGTAGATACGTGTACCACCATTTTTCAAAAATTGTTCCTGAAGAATATCAATCAAACGCCCACCATCAATACGACCGCCACCTTCTAAATGGATACCAAAATAGTCTGGCTTAAGTAGTGGCAGGTACTGGTTAATTTCCGAGCCTATAAGCGGAGTAATTTCGCCAATAGTCGGAGTATCTACGCGACGTTCCTCGGCAATTTTTTGGATTTTATCAAGTAGTTCAGGCTTACTTTTTAGGCCGATGGTTCCAGTCTGTTTGAATGGAATTTCAGTAGCACCCGATTTTTCCAAATCGGCTACCAATTGACGGTAGAAAACAGCACCATCGGAAGTCAGCTTATACCAGTCTTTATTTTTTTTCTGAGCCATCCATGGGCAGATGATACCTGCGGCAGCTCGTGTGGCTGTTCCGACCCCTGAATCAATGAGAGTAAGATTGACTTGTTCTTCTTGGGAGAGATAAAAGGCTGCAGTAGAGCCAACAATTCCTCCGCCTATAATAATAACTTGTTTTTTCATAAGTTAATTATATCACAAATTCAGAAGTTTATTTATTTTTTTCAACATGATACAATAGAAAATAAGAAAAATTGAGGAGTTCGTGTGTCAGATATAATGTATCCTGAGGTCCTAACTGTTGGAAGTGGGGCCGTAAAAGTTGCAACAGTCGGAGATAGTTTGACTTATGGATATGGCTTGGAGAATCGGGAAAAAGATGCCTATCCTTGTATTCTAGCTGAGAAACTTGGGCATCACTATCAAGTTTCAAATTATGGATTGAGTGGGCGTTCACTTCAGTCAACTGCAGATTTTCCTTACTTTAAAGAGAAGAATGCCCAACTTTCACTTGAGAGTGAAGCAGATATTGTCATCATCATGATTGGTAGTAACGATAGCCGAGGACCATATTGGAATAGGGAGAGGTTTATTCAAGAGTATAGGGAAATGGCAGAGCAGTATATGGATTTACCAAGCCAGCCGGATGTTTATTTAGTCATCCCGCCTTACGTACCAACCAGTCGTTTTGGATTGAATAATCAAATTATTGAAGATGAATTACAAAAAATTATCCCAGCTATCGGAAACGAACTTGGTTTACCAGTTATTAACCTTTACACTGTGACGGAGGGACATCTTGAATACTATAGCGATGGTCTTCATTTGACACCGTTAGGAAATCAAGTTATTGCTGAAGAGATTTACCAGCATCTCAGACACTAATGGCTCTAAATTGTGGTATAATACTAGTGAAATGGAGAGATTATGGTAAAAAGAGATTTAATAAAACAAATCAGTTTATTGGTCTTATTGATTTTTGGAATCATTGGCCTACGATTTTGGTTACTTGAGCCAGTCACGATTACCCCTGAGATGGCAAATAGTTATTTGAAGGAAAATGACTTTATCATGACAGTGCGAAATGTCCGCCCGATTCATGGAGATTTTATTTTGTATAACCATGAGGGAAAAGAGTATGTGAGTCGTGTGATTGCATTGGAAAACGAGACGGTTACCTATATGGACGATGTTCTCTATCGTAATGATATTATTGTTACAGAGAACTATTTAAAAACGCCTCATTCACAAGAAAGTTATACAGATGACTTTACATTGGAAACCTTGACAAATGGAAAGTACAACATCATTCCAGAGGGACACTATTTGGTGTTGAATGATGTACGAACGAATCAACAGGATAGTCGTAGTTTTGGTTTGATTTCTAGTGAGGCTATTGTTGGTAGACTGACTTTTCGGATTAGTCCACTTTCAGAATTTGGTTTTATTAAGACAGGGCTGGTTCAGTAGAATCAGCTTTTTTTATTGTATTGAGATGGCTGGAACTGTATTTTGAAATTAGACTAGACCAATTAAAATGTTGACAAGGATGAAATCTTGTTATATACTGATTTCACTGGTCTTTTTAGATATAAATTAGACTAGACCAATTTTTAAAGAAATGAAAGCCGATGTTAACAAACATCGTAGGTGATATGTATGTGTGGAATCGTTGGTGTTGTAGGAAATACAAACGCAACTGATATTTTGATTCAAGGACTTGAAAAATTAGAATACCGTGGTTATGATTCAGCAGGTATTTTTGTGACGGGTGGTGAGCAAGCTCATCTTGTGAAAGCTGTTGGTCGCATTGCAGAATTGTCTGCAAAAGTTGGCGATAAGACTGAAGGGACAACAGGGATCGGTCATACTCGTTGGGCGACTCATGGTAAGCCAACTGAGAACAATGCTCACCCTCACACTTCTCAAACTGCTGGACATATCCTAGTTCACAACGGTGTGATTGAAAACTACGCAGAAATCAAGGAAGAGTATCTTGCAGGTCATGACTTGAAAGGGCAGACAGATACAGAAATTGCTGTACACTTGATTGGTCAATTTGCAGAAGAAGGTTTGTCAACTCTAGAAGCCTTTAAAAAAGCATTGAAGATTATTCAAGGTTCATATGCCTTTGCTTTGATTGATGCTGCGGATGCAGATACAATCTATGTTGCCAAAAATAAATCTCCACTTTTGATTGGTCTTGGTGATGGCTATAACATGGTCTGCTCAGATGCCATGGCTATGATTCGTGAGACAAGTGAATACATGGAAATTCACGATAAGGAATTGGTTATCGTGAAAAAAGATAGTGTTGAAGTCATGGACTATGATGGCAATGCGATTGAACGTGGTAGTTATACAGCTGAGCTTGATTTGTCAGATATTGGTAAGGGAACTTATCCATACTACATGCTCAAGGAAATTGATGAGCAGCCAACTGTTATGCGTAAATTGATTAGTGCCTATACAAATGAAGCTGGTCAGGTAACAGTTGACGCGGATATTATTAAGGCAGTACAAGAAGCTGACCGTATCTATATCTTGGCTGCTGGAACTTCCTATCACGCAGGATTTGCCGCAAAAGACTTCTTGGAAAAATTGACAGATACACCAGTAGAGTTGGGAATTTCATCTGAGTGGGGCTACAGTATGCCACTTTTGAGCAAAAAGCCACTCTTTGTCATGATTAGCCAGTCAGGTGAAACTGCTGATAGCCGTCAGGTATTGGTTAAAGCTAATGAAATGGGCATTCCAAGTTTGACTGTAACCAACGTTCCTGGTTCGACCCTATCACGTGAGGCAACTTACACCATGTTGCTCCATGCAGGACCAGAAATTGCGGTAGCTTCTACAAAAGCCTACACTGCACAGATTGCGACTTTGGCAATCTTGGCGAAGGCTGTCGGTGATGCAAATGGCAATGCCTACGCGAAAGAATTTGACTTGGTGCATGAATTGTCCATCGTAGCTCAATCTATTGAGGCCAGCTTGTCAGAAAAAGATGTGATTGCTGAAAAAGTTGAAAAACTCTTATCAACCACTCGCAACGCATTCTATATCGGTCGTGGTAGTGACTACTACGTTTCTATGGAAGCCAGCTTGAAATTGAAAGAAATTTCATACATCCAATGTGAAGGCTTTGCGGCAGGTGAATTGAAACACGGTACCATTTCATTGATTGAAGACGGTGTTCCTGTCTTGGCCTTGATTTCAAATCATCCACATCTTGCAAGCCATACTCGAGGCAATATTCAGGAAGTGGTGGCGCGTGGTGCCAATGTCTTGACAATTGTAGATGAAGCAGTAGCTAAGGAAGAGGATGACATCACTGTTACAACGGTTCATCCATTCTTATCAGCGATTGCTATGGTTGTTCCGACACAGTTGATCGCTTACTATGCGACATTGCAACGCGGTTTGGATGTTGATAAACCACGTAACTTGGCTAAGTCTGTTACTGTTGAATAAGAAGATAAGGTTCGGATTTCGGACCTTTTTTTCAAATCAATGAAAAAACATACAAAATTTTGTTAAATTTATTAAAAATTCTGAAAAATTCTTTGAAATTAAGGATATTTTTTGATATACTAGAACCTAATAATTCTTTTAGGAGAGCTCTATGGATTATGTTTTGGAAGTTCTGCCCAGTCTACTAAATGGTGCTGCAGTCTCCTTGCAAGTATTTTTTCTAGTATTGATATTATCCTTGCCATTAGGAGCTGTTTTCGCTTTTTTAATGCAGATTAAATTTAAACCCTTACAATGGTTATTGCATTTCTATGTATTAATTATGCGAGGAACCCCCTTACTTTTACAATTAATTTTTGTTTATTACGTCTTACCAAGTGTGGGTATTACATTTGACCGAATGCCTGCTGTGATTCTGGCCTTTACGCTCAACTATGCGGCCTATTTCTCTGAAATTTTCCGTGGTGGTATTGAAGCTATTCCAAAAGGTCAGTATGAAGCTGCTAAGGTATTGAAATTTACCCCTGTTCAGACCATTCGCTACATTGTCTTACCACAGGTTGTGAAAATTGTTCTGCCAAGTGTTTTCAATGAAGTCATGACTTTGGTAAAGGATACTTCTTTGGTCTATGCACTTGGGGTTAGCGATTTGTTGTTGGCTAGTCGTACTGCGGCCAATCGTGATGCCAGCTTGGCACCTATGTTTATCGCAGGTGCAATCTACCTATTGATGATCGGTGCGGTAACACTGATTTCTAAACAAGTAGAAAAGAAATTTGATTATTATAGATAGGAGGAAGTCATGTTAGAGTTACGCAATTTGTCAAAACGCTTTGAAGATAAACAGATTTTCTCCAACTATGATTTGGTCATTCCAGAAGGGAAAATTGTTGCCATTGTTGGTCAATCTGGCGGTGGTAAGACAACTCTTTTACGGATGTTGGCTGGTTTAGAGACTATTGATTCAGGAACTTTGATGTATAACGGTCAAGAACTGCCATTAGAGGAGTTGGGAAAACGACATTTGCTGGGCTTTGTCTTCCAGGACTTCCAGCTTTTCCCGCACCTATCCGTATTGGAAAACTTGGTTCTCTCTCCTATGAAAACGCAAAATATGTTGCGTTCAGAGGCGGAAGACAAGGCCCTTAAACTCTTGGATACTCTTGGACTTGCTAACCACGCAAATGCCTACCCATTTTCATTATCGGGTGGACAGAAACAACGTGTGGCCTTGGCGCGTGCGATGATGATTGATCCTGAGATTATCGGCTATGATGAACCAACTTCGGCCCTAGACCCTGAATTAAGAAAAGAAGTTGAGAAACTGATTCTTGAAAATAGGGCTACTGGAATCACGCAAATTGTGGTCACCCATGATATGCAGTTTGCTGAGAATATCGCAGATGAAATCATCAAAATTGAACCGAAACACTAAGAAAAGGAACAAATATGATGATGAATATTAAAAAAATGATGCTTGGAGCTCTTGCTCTTGTAACTTCTTTGACTCTTGCTGCTTGTGGCTCCAATGATTCGGCTACTAAGTCTGATAATTGGACAGCCTACGAGTCTGAAAAATCCGTTACGATTGGCTTTGATAAGACCTTTGTCCCAATGGGATTTGAACAGACAGATGGTTCTTACACAGGTTTTGATATTGACTTGGCTAATGCAGTCTTTGAAAAATATGGAATTACTGTAAAATGGCAACCAATTGACTGGGACTTGAAAGAAACTGAATTGAATAACGGGAATATTGATTTAATTTGGAATGGTTATTCTATTACAGATGAGCGTAAGGAAAAAGTTCTTTTCACAAATCCCTACATGGATAACCAACAAGTTCTTGTAACCAAAAAATCTTCCAATATTAGCCAAGTATCTGATATGAAGGATAAGATTTTAGGTGCGCAAGCAGGTTCATCTGGCTATTCAGTATTTGAATCACAACCAGCTATTTTGAAAGATATTGTTCAAAATAACGATGCAAGTCAGTATGCGACCTTCAATGAAGCCTTGATTGACTTGAAAAACGATCGTATTGATGGCCTTTTGATTGACCGTGTGTATGCAAATTATTACTTGCAACAAGAGGGAATTATCGCAGATTACAACATCATTGATGCAGGTTTTGAAAATGAAGCCTTCGCAGTCGGTGCTCGTAAATCAGATACGACACTCGTGGAAAACATTAATAAGGCGTTTGCTGAATTATATAAAGAAGGTAAATTCCAAGAAATCTCCCAAAAATGGTTTGGTGAGGATGTTGCAACCGACACAGTAAAAAAATAATAATGTAAGCAAAAGTGACTGAACAAGACATCCATGATGGTTACACCCTCATCCACAGAATAATGAAAAGAACTCGTGAAAACGGTGGGGTGTACACCAATATCATTAACTTAAGATTCTACGAGGCTGAGCAAAAAGCTCAGCGCCACTTCTCGGAGTTCGTGTCAACATCTCAGCGCAGTGGTTGATTGGCTTAAACAGTCACTATTCTGACTGTTGGAGCTATGCGGGGGTGGGAGTTTAAAAGGTCTGGGAGACCTTTTAAAGTGGGAGATATAAGCTGACGGCAGTCAGCTCACATAAATTGATGTCTGGGGATAGATTGTTTCAGCTCAACAACTTAAAACGAAAAATTGTTGACGAACTTTTTTTCGTCTGGTCGAGTTCTTATACGAAAACTCAAAAGAATGCAAAAATTCCCTTCCTATGATATAATCAAAGTGAAAAAAATTTGTATTTAGGCTACTAGTTCGTCCCTAGTAGTCTTTTTTTGTGCTAAAAATTCAGGATAAGTCATCTGTTCTTTTAAAAGGATATAGGCTATTTTTAATAGTTGATGCGCAAGTGCAATGGTTGCTTTTTGTGAGCCACGCCGACTTTGAATCTGATAATATCGTTCTGCTAATGGGCTGCCTTTTTGTCTTTTGACAGCGAAGGCCGCTTGACATAAGCATTTCTTCCAATAGGAATTCCCGTGTCGAATCTTGGTACTTCGTTTTTCCCACTCCCTAGGATTTTTTATTATATGACTTTTAGTCCATCACAATCCGTAAAGTATGTGACAAATGAACCGAGGATGGGCAAAAAATGGTCCTATAATTTCTGTAGCGGGTAAAACCACTATGGAGCCTTTTAAATGTAAAAGTCATATGACCTATAATGAAAAGCGAAAAAACTTACATTAGAAAGAGGTCATATGGAATAAATCAAGAGTTAGGGGAGTGACTCTTGATTCCTGAGCCTAGAAATAGAAAAGCGAAGATCTTATCACAAATTTTCTTGGAATAGAAGACAAAAATATCGCTATCATGACTGAATATGATGTGGAAACTCACTTAGATTGTGTGTCTCCAAAATGTCTTGCCTGAAAGGGACAAATAGTGAAATACAACTTCCAAAGAGCATCTAAAATCCTTTGCTTAGAAGCAGCTGATAATCCTCTCTCCTTATCCATCTTAGAAAGCGTCGGTTCAAGTGTAAAGGATGCGGGAAAATGGTTGTCGCTGAAATTCACTTATTAAAAAAACGACCAAATCTCTGTTGCTATTAACCAGAAACCCCCCCAATTACTACTCGTTGAGAATCAAGCAATGAGTAAGCAATGTTCACCTGATACTATTGTCATCAAGGATAGCTTTTCTATCCTATTCGGAACTATAAAGTAAGAGTTTTTGAAGGGGGTAGATATTGGTTGCATGTATTGAAAAACTTGTGGTTCCATGGTTTTTAAAGTTACTCTATCTGGCTATATTTTGAACTATGTTATTACACCAGTTTCTGATTATGTAGTGAATTGCTTGTTGGAAGGCTATCAGTAATCTGTGATTTTAGCAGATTTAGTCAGGAGTTTAAAGACAACTTGGAACAGAAGGATAGAACATGGAAGGAGTTAATTAGTATAACAAATGGAGATTATTAGCCATGAGGCGAACCATTGAAACTCGTTTTCTGAATCATACGCTTTGTTTGATATAGAACAAACCTTTGCCAGAGGACTGCTCGGATTACAGCTACGGATTGAACAAATCCTACTTATCTACAATCTAAGCTATTTTGACTTTAACTAGTAGCACGGGTAAAAAAACTGCCTAGTTCAATCAGAACTGGGCAGTACTTATTTTACATTCTAAAAAATGGATTGAAATTTTTCTCATGTCCAACGCTGGTATTTTGACCATGACCTGGATGGACAGTATAGTGATTTGGCAGGGTAAAGATATGTTCTCTGATGCCAGTAATCAGGTCATCAAAGTTGCTGGTTGGCAGGTCTGTGCGTCCCACAGTTTCACGGAAAAGTGCGTCTCCAGTGATGACACATTCATCCTCTGGGAAGATAAAGGAAACACCACCAATAGAGTGACCAGGTGTTGGAACTACCTTGAAATGAAAACCGTCAAACTGGTAGTCTTCTTGGTATTGGAAGATTTTTTCAGCAGGTCGGCAGACTACATTTTCCATATCATCATGACGAGGTAGACCTGATAGATTCATCTCTGGTGTGTAGAGCCAGCTGGCTTCATTTTCAGCCACATAGACAGGCGGGAAATTGTAGGTCTCACGCAGGATGTCCAAACTCATAATATGGTCATAGTGAGTGTGAGTCAGGAGAATAGCCGAAATTGGTTTTCCGATTTTTTCGATAGTTACTTGAATTTTTGTCCAGTCACTCCCAGGGTCAATGATAATCAGATGGGTATCATTTTCAAGGTAGTAGGTATTTTGAAAAGCGACAGGATTGACAGATTTGTGAATAATCATTCTTTTTCCTTCTTCTAACAGTTACTGATGTTACTAGTCTAACAAAAAAACACGCCTTCTTCATGGAATTTGTTTGGAGCTTTTTCCATGAGAGGGAATATGCTATAATGAACAGTATGAAAGACACAAGAACAAGCAATCGGTATGCCGTTGTAGATTTGGAAGCAACTGGTACAGGTACCGATGCAAAAATCATTCAAATCGGGATTGTTCTCGTTGAAAATGGAGAAATCATTGACAGTTATGCAACGGATATCAATCCCTATGAGCTACTGGATGACCATATCAAGAATCTGACAGGTATCACAGACCAACAGCTAAGTCAGGCTCCAGATTTTGGTCAGGTAGCAAGTACCATTTACGACATGATTGGAGATGCTATTTTTGTAGCCCATAATGTCAAATTTGATGCTAATCTCTTGGCAGAAGCACTCTTTTTTGAAGGTTATGAACTGTTGACACCGCGTGTAGATACGGTAGAATTATCACAGCTATTTTTCCCGACTTTTGAAAAATATAGCTTGGGAAACCTTGCAGAGCATTTGGAACTTGGTTTGGACCAGGCACACACGGCCATATCAGATGCCATGGCTACGGCGCGCTTGCTCATCAAAATTCAAGAGAAAATAAAGAGCTTACCCAGGTCTATTGTTGAAAAGATTCTTGATTTGGCGGACAATCTGCTCTTTGAATCCCGTTTGGTCATTGATGAGATGGTGCCTGTTCTGTCAGAAAATCTATCATACGATTTAGAATCTATTCATGACTTGGTCTTGAAAAAGCCAGAAGAAATCAAGTCAGCCTACCGATTATCTGAAGATTTTTCGACCAATATTGCCCTTCTCGGCTTGCATGAACGAAAAAAACAAACTGCTTTTGCTCAAGTAGTAGAAAAACGCTTGGTTGACGAAGAAAAAGTGCATTTTATTCAAGCGCAGGCAGGTTTGGGGAAGACTTACGGTTATCTCTTGCCTTTACTTGCTAAGTCAGACCAGCCTTTATTGGTCACCGTACCGACCAAGCTCCTTCAAGAGCAGATTATGGAAAAGGAAGGGAGCAAGCTTAAAGAGATATTTCGTATTCCCATAGTCTCTCTAAAATCACCCAAGCATTTTATCAAGTTAGACAACTACTGGAAAACCCTGCAGAGGCAGGATGATAATCGCCTGGTCAATCAATTCAAAATGCAGGTGCTTGTCTGGTTATGCGAAACCACGACAGGTGATTTGGATGAGCTTAAGCAAAAACAACGCTATCAAGCTTACTTTGATGAGATTGCCCACGATGGGAAATTGGAGCCTGAAAGTCTTTTTTGGGGCTTGGATTTTTGGCAACGATTGAACCAACAAGCTCTCTCTAGTAGACTGCTCATTACCAACCACGCTTATTTTCTCAGCCATCTTAAGGACCAAGATCCTCACATGGATAAGCGTATGGTGGTGATTGATGAAGCACAAAAGTTTCTCTTGGCTGCTGAAAATCTAGCGACGGCTTCGCAAGATTTGACAAGTATGTTACAAGTATTGCAAAGTAAAAAGGATAGAGCGACGGCTATTTTGGACCAACGTTTGTATGAGTCTTGCCAGTTTGAACTCAACCACTTTTTGAGTCGTTTTCGTCAGCATGGTCAACGAGAGGTTCAAAAGGCTGAACTTCACCAACTTGGTCAGAACCTGGAGGAGCTTGGAGATGTTGATTTGAACGACTTGCATCAGCTCATAGACTATTACGATACCTTTTGGTTGGAGGAGAAAAATTTAGAAGAAAAGCGGCTTGCCTATTTGCGGAGCTCCAAGGATAGCCTCCTAAATGCGACCAACTATCTGCCAGATACTAAGATTTTCTGCATCAGCGCCACCTTGACCATCAGCAAAAAGGTCAGTCTGGCGGATCTGCTGGGCTTTGAGCAGGTCACCTTGGATTTGATACCGACTCAAACTGTGACCAACCAGCGGCTACTTTTTCCGACCCATCTCCCCGACATCCTCGCTTGGACCAAGGAGGAGCATGCAGCATATTTGGCTACTACTTTAGGAGAGATAGCAGAGCTGGGACGACCGATTTTGGTCTTGTTTACATCGATTTCTATGCTCTTGCAGGTGTCGGATTTGTTAGAAGACAATAACATTCCCCACCTAGCCCAGCACAAGCATGGACAGGAAATGACTCTCAAACGCAAATTTGAACGAGGGGAATGCCAAATTTTACTCGGCACAGGTGTATTCTGGGAGGGCGTTGACTTTGCCAGTCAGAATCAATTGATTCAGGTTATTACAAGGCTCCCATTTGACAATCCAAAGGACCGGTTTGTACAAAAAATCAATCACCATCTGCGTGAAGAAGGGAAAAATCCATTTTATGATTACAGCCTGCCTATGATGATGATTAAGCTCAAACAAGCCATCGGTCGTACCAATCGCCATGACAAACAAGATTCACTAGTCTTGGTTTTGGACCCGCGTGTTCACACCAAACGCTATGGACAGCAAATTCTGTCCTTCTTTGAGAAAGATTATTTAATGTTAAGTGTGGATGCGAAAGAAATAGAAGGAGCTATTCAAGATTTTTTTGAATAAGTTGAAAGGGAGCCACAAGGCTTCCTTTTGTTTCCAGCGTTTTTTAATGCACTCATGATTAGGAATCTATTCCCTCTCTCCTTGCCGAATAACAGTGATTTTCTTTATGATTAAAATATGGTATAATTTTCCAAATATTAGTTTTTGTGAGAAGAGATTATGACAGAAAAAACAATTGTATTTAAGGTCGGGACAAGTTCTCTGACGCAAGAAAATGGCAGTCTGGACCGTATCAAGATCGCTCGGATTACCAATCAGCTGGCTCAGTTGCACCAGAAAGGTTACCAGATTGTGCTGGTGACGTCGGGCTCGATTGCTGCTGGTTTTCGGAGATTGGGATTTGACAAGCGACCGACCAAGATTGCGGAGAAGCAGGCTTCTGCGGCCGTTGGACAAGGTTTGCTGATTGAGGAATATACGCAAAATCTAATGAAGGACGGCATCGTATCGGCTCAGATTTTACTGACCCAGGATGATTTTGCGGATGCCAGACGTTATCAGAATGCCTCTCAAGCCTTGCAGGTCTTGCTCAAGCAACGGGCTATTCCTATTATAAATGAAAATGATACCATTGCCATTGAGGAGATTAAGGTGGGGGATAACGATACTTTATCTGCTCAGGTGGCTTCTCTCTTGAAAGCAGACCTATTGGTGCTCTTGACGGATGTGGATGGACTTTACACTGCCAATCCTAACAGCGATCCGACTGCCCAGCACTTGCCTCAAATTAAGGAGATTACGGAAGATTTATTTGCCATGGCAGCAGGAGCAGGCTCGTCCAATGGAACAGGTGGCATGACCACCAAATTGCAGGCGGCCCAGATTGCGACCAAGTCAGGCGTGCCCGTCTTTATCTGCTCTTCAAAAGAGGATACCGCCCTCTTGCAGGCGGTCACCCAAGCCAATCGTGGAACGCTCTTTTTAGCAGATGACCATGCCATGAACCAACGCAAGCAGTGGATGGCCTTCTATGCTCGGACAGACGCGGCGGTTGAAGTGGATGCAGGAGCGGTTGATGCTATGTTGCACCAGGGCCGCAGTTTGTTAGCTACTGGTGTCAAAGCCCTCGAAGGAGACTTTGAAGTGGGCCAGGTCGTAGAAGTTTACAGCCAAGCAGACCATCGTTTGATTGGTAAAGGTCGGGTCAAACTGTCCTCCAAGGACTTGCAGGACCAGTTGGCAAATGGCAGAGCAGAGGGCGTGTTGATTCACCGCAACGATTGGGTGAGCTTATAGTTGTTCAGTTTGTCTCGATTATGTTGACGAACGAGTAAACTGAAAGACTAAATAGGAGAAATTTATGACAACAACACAAGTATTATTAGATAGTTTATTGGCCAACAAGGCTTCTATCAACCTAGCGACAACAGAACAGAAAAACCAGGCTCTATCAGCAATGGCAGACCAGTTGGTTGCTCAGACTGAGGCAATTTTAGCAGGCAATGCCATCGACATGGAACATGCCCAAGGCAAGATTAGCCAGGTGATGCAGGACCGTTTGCTGCTGACAGAGGAACGGATTGAAGCTATGGCAGATGGCATTCGTGCCTTGATTGGCTTGCCAGATCCTGTCGGATTAGTCTTGGAAGAATCCACTCGGGCAGACGGCTTGAACATTTGCAAGAAATCCATTCCCTTTGGTTTGGTGGGAATGATTTACGAAAGCCGACCAAACGTGACTTCAGATGCCGCTGCCTTGGCCATCAAGAGTGGTAATGCGGTCATCTTGCGTGGTGGCAAGGAAGCTTTTCATTCGGCCAAAGCGATTGTCACAGCACTCAAGAGTGGCTTGGAAGAAGCTGGTGTCTCACCAAAGGTCATCGAGTTAGTCCAAGATACCAGCCGGGTCTCTGCGACGGAGTTGATGACCGCAAAAGGCAAGATTGATTTATTGGTGCCACGTGGTGGAGCAGGACTCATTCAAGCCGTAGTAGAAAATGCGACTGTGCCAGTTATTGAAACAGGAACAGGTATCTGCCATGTCTATGTGGACAAGGATGCGGACTTGGACAAGGCCTTGCGGATTGTGGTCAATGCCAAAACCAGTCGTCCCTCAGTCTGCAATGCGGCGGAAGTCTTGTTGGTCCATGAAGAAATTGCCAGCCAATTCCTACCTCGCTTGGAAGAAGCTCTTTCTGGTCAGGTGGAATTACGTGCCGACAGTCAGGCCCAGGCTCTCCTCAACCAAGCCAGACCAGCAGGCGACCAAGATTTTGACACAGAATTTTTGGACTATATCATGGCGGTCAAGGTCGTTTCAAGTGTAGAAGAGGCTATCAGCCATATCGCCCAACATTCGACTGGACATAGCGAGGCGATTGTGACGGAAAACAGCCAGACAGCAGAGCATTTTACACTCCATGTGGACTCGGCAGCAGTCTATGTCAATGCCTCGACCCGCTTTACAGACGGTGGAGAGTTCGGTCTGGGCTGTGAGCTGGGTATTTCCACCCAGAAGATGCACGCCCGTGGTCCAATGGGACTGCGTGAAATGACCACTTACAAGTACATCATCACAGGCGACGGCCACATTCGTTAGGAGGACAAGATGAAGATTGGATTTATTGGACTGGGCAATATGGGAGCGGCCCTAGCCCAAGCGGTCAGCCAGCAGCCAGATACCCAGCTCCTCCTCAGCAACCATAACCCAGCAAAAGCCCAGGCTCTTCAAGAGAAGGTAGGCGGTCAGCTTTTTTCTAATGGACAAATAGCAGAGCAGGCCGAGATTATTTTCCTTGGGGTCAAGCCTCACCTGATTCAGACAGTCTTGTCAGGCTTGCAGGACCAGATTAGCCAGAATCCGTCAGCTATCTGGATTTCCATGGCAGCAGGAGTGCCCCTTGACAGCCTGGCAGCATTTGTATCGGCAGATAAAGTTATCCGTATCATGCCCAATACACCAGTCGCTATCGGCCAAGGCATGACAACCTATAGCCTGGTCAATCAAAATCTCGCTCCGCTATTGGAACAAATCCTAGAAAAATCAGGCAAGGTCCAGCAAGTGCCAGAGAGCCTAATCGACGCAGCAACGGCTATCGCAGGCTGCGGACCAGCCTTTGTCTATCAGATGATTGAGGCTCTGACAGATGCAGGGGTGCAAAACGGGCTGACGGCCCAGGATGCCAAGGTATTGGCGGCTCAGACCCTGGCAGGAACTGCTCAGATGGTCTTAACCAGCGATAAACACCCAGCCCAGCTGAGACAGGAAGTGACCTCGCCAGGCGGCTCGACTATCGCAGGTGTGGTAGCTCTTGAAAAAGAAGGCTTCCGTTACGCCATTATCAAGGCAGTCGCCGCCGCCCTCAAAAAGACTAGAAAATTAGGCAAAAAATAGAAGACAGCAAAAAACGGGACTTTTAATCCCGTTTTGTTTTTTCCTTGATCCATTGACTGACGTTGGACAGGGCCTTGCTTTGCTCTGCCTTGCGTTTTTGTTCCTGGACAAAATCTGCAAAGCTTTGCTTGACGCCGTCCTTTTGAACCTTGTCCTGCAAATCATGCCATTTCTTTTTAAGGTTGCTGGAAGTCCGTTCGTAGTAGTCTTCAAGGATTTCTTCCTTGGACTTGTAATTGCGGTAGAAGGCATTGCGTGACACACCAGCTTTTCGGACCAATTCAGATACCGAAATTTGCTTGAGCTCCTTTTTCTCTAGGAGAAATAGCAGAGCAGTTTCTATTGATTCCTTAGTCAGTTGATTCGCTTCTTTATTTGATTGATAGAGGTTTTTCAAAGATTGGGGTGAAATTTTACGACCTGCCATAGTTTTCCTTTTCCGAGTGTCACATCTGAAAGAAAATGCTTTCAGATGGGGTAGTTTAATGATATAATTGTAAGTAAATAGAGATTTATTGTCAAATAAAAAAATAAAATTGGAAATGAGAATATTATGACAAAATGGAAAATCGTTGCAGATTCGGGCTGCGACTATCGTCAATTAGCTAATCTAGCTCCGGACACTGAATTTATTAGTGTGCCACTTACCATCCAAGTTGGAGAACAAGCATTTGTTGATGATGCAAGCTTGGATATTGATCACATGATGGAGGTGATGGAAGCATCTAAGTCTGCAGCGGGGTCGGCGTGCCCAAGTCCGCAGGCTTATCAGGCAGCTTTTGAGGGAGCTGAGAACATTATCGTTGTGACGATTACAGGTGGGCTATCGGGTAGTTTTAATGCGGCACGTGTAGCTAGGGATATGTATATCGAAGAGCATCCGAATGTCAATATCCATTTGATAGATAGTTTGTCAGCCAGTGGGGAAATGGATTTACTTGTAGACGAAATCAATCGCTTAATTAGTGCAGGATTAGATTTTCCACAAGTAGTAGAAGCGATAACTCACTATCGGGAACACAGTAAGCTCCTCTTTGTTTTAGCGAAAGTTGATAATCTTGTTAAGAATGGAAGACTGAGCAAATTGGTAGGCACTGTCGTTGGTCTTCTCAATATCCGTATGGTTGGTGAGGCAAGTGCTGAAGGAAAATTAGAGTTGCTTCAAAAGGCGCGTGGTCATAAGAAATCTGTGACAGCAGCCTTTGAAGAAATGAAAAAAGCAGGCTATGATGGTGGTCGAATTGTTATGGCCCACCGCAACAATGCTAAGTTCTTCCAACAATTCTCAGAGTTGGTAAAAGCAAGTTTTCCAACGGCTGTTATTGACGAAGTTGCAACATCAGGTCTATGCAGTTTTTATGCTGAAGAAGGTGGACTTTTGATGGGCTACGAAGTGAAAGCGTGATTCACAGAGTAATAATTTTGGGCTGTAATTTCCGCTATAGAATAATCCCCCTCGTCTTCTAAGTTCGAGGGGGATTGTTTGTATGAGACTATTGGATTTCATTCATTCAAATATCTTACGAATTGCTCCAGTTTATCTGCAAAATCTTGTTCAAAGAAGATCTGTAAGAAATCAGCTTTCTGTCCGCTGAAATAATAACATTTTCCAAACATGTGTTGGATGCTAGGAGAAAGAATCCCCTTGCTTAGCTGAAAGGTCACGCTCCCTTTGGAAATTCGATACGGGATGTTTAAAGCGTATTTCTCTAGACAGTCTTTTATTTTATTCCATTGAGCGTGATAAATGTGATGAAGATGCTGTGTGTTCCGCGCAAACATACCGTTATCAATGTAGAGCGAGAGAGCTTTTTGCATGATAAGATTGGTATCGTAGTCGATTAGACTCTTATGTTTGATGAAGATATCACGTAGCTGATTAGGAAGGCTGATTGCACCGATTCGGAGGGCAGGAAAGAGTGTCGGTGTAAAAGATTTTATATAGATGACGCGATTATCTGTATCAAGATAGTGTAAAGGTAGGCTATGACTAGAGTCGAAATCTGCTAAATAGTCATCCTCAATGATGTAGACATCGTATTGCTTTGCTAATTTTACGATGGCTGTTTTTGTTGCTATATCATAGGTTGAACCGAGAGGGTTGTGCAAGCGAGGAATTGTGTAGAAAAACTTAATTTTTCCAGTTTGGAAGATACTTTCCAATTCTTCTAGGTCAATTCCATCTAAATTCCGTTCAATTGTTTGATAGGGGATTCCTTGATGTCGAATGAGCTCTATCATTCGTGAATAGGTAGGGTTCTCTATCAAGATTTCCGTTTTTCCAGCCAAGGTTTCCATTTGTGTGAGAATATATAGAGCTTGTTGACTACCAGCTGTGATAACCAGCTGGTCTTTTTTTGTATAGACATGATAGTCCATTAACAGACTTTGAACGGAGGAAATCAATTCTGCCAATCCCTCTTGCTGGTGATAGTAGTTGAATAGGTAATTTTCCCGCCCAATAAGACTTTCTTTTAGACAAATCCGAAAATCTTCATAGGGTAATTCTTGAAAGTCTGTAGGATTGAGCTCTACAGTATGGTCTTGGAAATCTCTATCCTCTAAGATATAATAACCGCTTTTTTCGACAGCGTAGATCTTATTTTGGTATTTTAATTCCAACATAGCCTTTTGGACAGTGTCTTTGCTACAATGATATTGCTCGCGGAGTTGACGGATAGAAGGTAATTTCTCTCCACGTTTGAATCGATGTTCCTCTATTCCAGTCAAAATATCTTGGATGATAACTTGATATTTTTTCATCTAGGTCCCCTTTTTTATAGACTATGTTACTAGCTAGTATATAGAAAAAATTGAAGAAAGACAATATATGAATAATGGGGTTGAGGTTCAGGAATTAAGCTACTCTATGGTATAATTAAGTGATGAAAATAATTATACCTAATGCAAAAGAAGTAAATACAAATCTAGAGAATGCCTCGTTTTATCTCCTGTCTGATCGAAGCAAGCCGGTGCTGGATGCCATAAGTCAATTTGATGTAAAAAAGATGGCTGCCTTTTATAAATTGAATGAAGCAAAGGCTGAGTTAGAAGCTGACCGTTGGTATCGAATCAGGACAGGTCAAGCAAAAACCTATCCAGCCTGGCAGTTATATGATGGTCTCATGTATCGTTATATGGATAGGCGAGGTATAGATTCGAAAGAAGAAAATTATCTACGTGACCACGTTCGTGTAGCGACAGCCTTATACGGATTGATTCATCCTTTTGAATTCATTTCACCTCACCGCTTAGATTTTCAAGGGAGCTTAAAGATAGGCAATCAGTCTTTGA
Organism: Streptococcus suis S735; assembly: GCF_000294495.1. NCBI lineage: Bacteria > Bacillati > Bacillota > Bacilli > Lactobacillales > Streptococcaceae > Streptococcus > Streptococcus suis. Next base: position 546,646 of record NC_018526.1, read on the forward strand.
AACAGTACTGGCGACCGTATTATGACCAAGAAGTTGGTGATGATGAACTGATTCTCTCACTGGCTTCGTCAGAATTTGAGCAGGTGTTTTCTCCACAGATTCAGAAAAGATTAGTTAAAATTCTTTTCATGGAAGAAAAAGCAGGTCAGCTAAAAGTTCACTCGACTATATCAAAAAAAGGCAGAGGAAGATTGCTGTCCTGGTTGGCTAAGAACAATATTCAGGAATTATCGGACATTCAAGATTTTAAGGTGGATGGCTTTGAATATTGTACTTCCGAATCAACGGCAAACCAACTTACCTTCATACGATCAATAAAAATGTGAAATTATGAAAAAGATAACGTTTTCCAGCGCTAAAAAGGGTAGAAAAATATTAATTTCTATGATATAATGGATGCGTTATAGGTAAAAGTCTAGGAAGGTTGTTTATGAAAAAGAGAAGCGGACGAAGTAAGTCGTCCAAGTTCAAATTGGTAAATTTTGCGCTTTTGGGACTTTATTCCATTACTCTATGTTTGTTCTTAGTGACCATGTATCGCTATAACATCCTAGATTTCCGGTATTTAAACTATATTGTGACGCTTTTGCTAGTAGGAGTGGCAGTATTGGCTGGATTATTGATGTGGCGTAAGAAAGCGCGCATATTTACAGCGCTCTTACTTGTTTTTTCACTGGTCATCACGTCTGTTGGGATCTATGGAATGCAAGAAGTTGTAAAATTTTCAACACGACTAAATTCAAATTCGACATTTTCAGAATATGAAATGAGTATCCTTGTCCCAGCAAATAGTGATATTACGGACGTTCGTCAGCTTACTAGTATCCTTGCTCCAGCCGAATACGACCAAGATAACATCACCGCTTTATTGGATGACATATCCAAAATGGAATCTACTCAACTAGCAACTAGCCCCGCGACCTCTTACCTGACAGCATATCAATCTATGTTGAATGGCGAGAGTCAAGCGATGGTGTTCAACGGAGTTTTTACCAATATTTTAGAAAATGAAGATCCAGGCTTTTCTTCAAAAGTGAAAAAAATATATAGTTTCAAAGTGACTCAGACTGTTGAAACAGCTACTAAGCAGGTGAGTGGAGATAGCTTTAATATCTATATTAGTGGTATTGATGCTTATGGACCGATTTCTACGGTCTCTCGTTCAGATGTCAATATCATTATGACTGTCAATCGTGCGACACATAAGATTTTATTGACAACTACTCCACGAGATTCATACGTTGCTATCGCAGATGGCGGGCAAAATCAATACGATAAACTAACACATGCTGGTATCTACGGTGTCAATGCTTCTGTGCACACCTTAGAAAATCTCTATGGGATTGACATTAGCAATTATGTGCGGTTGAACTTCATTTCCTTCCTTCAATTAATCGACTTGGTGGGTGGAATTGATGTATATAACGATCAAGAATTTACAAGTTTACATGGGAATTATCATTTCCCTGTTGGACAAGTTCATTTAAACTCAGACCAAGCATTAGGCTTCGTTCGAGAGCGCTACTCTTTAACAGGGGGTGACAATGACCGTGGTAAAAACCAGGAAAAAGTGATTGCTGCCTTGATTAAAAAGATGAGTACGCCAGAGAATCTAAAAAATTACCAGGCAATCCTATCTGGATTGGAAGGCTCAATTCAAACGGATTTGAGCTTAGAAACGATTATGAGTTTAGTGAATACCCAACTAGAATCAGGAACACAATTTACAGTAGAGTCACAAGCATTGACAGGAACAGGACGCTCAGACTTATCTTCTTATGCGATGCCTGGATCACAACTTTATATGATGGAAATTAACCAAGATAGTCTGGAGCAATCAAAGGCAGCGATTCAGTCCGTACTTGTTGAAAAATAAAGATTTTAGGAGAAAATATGAACAATCAAGAAGTAAATGCAATCGAAATCGATGTTTTATTCTTACTAAAAACAATTTGGAGAAAGAAATTTTTAATTCTCTTAACTGCAGTGTTGACTGCGGGGTTGGCATTTGTCTACAGTAGTTTTTTAGTGACACCTCAATATGACTCCACTACCCGTATCTATGTAGTGAGTCAAAATGTTGAAGCCGGTGCGGGCTTGACTAACCAAGAGTTACAAGCGGGTACCTATTTGGCAAAAGACTATCGGGAAATTATCCTATCACAAGATGTATTGACACAAGTAGCAACGGAATTGAATCTGAAAGAGAGTTTGAAAGAAAAAATATCAGTTTCTATTCCTGTTGATACTCGTATCGTTTCTATTTCTGTGCGTGATGCGGATCCAAATGAAGCGGCACGTATTGCAAATAGCCTTCGCACCTTTGCAGTGCAAAAGGTTGTTGAGGTCACCAAGGTAAGCGATGTGACGACACTTGAAGAAGCAGTCCCAGCGGAAGAACCAACCACTCCAAATACAAAACGAAATATCTTGCTTGGTTTATTAGCTGGAGGTATCTTGGCAACAGGTCTTGTACTGGTTATGGAGGTTTTGGATGACCGTGTAAAACGTCCTCAGGACATCGAAGAGGTAATGGGATTGACATTGCTAGGTATAGTACCAGATTCGAAGAAATTAAAATAGGAGAACAATATGGCGATGTTAGAAATTGCACGTACAAAAAGAGAGGGAGTAAATAAAACCGAGGAGTATTTCAATGCTATCCGTACCAATATTCAGCTTAGCGGAGCAGATATTAAGGTTGTTGGTATTACCTCTGTTAAATCGAATGAAGGTAAGAGTACAACTGCGGCTAGTCTCGCTATTGCCTATGCTCGTTCAGGTTATAAGACCGTCTTGGTGGATGCAGATATCCGAAATTCAGTCATGCCTGGTTTCTTCAAGCCAATTACAAAGATTACAGGTTTGACGGATTACCTAGCAGGGACAACAGACTTGTCTCAAGGATTATGCGATACAGATATTCCAAACTTGACCGTAATTGAGTCAGGAAAGGTTTCTCCCAACCCTACTGCCCTTTTACAAAGTAAGAATTTTGAAAATCTACTTGCGACTCTTCGTCGCTATTATGATTATGTTATCGTTGACTGTCCACCATTAGGACTGGTAATTGATGCAGCTATCATTGCACAAAAATGTGATGCGATGGTTGCAGTAGTAGAAGCAGGCAATGTTAAGTGCTCATCTTTGAAAAAAGTAAAAGAGCAGTTGGAACAAACAGGCACACCGTTCTTAGGCGTTATCTTGAACAAATATGATATTGCCACTGAGAAGTATAGTGAATACGGAAATTACGGCAAAAAAGCCTAATTTCTCAGATAACATAAGTTTGATAAGTAGGTATTAATATGATTGATATCCATTCGCATATCATATTTGGTGTGGATGACGGTCCCAAAACTATTGAAGAGAGCCTGAGTTTGATAAGCGAAGCTTATCGTCAAGGTGTTCGCTATATCGTAGCGACATCTCATAGACGAAAAGGGATGTTTGAAACACCAGAAAAAATCATCATGATTAACTTTCTTCAACTTAAAGAGGCAGTAGCAGAAGTTTATCCTGAAATACGATTGTGCTATGGTGCTGAATTGTATTATAGTAAAGATATCTTAAGCAAACTTGAAAAAAAGAAAGTACCCACACTTAATGGCTCGTGCTATATTCTCTTGGAGTTCAGTACGAATACTCCTTGGAAAGAGATTCAAGAAGCAGTGAACGAAATGACGCTACTTGGGCTAACTCCCGTACTTGCCCATATAGAGCGTTATGATGCTCTGGCATTTCAGTCAGAGAGAGTAGAAGAGCTAATTGACAAGGGATGCTACACTCAGGTAAATAGTAACCATGTGTTGAAGCCTGCTTTAATTGGCGAACGAGCAAAAGAATTTAAAAAACGTACTCGATATTTTTTAGAGCAGGATTTAGTACATTGTGTTGCTAGCGATATGCATAATTTATATAGTAGACCTCCGTTTATGAGGGAGGCGTATCAGCTTGTAAAAAAAGAGTATGGTGAGGATAGAGCGAAGGCTTTGTTCAAGAAAAATCCTTTGTTGATATTGAAAAATCAAGTACAGTAACCTCATAGAAATAGTGGAGGAGCTATGAATATTGAAATAGGATATCGCCAAACGAAATTGGCATTGTTTGATATGATAGCAGTTGCGATTTCTGCAATCTTAACAAGTCATATACCAAATGCTGATTTAAATCGTTCTGGAATTTTTATCATAATGATGGTTCATTATTTTGCATTTTTTATATCTCGTATGCCGGTTGAATTTGAGTATAGAGGTAATCTGATAGAGTTTGAAAAAACATTTAACTATAGTATAATATTTGTAATTTTTCTTATGGCAGTTTCATTTATGTTAGAGAATAATTTCGCACTTTCAAGACGTGGTGCCGTGTATTTCACATTAATAAACTTCGTTTTGGTATACCTATTTAACGTAATTATTAAGCAGTTTAAGGATAGCTTTCTATTTTCGACAACCTATCAAAAAAAGACGATTCTAATTACAACGGCTGAACTATGGGAAAATATGCAAGTTTTATTTGAATCAGATATACTATTTCAAAAAAATCTTGTTGCATTGGTAATTTTAGGTACAGAAATAGATAAAATTAATTTACCATTACCGCTCTATTATTCTGTTGAAGAAGCTATAGAGTTTTCAACAAGGGAAGTGGTCGACTACGTCTTTATAAATTTACCAAGTGAATATTTTGACTTAAAGCAATTAGTTTCAGACTTTGAGTTGTTAGGTATTGATGTAGGCGTTGATATTAATTCATTCGGTTTTACTGTGTTGAAGAATAAAAAAATCCAAATGCTAGGTGACCATAGCATCGTCACTTTTTCCACAAATTTTTATAAGCCTAGTCACATCTTGATGAAACGACTTTTAGATATACTTGGAGCAGTAGTCGGGTTAATTATTTGTGGTATAGTTTCTATTTTGTTAATTCCAATTATTCGTAGAGATGGTGGACCAGCCATTTTTGCTCAGAAACGAGTTGGACAGAATGGACGCATATTTACATTCTACAAGTTTCGTTCGATGTTTGTTGATGCCGAGGTACGTAAGAAAGAATTAATGGCTCAAAACCAGATGCAAGGTGGGATGTTCAAAATGGACAACGATCCTAGAATTACTCCAATTGGACACTTCATACGAAAAACAAGTTTAGATGAGTTACCACAATTTTATAATGTTCTAATTGGAGATATGAGTCTAGTCGGTACCCGTCCGCCTACAGTTGATGAATTTGAAAAATATACTCCTAGTCAAAAGAGAAGATTGAGTTTTAAACCAGGGATTACAGGTCTTTGGCAAGTGAGCGGAAGAAGTGATATCACAGATTTTAATGAAGTCGTTAGGCTGGACCTAACATACATTGATAATTGGACCATCTGGTCAGACATTAAGATTTTATTGAAGACAGTGAAAGTTGTATTGTTGAGAGAGGGAAGTAAGTAAGACTCCTTTAAAACAAAGAATAGTAGTAGGGGATATGAGAACAGTTTATATTATTGGTTCAAAAGGAATACCAGCAAAGTATGGTGGTTTCGAGACTTTCGTAGAAAAATTAACTGAGTATCAGAAAGATAAATCAATTAATTATTTTGTTGCATGTACAAGAGAAAATTCAGCAAAATCAGATATTACAGGAGAAGTTTTTGAACATAATGGAGCAACATGTTTTAATATTGATGTGCCAAATATTGGTTCAGCAAAAGCCATTCTTTATGATATTATGGCTCTCAAGAAATCTATTGAAATTGCCAAAGATAGAAATGATACCTCTCCAATTTTCTACATTCTTGCTTGTCGGATTGGTCCTTTCATTTATCTTTTTAAGAAGCAGATTGAATCAATTGGAGGTCAACTTTTCGTAAACCCAGACGGTCATGAATGGCTACGTGAAAAGTGGAGTTATCCCGTCCGACAGTATTGGAAATTTTCTGAGAGTTTGATGTTAAAATACGCTGATTTACTAATTTGTGATAGCAAAAATATTGAAAAATATATTCATGAAGATTATCGAAAATATGCTCCTGAAACATCTTATATTGCTTATGGAACAGACTTAGATAAATCACGCCTTTCTCCGACAGATAGTGTAGTACGTGAGTGGTATAAGGAGAAGGAAATTTCAGAAAATGATTACTATTTGGTTGTTGGACGATTTGTGCCTGAAAATAACTATGAAGTAATGATTCGAGAGTTTATGAAATCATATTCAAGAAAAGATTTTGTTTTGATAACGAATGTAGAGCATAATTCCTTTTATGAGAAATTGAAAAAAGAAACAGGGTTCGATAAAGATAAGCGTATAAAGTTTGTTGGAACAGTCTATAATCAGGAGCTGTTAAAATATATTCGTGAAAATGCATTTGCTTATTTTCATGGTCACGAGGTTGGAGGAACGAACCCATCTTTACTTGAAGCACTTTCTTCTACTAAACTAAATCTTCTTCTAGATGTGGGCTTTAATAGAGAAGTAGGGGAAGAAGGAGCGAAATACTGGAATAAAGATAATCTTCACAGAGTTATTGACAGTTGTGAGCAATTATCACAAGAACAAATTAATGATATGGATAGTTTATCAACAAAACAAGTCAAAGAAAGATTTTCTTGGGATTTTATTGTTGATGAGTATGAGAAGTTGTTTAAAGGATAAGTTATGAAAAAGATTCTATATCTCCATGCTGGAGCAGAATTATATGGGGCAGATAAGGTTCTCTTGGAACTTATAAAAGGCTTAGATAAGAATGAATTTGAAGCGCATGTTATCCTACCTAATGATGGAGTCCTAGTGCCAGCATTAAGAGAAGTTGGTGCGCAAGTTGAAGTTATTAACTATCCAATTCTACGTAGGAAATATTTTAATCCAAAAGGGATTTTTGACTACTTCATATCATATCATCACTATTCTAAACAGATTGCTCAATATGCCATAGAAAATAAGGTTGACATAATTCACAATAATACTACCGCTGTCTTAGAAGGCATTTATCTGAAGCGAAAACTCAAATTACCTTTGTTGTGGCATGTTCATGAGATTATTGTCAAACCTAAATTCATCTCTGATTCGATCAATTTTTTAATGGGGCGTTTTGCTGATAAGATTGTGACAGTTTCACAGGCTGTGGCAAACCATATAAAACAATCACCTCATATCAAAGATGACCAAATCAGTGTAATCTACAATGGGGTAGATAATAAAGTGTATTATCAGTCCGATGCTCGGTCTGTTCGAGAAAGATTTGACATTGACGAAGAGGCTCTTGTCATTGGTATGGTCGGTCGAGTCAATGCGTGGAAAGGACAAGGAGATTTTTTAGAAGCAGTTGCTCCTATACTCGAACAGAATCCAAAAGCTATCGCCTTTATAGCAGGAAGTGCTTTTGAAGGAGAAGAGTGGCGAGTAGTAGAATTAGAAAAGAAGATTTCTCAATTAAAGGTCTCTTCTCAAGTCAGACGAATTGATTATTATGCAAATACCACTGAATTATATAATATGTTTGATATTTTTGTACTTCCAAGTACTAATCCAGACCCTCTACCAACGGTTGTACTAGAAGCAATGGCATGCGGTAAACCTGTTGTCGGTTACCGACATGGTGGTGTTTGTGAGATGGTGAAAGAAGGTGTTAACGGTTTCTTAGTCACTCCGAACTCACCGTTAAATTTATCAAAAGTAATTCTTCAGTTATCGGAAAATATAAATCTCAGAAAAAAAATTGGTAATAATTCTATAGAACGTCAAAAAGAACATTTTTCGTTAAAAAGCTATGTAAAAAATTTTTCGAAAGTCTACACCTCCCTCAAAGTATACTGATTGGCTGAAGTGAATGCTTTAGTATAGCGATTTATCGTATTATCATTCGATAAAACAAATGTTCAGAAACAGTTATAAGTTATTTCTAAAGGGCACCTCTATAAACTCCCAAAATTGCGAATTTGGAGTTACGAAAGCCTTGTTAAATCAACATTTTAAATTTTAGAAAATTAGTTTTTAGAGCTCCCCTAAAATAGAAGATAACAGAAGGGAGCCTTCAAAAACTTCATTTTTAATTGGATTGTAGAAAAACTGTTAAATCAATATTTAGATTTTTAGGAGTTCAGTTTTTGGGGGGAGAGCTTAATAATCTATGCACTATATTTCGAAAAATATATGGTGTAAAATCAGAACTGATGGTCGTGGCAAAAAAGAGAATGAGGAATTTATGAAAATTATTTCTTTTACAATGGTTAATAACGAAAGTGAGATAATAGAGTCATTTATACGGTATAATTATAACTTTATTGACGAGATGGTCATTATTGATAATGGTTGTACAGATAACACGATGCAAATTATTTTTAATTTGATTAAAGAGGGATATAAAATATCCGTATATGATGAGTCTTTAGAGGCATATAATCAGTATCGACTTGATAATAAATATCTAACGAAAATAATTGCTGAAAAAAATCCAGATTTGATAATACCTTTGGATGCGGATGAATTTTTAACAGCCGATTCAAATCCACGGAAACTTTTGGAACAACTGGACTTAGAAAAGATACATTATGTGAATTGGCAATGGTTTGTTATGACTAAAAAAGATGATATTAATGAATCGTTTATACCACGTAGAATGCAATATTGTTTTGAAAAACCTGTTTGGCATCATTCTGATGGTAAACCAGTTACTAAATGTATAATTTCCGCTAAGTATTACAAAAAAATGAATTTAAAGCTATCGATGGGACATCACACTGTTTTTGGTAACCCAAATGTAAGGATAGAACATCATAATGATTTGAAATTTGCACATTATCGAGCTATTAGCCAAGAGCAATTAATTTATAAAACAATTTGTTACACTATTCGCGATATTGCTACTATGGAGAACAATATCGAAACAGCTCAAAGAACAAATCAGATGGCGCTCATTGAATCTGGCGTGGATATGTGGGAAACGGCGAGAGAAGCCTCTTATTCAGGTTATGATTGTAATGTTATACATGCACCAATTGATTTAAGTTTTTGTAAAGAAAATATTGTAATAAAATATAACGAACTATCCAGAGAAACAGTAGCAGAACGCGTGATGAAAACGGGAAGAGAAATGGCTGTTCGTGCATATAATGTGGAGCGAAAACAAAAAGAAAAGAAATTTCTAAAACCTATTATATTTGTATTAGATGGGTTAAAAGGAGATGAGTATATTCATCCCAATCCATCAAATCATTTGACGATCTTAACTGAAATGTATAACGTCAGAGGCTTACTTACCGATAATCACCAAATTAAATTTCTCAAAGTTAATTATAGATTAATTATAACTCCAGATTTTGCTAAGTTTTTACCGCATGAATTTATTGTTGTACCAGATACCTTGGATATAGAGCAAGTTAAAAGCCAGTATGTTGGTACAGGTGTAGACTTGTCAAAGATTATTTCTTTAAAAGAGTATCGAAAAGAGATAGGCTTTATTGGTAATTTGTATGCGCTTTTAGGATTTGTTCCGAATATGCTCAATAGAATTTATCTATATATTCAGAGAAACGGTATTGCAAACACTATTATAAAAATCAAGTCGAGATTGTGAGAGTTGTTTACTTTTATTTGTAATTTTAAAAGTAATGCAGGCAGATAGGAGAAAAACGTTTGGAAAAATGAGAATAAGAATTAATAATTTGTTTTTTGTTGCCATAGCGTTTATGGGCATAATTATTAGTAATTCGCAAGTTGTTCTAGCGATAGGCAAAGCTTCTGTGATTCAGTATCTATCTTATTTAGTTTTGATTTTATGTATAGTTAATGATTTATTAAAAAATAACAAACATATTGTAGTTTATAAATTAGGGTATTTGTTTCTTATTATATTTTTATTTACTATCGGAATATGTCAGCAAATTCTTCCTATAACAACTAAAATATATTTATCAATTTCAATGATGATTATTTCAGTTTTAGCAACGTTGCCAATAAGTTTGATAAAAGATATTGATGATTTTAGACGGATTTCAAATCATTTGTTATTCGCTCTTTTTATAACTTCGATATTAGGAATAATGATGGGGGCAACGATGTTCACGGGGGCAGTAGAAGGTATCGGTTTTAGTCAGGGTTTTAATGGAGGATTGACGCATAAGAACTTTTTTGGAATAACTATTTTAATGGGGTTCGTATTAACTTACTTGGCGTATAAGTATGGTTCCTATAAAAGAACGGATCGTTTTATTTTAGGATTAGAATTGTTTTTGATTCTTATTTCAAACACACGCTCAGTTTATTTAATACTATTGCTTTTTCTATTTCTTGTTAATCTTGACAAAATCAAAATAGAACAAAGACAATGGAGTACGCTTAAATATATTTCCATGCTATTTTGTGCTATTTTTTTATACTATTTCTTTGGTTTTTTAATAACACATAGTGATTCTTACGCTCATCGCGTTAATGGTCTTATTAATTTTTTTGAGTATTATAGAAATGATTGGTTCCATCTAATGTTTGGTGCAGCGGATTTGGCATATGGGGATTTAACTTTAGACTATGCTATAAGGGTTAGACGCGTTTTAGGTTGGAATGGAACGCTTGAAATGCCCTTACTGAGTATTATGTTAAAAAATGGTTTTATCGGTCTGGTAGGGTATGGGATTGTTTTATATAAACTTTATCGTAATGTAAGAATATTAAAAACAGATAATATAAAAACAATAGGAAAGTCTGTATTTATCATTGTAGTCCTATCTGCAACAGTAGAAAATTATATTGTAAATTTAAGTTTTGTATTTATGCCAATATGTTTTTGTTTATTAAATTCTATATCTACTATGGAATCAACTATTAACAAACAACTGCAAACATAAATTGGCAGGAATAGAGTTTTGAGTTGCTATTAATTTGGTAGAGCATATGTTCTATAGGTGGCAAGATAGAAGATAGTATTTTTTACATGATGATTTTTATGATAGCAAAGCAAGTTACGGCATAAAAGGAATTAGAGGATGGAAAAAGTCAGCATTATTGTACCTATTTTTAATACGGAAAAGTACTTAAGAGAGTGTTTAGATAGCATTATTTCCCAATCGTATACTAATCTAGAGATTCTTTTGATAGATGACGGTTCTTCAGATTCATCAACGGATATATGTTTGGAATACGCAGAGCAAGATGGTAGAATAAAACTTTTCCGGTTACCAAATGGTGGTGTTTCAAACGCAAGGAATTACGGTATCAAAAATAGCACAGCAAATTATATTATGTTTGTAGATTCTGATGATATTGTTGACGGCAACATTGTTGAGTCCTTATACACCTGTTTAAAAGAGAATGATAGTGATTTGTCGGGAGGGTTACTTGCTACTTTTGATGGAAATTATCAAGAATCTGAGCTGCAAAAGTGTCAAATTGATTTGGAAGAGATAAAAGAGGTGCGAGACTTAGGAAATGAAAATTTTCCAAATCATTATATGAGCGGTATCTTTAATAGCCCTTGTTGCAAACTTTATAAGAATATATATATAAACAAAGGTTTTGACACTGAACAGTGGTTAGGAGAGGACTTATTATTTAATCTAAATTATTTAAAGAATATAAAAAAAGTCAGCTATGTAAACAGAAATCTTTATTTTGCTAGAAGAGGTATACAAAGTACTACAAATACGTTTAAAAAAGATGTTTTTATTCAATTAGAAAATTTAGAAGAAAAAACTTTTGATTTGTTTGTTAAAATATTTGGTGGACAATATGAATTTTCTGTTTTTAAAGAGACGCTACAGTGGCATATTATTTATTATAGCTTATTAATGTTCAAAAATGGAGATGAATCGCTTCCAAAGAAATTGCATATATTTAAGTATTTATACAATAGGCATTCTTTAGATACTCTAAGTATTAAACGAACGTCCTCTGTTTTTAAAAGAATATGTAAATTAATTGTTGCTAATAATTTGTTTAAAATTTTTTTAAATACTTTAATTAGGGAAGAAAAAAATAATGATTAACATTTCTATCATCGTCCCAATTTACAATGTTGAACAATATCTATCCAAGTGTATAAATAGCATTGTAAATCAGACCTACAAACATATAGAGATTCTTCTGGTGAATGACGGTAGTACGGATAATTCGGAAGAAATTTGTTTAGCATATGCGAAGAAAGATAGTCGCATTCGTTATTTTAAAAAAGAGAACGGCGGGCTATCAGATGCCCGTAATTATGGCATAAGTCGCGCCAAGGGTGACTACTTAGCTTTTATAGACTCAGATGATTTTATTCATTCGGAGTTCATCCAACGTTTACACGAAGCAATTGAGAGAGAGAATGCCCTTGTGGCAGTTGCTGGTTATGATAGGGTAGATGCTTCGGGGCATTTCTTAACAGCAGAGCCGCTTCCTACAAATCAGGCTGTTCTGAGCGGCAGGAATGTTTGTAAAAAGCTGCTAGAGGCGGATGGTCATCGCTTTGTGGTGGCCTGGAATAAACTCTATAAAAAAGAACTATTTGAAGATTTTCGATTTGAAAAGGGTAAGATTCATGAAGATGAATACTTCACTTATCGCTTGCTCTATGAGTTAGAAAAAGTTGCAATAGTTAAGGAGTGCTTGTACTATTATGTTGACCGAGAAAATAGTATCATAACTTCTAGTATGACTGACCATCGCTTCCATTGCCTACTGGAATTTCAAAATGAACGAATGGACTTCTATGAAAGTAGAGGAGATAAAGAGCTCTTACTAGAGTGTTATCGTTCATTTTTAGCCTTTGCTGTTTTGTTTTTAGGCAAATATAATCATTGGTTGAGCAAACAGCAAAAGAAGCTTCTCCAAACGCTATTTAGAATTGTATATAAACAATTGAAGCAAAATAAGCGACTTGCTTTACTAATGAATGCTTATTATTTGGTAGGGTGTCTTCATCTTAATTTTAGTGTCTTTCTGAAAACGGGGAAAGATAAAATTCAAGAAAGATTGAGAAGAAGTGAAAGTAGTACTCGGTAAGAATGTTGTAATAAATGGTTGAAAGAAAAGGGGATTAAAATGAATCCAACAAATAGTAGAATAGCACTCTTTGATACGATTAAATGTATCATGGTACTTTGTGTTATTTTTACACATCTGGATTGGTCTGTTGAGCAGCGTCAATGGTTTATCTTTCCGTATTTCGTTGACATGGCTGTTCCAATTTTTCTGTTGCTTTCTGCCTATTTTCGAACGAATAAGTGGAATACAAAACAAGAGACGCTAAAGCTCAAGTTCAGCAGTGGTATAAAAGAAAGTATAAACATGCTTTGTCTCTATGCTATCGTGATGGCTGTTAATGTTTTATTGAGCTATTCGAGAACCATCTGATAGGAGTAAAGCCTTTTTCAGGTTCTTCATCGCTCCGTTCATTTGTCCTGTGGCTACTTTCTGGAGAATCGGGTCCAGGGAGTTGGGAGTTACTATGTTCCGTTGTTGATTCAGGTAGTTTTTTTATTACCAATTTTGTATGTTCTTTTCGAGAAAAATAAATGGTTGGGCTTGCTTACTTGTTTTTTAGTAAACTTTTCAGTGGATGCCATATTTGCTAACATGGCTGAACACGGCATATATATATAGACTAATATCACTTCGTTATCTTTTTGTTCTAGGGCTTGGTTTTTTCTTTCAAAGCAGGATGTGCGTTCCAAGGTAGATACTTTCATTGCGACCCTATTTGGGATTATTGGAGCAATTCTGATTTTTGTGAATCATTCTATAGAGCCCTTCTCCTGGTTTTATGGTTGGAAGTCTACTTCCTTTCTATGCGTCCCATTTGCGTATGCTATGCTATTTTTTATGATAAAGTATGGACAGAAGATTCCAGCAATACTGTTGTCAAAATTGGGAGTTGCTTCTTATCATATCTACTTGACCCAGATGCTGTATTTTTCAGTAGTCGCACCATTTTTAGCAGTGCAATTTAAGGTATCTTCGTTGAATTTGTGGAACGGCTTGTTTACCTTTCTAATTTGCCTGTTTGGTGGCTATATTTTCTACAAAGTGGATCTGTTTATGAGAGTACGTGGAAAACGATAATGACTCATTTCAGATTAGCAGATGCCATTTCGTTTATTAGCAGATTCGCATGTTAATATTCCGACAAAGAAATTCAAATAGGTTGACGAGAGAGGAGTGGTATCTGTTTCTAAACCCCAGTATCCCCCTTTATTTTCAAAGCTATATTTATTAACTGAACAAGGAGAATTTTTAAGAGAACTGTTTGTTTAATCCCAGCACGATCTGGTTCGAAAGGCTTACCGAATAAAAACATGCTATTTTTGGACGGGAAACCCATGATTTTTCACACGATTGATGTGGCAATTGAATCAGGTTGTTTTGAGAAAGAAGACATCTATGTCAGTACGGATTCAGAAATGTATAAGGGGGGCACCTCTATAAATTCCCAAAATTGCGAATTTGGAGTTACGAAAGCCTTGTTAAATCAACATCTTAAATTTTAGAAAATTAGTTTTTAGAGGTCCCCAAGGGGATTTGCGAGACAAGAGGCATCAATGTATTGTTAAGACCCAAAGAACTATCTACTTATCATACTCCATCGAATGAAGTCAGTACGCACTTTTTTACGAATCTGGATTTTATGAAGATTGTATATTTGTTCTTCTGCAAGTCACCTCACCGTTACGGACTGGCGAACAGATAAAAGAAGCCATGAATATGTACTTACAGGGGGACTCAGAAAATGTTTTGCATTTCAATGATGAAGGGCAAGAAAGAGTGAATCAGTACATTATCGAAGCTGTACAGGGGTTATAAAAAGGGGTTACTTATCCTTAAAGTCTGTATGTAGAAGGAGAAAAATTGAGACGAATTTATATTTGCCATACGATGTATCAGATCCTGATTTCCTTGTTAAAGATGGACGTTGAGAGAGATAGTTTGATGTCCGTTGATATCATCGGGCATTTTCCAGATGTCAGGGAGCAACTGCAGCAGCATGTTCATCTAATCGAGGAGACGGAGCGTTCATTTGATCTATATTCTTTGATAGCTAGATCAAAAACAAAAGAACGCCTTTCCTTGTTACAGAGCTATGACGAGGTGATCATTTTTCAAGATCACCGTCAAGTCGGTCATTTTTTAAATAAACATCGGATTCCCTATTCTCTTTTGGAGGATGGTTATAATTTTTTCAAGGATAAAAGAGTGTGCGATTTGGAGTCAATTCAATCATCTGTCTGGAAAAGACTCTTTTATCAATGGTATTTTAAACCAACATATTTGATTGGTTCAAGTCTCTATTGTCAATCCATTGAGGTCAATGATCTGTCGCTCGTACAATTTGACGAGGCTTATAAACCCTTTGTAGAAGTTCCGAGAAAGCAATTATTTGATCAAGCATCGCCAGAGAAGGTGCAAGCGCTGCTGCAGATATTTGGAGCAAGGGCGATAGTAGCGGATGAAGAGTCTTCTCAAAAACGATTGCTATTATTGACCCAGCCCTTGTCTTGGGATTATCATGTGACCGAAGAGGAGTTGTTGGAGATTTATGTAGCAGGTCTTGCCCCTTATCGGGAAGACTATACAATCTACATAAAACCGCACCCACGAGATGGGGTTGATTATTCATTTCTGGGTAAGGCTGTGGTGCTTCTGCCTCAAGGTATTCCGTTTGAGTTGTTCGAAATGGCAGGTAGTATCCGTTTTGATATCGGTATGACCTATAGTTCGTCTGCTTTAGATTTTTTAAATTGTTTTGAAGAGAAAGTGTATTTAAAGGACACTTTTCCTCTTCTTTCAAAAAATGATATTTTGCGTGAGGGGATAGAATAGGAGGATTCATGTCTAAAAAATCAATAGTTGTCTCAGGTCTCGTCTATACGATTGGAACCATCCTCGTTCAGGGATTAGCCTTCATTACCCTCCCCATCTATACTCGTGTCATTTCTCAGGAAGTATATGGGCAGTTTAGCTTGTATAATTCGTGGGTGGGGCTAGTTGGTCTCTTTATCGGTCTACAGTTAGGTGGGGCTTTTGGCCCGGGATGGGTACACTTCCGCGAGAAATTTGATGATTTCGTATCCACCTTGATGGTCTCTTCTATCGCTTTCTTTTTACCAATTTTTGGGCTATCTTTTCTCCTCAGTCAGCCCCTATCGCTCCTATTTGGTTTGCCTGATTGGGTCGTTCCGCTTATCTTTTTGCAAAGTTTTATGAGTGTTGTGCAAGGATTTTTTACGACCTATTTAGTGCAGCGGCAGCAGTCCATGTGGACTTTACTCCTATCGGTACTGAGCGCTGTTATCAACACTGCTTTATCTTTATTTCTCATCTTTTCGATGGAGAATGATTTCATCGCTCGTGTAATGGCAAACTCGGCAACGACTGGTGTTTTTGCTTGTGTGTCCTTGTTGTTTTTCTATAAGAAGATTGGGCTTCATTTTCGAAAGGACTATCTTCGGTATGGTTTAAGTATATCGATTCCTCTTATTTTTCATGGATTAGGTCATAATGTACTCAATCAATTTGACAGAATCATGCTCGGCAAGATGCTAACACTGTCAGATGTAGCCCTATACAGTTTCGGCTACACACTTGCGTCTATCTTACAAATTGTGTTTTCGAGCTTGAATACGGTATGGTGTCCGTGGTATTTTGAGAAAAAGAGAGGTGCAGATAAAGATTTGCTCAGTTATGTCCGTTACTATCTGGCGATTGGCCTGTTTGTGACTTTTGGATTTCTAACAATTTACCCTGAATTAGCGATGTTGTTAGGTGGATCTGAGTATCGTTTCAGTATGGGATTTATTCCCATGATTATTGTCGGGGTGTTCTTTGTATTTCTTTATAGTTTTCCAGCCAATATCCAGTTTTATAGTGGAAATACAAAGTTTTTGCCAATTGGTACTTTTATAGCAGGTGTACTAAATATTTCAGTCAACTTTGTTTTGATACCGACGATAGGAATTTATGGTGCTGCTTTGGCAACGACTGCTTCCTATCTGTTGTTGCTAGTCTTGCATTATTTTGTTGCTAAGAAAAAGTATGCTTACGATGAAGTTGCGATTTCAACATTTGTTAAGGTAATTGCTCTTGTTGTCGTCTATACAGGCTTGATGACAGTATTTGTCGGTTCAATCTGGATTCGTTGGTCACTAGGAATAGCGGTTCTAGTCGTTTATGCCTACATTTTTAGAAAGGAATTAACAGTTGCCCTCAATACATTCAGGGAAAAACGGTCTAAATAAGGGCACCTCTATAAACTCCCAAAATTGCGAATTTGGAGTTACGAAAGCCTTGTTAAATCAAACATTTTAAATTTTAGAAAATTAGTTTTTAGAGGTCCCCATATAAAAACGTCCCAAATGAGAGGTGCTCATAAGAATTGACCATCACTGCCATCTACCCAAAGTTCAAGTATTCTCTACCATGAAAATTGTGCTATAATCAAGTATAAAGAAGGGAATGTTTCTTAAAGGACGTATGCGCCTCTGCTTATGCCAGAAGTCATGAGGTAAATCTCCCTAAAAATTGGGTAGAAAAGCAGATTAAACTTCCACCAATCTATTGAAGATCGTGTGAAGAAGCAGGCTTTAGAAGCAACAAGCCCTGAGACTATTCGAAAGAAATCTAGGGCTATTTTTTCTAATCGGCTATCAGAAGTGAAGTAGCGATCTTTATTAGTGTTCTTTTACTACTTAAGGAAAACCAAGCTGCTCCCTCAAGACTTTATGGGAGCGATTTACAGTCATTTTTAGAAAGGAAATAAAATGGTTTATATTATTGCAGAAATTGGTTGTAATCACAACGGTGATGTTCATCTAGCACGGAAAATGGTAGAAGTTGCCGTTGATTGTGGTGTGGATGCCGTTAAATTTCAGACATTTAAGGCAGATTTGTTGATTTCAAAATACGCACCAAAGGCAGAATACCAAAAAATTACAACAGGAGAGTCAGATTCTCAGCTCGAAATGACTCGTCGTTTGGAATTGAGCTTTGAAGAGTATCTTGATTTGCGTGATTACTGTCTTGAAAAGGGAGTTGATGTGTTTTCGACACCTTTTGATGAGGAATCATTGGACTTCTTGATTAGCACAGATATGCCCGTTTATAAGATTCCATCTGGTGAGATTACCAATCTTCCCTATTTGGAAAAAATTGGTCGTCAAGCTAAGAAAGTTATTCTTTCAACTGGTATGGCTGTTATGGATGAAATTCATCAAGCGGTGAAGATTTTGCAGGAAAATGGAACGACCGATATTTCGATTTTGCATTGTACAACCGAGTATCCAACCCCTTACCCTGCTTTGAATTTGAATGTCTTGCATACCTTGAAAAAAGAATTTCCAAACTTAACAATTGGCTATTCAGACCATAGTGTTGGTTCAGAAGTACCCATCGCTGCTGCAGCAATGGGAGCTGAATTGATTGAAAAGCACTTTACTCTGGACAATGAAATGGAAGGACCAGATCATAAAGCGAGTGCTACTCCTGATATCTTAGCAGCCTTGGTAAAAGGAGTGAGGATAGTGGAACAATCTCTTGGTAAATTTGAAAAAGAGCCAGAAGAAGTTGAAGTACGAAATAAAATTGTAGCTAGAAAATCTATTGTTGCCAAAAAAGCAATTGCTAAAGGCGAAGTCTTTACAGAAGAAAACATCACTGTCAAAAGACCAGGAAATGGAATTTCGCCAATGGAATGGTACAAAGTCTTGGGGCAGGTGAGTGAGCAGGATTTTGAGGAAGACCAAAATATTTGCCATAGTGCTTTTGAAAATCAAATGTAAGCGGAGTAAGGATGAAAAAAATTTGTTTTGTGACAGGCTCTCGTGCCGAATATGGGATTATGCGTCGCTTATTGAGCTATCTACAGGATGATCCAGAAATGGAGCTGGATCTTGTAGTGACAGCCATGCATCTAGAAGAAAAATATGGGATGACGGTCAAAGACATCGAAGCGGACAAGCGTAGGATTGTCAAGCGGATTCCATTGCATTTGACGGATACGTCTAAGCAGACAATCGTCAAATCTTTAGCGACCTTGACAGAGCAACTCACGGTTCTTTTTGAAGAAGTCCAGTATGACTTGGTGTTGATTCTGGGGGATCGCTATGAGATGCTACCAGTTGCCAATGCTGCGTTGCTTTATAATATTCCTATTTGCCATATTCATGGTGGTGAAAAAACCATGGGAAATTTTGATGAGTCGATTCGCCATGCCATTACCAAGATGAGTCACCTTCATCTGACATCAACGGATGAATTTAGAAATCGTGTCATTCAACTAGGAGAAAATCCCAACCATGTACTGAACATCGGAGCTATGGGTGTTGAAAATGTTTTAAAACAAGACTTTTTGACAAGAGAAGAGTTGGCGATGGAACTTGGAATTGATTTTGCCGAGGATTACTATGTTGTACTCTTTCACCCTGTTACCTTGGAGGATAACACAGCCGAAGAACAAACGCAGGCCTTATTAGATGCTCTAAAAGAAGATGGTAGCCAGTGTTTGATAATTGGATCCAATTCGGATACACATGCCGATAAGATAATGGAATTGATGCATGAATTTGTAAAACAAGACTCTGATTCTTACATCTTTACTTCGCTTCCAACTCGTTATTACCATTCCTTGGTCAAGCATTCACAAGGTTTAATAGGGAATTCTTCGTCAGGTTTGATTGAAGTGCCCTCATTACAGGTTCCGACCTTAAATATTGGAAATCGCCAATTTGGACGTTTGTCAGGACCGAGTGTGGTACATGTTGGAACTTCTAAGGAAGCGATTGTTGGTGGTTTGGGGCAATTACGTGATGTGATAGATTTTACCAATCCATTTGAACAACCTGATTCTGCTTTACAAGGTTATCGAGCTATCAAGGAATTTTTATCTGTACAGGCCTCAACCATGAAAGAGTTTTATGATAGATAGGGGAGAAAGTTTGATGAAAAAAGTAGCCTTTCTAGGAGCGGGTACCTTTTCAGATGGTGTCCTTCCTTGGTTGGATAGAAGTCGATATGAACTCATTGGATATTTTGAAGATAAACCGATCAGTGACTATCGTGGCTATCCTGTATTTGGTCCCTTGCAAGATGTCCTAACCTATTTGGATGATGGAAAAGTAGATGCTGTCTTCGTCACTATAGGTGACAATGTCAAGCGCAAGGAAATCTTTGACTTGCTTGCCAAAGATCATTATGATGCTTTGTTCAACATCATTAGCGAGCAAGCCAATATTTTTTCCCCAGATAGTATCAAGGGACGAGGGGTTTTCATAGGTTTTTCAAGTTTTGTAGGAGCCGATTCCTATGTCTATGACAATTGTATCATCAATACGGGTGCCATTGTGGAACATCATACCACGGTGGAGGCCCATTGTAACATTACTCCAGGAGTGACCATAAATGGCTTGTGCCGTATCGGAGAAGGCACTTATATTGGAAGTGGTTCAACAGTGATTCAATGTATCGAGATTGCACCTTATACAACATTGGGGGCAGGGACAGTTGTTTTGAAATCGTTGACGGAGTCAGGGACCTATGTTGGTGTACCTGCTAGAAAGATTAAATAGGTGAATTGATGGAACCAATTTGTCTGATTCCTGCTCGGTCAGGATCAAAAGGTTTACCAAATAAAAACATGTTATTTTTAGATGGTGTACCGATGATTTTCCATACCATTCGAGCTGCGATTGAGTCTGGATGTTTTAAGAAAGAAAATATATATGTCAGTACTGATTCAGAGGTTTACAAGGAAATTTGTGAAACAACTGGGGTTCAAGTCCTCATGCGTCCAGCTGACTTGGCGACAGATTTTACAACCTCTTTTCAACTGAACGAACATTTTTTACAAGATTTTTCTGATGACCAAGTATTTGTTCTCCTGCAAGTTACGTCCCCATTAAGATCGGGAAAACATGTCAAGGAGGCGATGGAGTTATATGGGAAAGGTCAAGCTGACCACGTTGTTAGCTTTACCAAAGTCGATAAGTCTCCAACATTGTTTTCAACTTTAGACGAAAACGGATTCGCTAAGGATATTGCAGGATTAGGTGGCAGTTATCGTCGTCAAGATGAGAAAACACTCTACTATCCTAATGGAGCGATTTATATTTCTTCTAAGCAGGCTTATTTAGCGGATAAAACTTATTTTTCTGAAAAAACAGCGGCCTATGTGATGACGAAGGAAGATTCGATTGATGTAGATGATCACTTTGATTTTACTGGTGTTATTGGTCGAATTTACTTTGATTACCAGCGTCGTGAGCAACAAAACAAACCATTTTATAAAAGAGAGTTAAAGCGTTTATGTGAGCAACGAGTCCATGATAGTCTTGTGATTGGCGATAGTCGTCTGTTAGCCTTGTTACTGGATGGTTTCGATAATATCAGCATCGGTGGGATGACAGCTTCGACAGCACTTGAAAACCAAGGTCTCTTTTTGGCTACTCCGATAAAGAAAGTTTTGCTTTCTCTTGGTGTGAATGATTTGATTACTGACTATCCCTTGCATATGATTGAGGATACTATTCGCCAGCTGATGGAAAGTCTTGTTTCCAAAGCAGAGCAGGTTTTTGTGACGACGATTGCCTACACGCTGTTTCGTGATAGCGTTTCAAATGAAGAAATTGTGCAGCTGAATGACGTTATTGTTCAGTCAGCAAGTGAACTGGGTATTTCAGTGATTGATCTAAATGAAGTTGTTGAAAAAGAGGCGATGCTTGACTATCAGTATACCAATGATGGATTGCATTTCAATCAGATTGGACAAGAGCGTGTGAATCAGCTGATTTTGACAAGTTTGACAAGATAATTTGGTGATAGAAGCTATTTCAGTGGCTAGACTATGTTGGTATGTGTTTTAGAGCCAAGGAATAACATCTGTAGAGGATGCTAGCCTTGAGAATTGACAACCATTTAGTTGTTTAATTATATAAGGGGACCTCTAAAAACTCCCTAAATTTCCCAAAAATGAGATAATAGAATAAAAAGTAATGAGGAGAGCTGTCATGCATTTATTCACAGACGATGAAAAAATCTTGTCAAAACTATCAGAGAAAGGCAATCCCTTAGAACGTTTGGATGCCGTTATGGATTGGAATATCTTTCTTCCATTGTTGTCAGAGTTATTCAGTCGTAAAGATAAAGTCATCAGTCGTGGCGGTCGTCCTCACCTAGACTATCTCATGATGTTCAAAGCGCTCTTGCTTCAACGTCTTCATAACCTATCTGACGATGCCATGGAATATCAACTGCTGGATCGTATATCTTTTCGTCGTTTTGTTGGTTGTCATGAAGACACTGTTCCCGATGCGAAAACTATCTGGCTCTATCGTGAGAAATTAACCAAGTCAGGTCGTGAAAAGGAGTTGTTCGATTTGTTCTATGCCCATCTCACAGATGAAGGGGTGATTGCCCATTCAGGTCAGATTGTGGATGCTACCTTTGTCGAATGCCCTAAACAACGCAATTCACGTGAGGACAATCAGAAAATCAAAACTTATCGAAAATTATGAGGTCACAACAGCTAGTGTACACGACTCCAATGTCCTAGCTCCTCTTTGTGATGCCAATGAAGCGGTTTTTGATGACAGTGCTTATGTTGGAAAATCAGTACCAGAAGGTTGTCGCCACCACACGATTCGTCGTGCTTTTAGAAATAAACCGTTGACTGAGACTGATAAGGTCATTAATCGACATATTACCAAAGTCCGTTGTCGCGTTGAGCATGGTTTTGGCTTCATTGAAACTAACATGAAAGGTAACATCTGTCGAGCAATTGGGAAGGCACGAGCTGAAACCAATGTGACCTTAACCAACCTGCTCTACAATATCTGTCGTTTTGAGCAAATCAAACGACTGGGATTACCATCGTGGGCTTAGTGCGCCCAAAAATAGGAAAATAAGCAAAAAGAGGCTGGGCAAAAACTAGTTTCTCACAATAAAAAAACGGCTCTTTGTCAACTGTAGTGGGTAGACGAAAAGCTAACACCTAGAGAGGACGAAATTCGTTCTCTCATTTTTGATGTTTAAAGCGTAACCGCCTAATAACAAGGTATCTATCCAATCACACATTCCTCCATTATATAGTTAAATGAAACAAAAACAGTACATTTATGATATAATGTATTTATGGCATATTCATTAGATTTTCGTAAAAAAGTTCTCGCATACTGTGAGAAAACCGGCAGTATTACTGAAGCATCAGCTATTTTCCAAGTTTCACGTAACACTATCTATCAATGGCTAAAATTAAAAGAGAAAACCGGCGAGCTTCATCACCAAGTTAAAGGAACCAAGCCAAGAAAAGTGGATAGAGATAAATTAAAGAATTATCTTGAAACTCATCCAGATGCTTATTTGACTGAAATAGCTTCTGAATTTGACTGTCATCCAACAGCTATTCATTACGCCCTCAAAGCTATGGGATATACTCGAAAAAAAAGAGCTGTACCTACTATGAACAAGACCCTGAAAAAGTAGAACTGTTCCTTAAAGAATTGAATAACTTAAGCCACTTGACTCCTGTTTATATTGACGAGACAGGGTTTGAGACATATTTTCATCGAAAATATGGTCGCTCTTTGAAAGGTCAGTTGATAAAAGGTAAGGTCTCTGGAAGAAGATACCAGCGGATATCTTTAGTAGCAGGTCTCATAAATGGTGCGCTTATAGCCCCGATGACATACAAAGATACTATGACGAGTGGCTTTTTCGAAGCTTGGTTCAAAACATTCTTACTACCCACTTTAGGTAAACCATCTGTTATCATTATGGACAATGCAAAGTTTCATAGGATGAGTAAGCTAAAAGATTTATGCGAGGAGCAGGGACATAGACTTTTACCACTTCCTCCTTACTCACCGGAATATAATCCCATTGAGAAAATATGGGCTCACATCAAAAAACACCTCAGAAGAGTATTGCCAAATTGCGATACTTTTCTTGAGGCACTTTCGTCCTGCTCTTGTTTCAGTTGACTATACTGTTATAAAAAACAAACTGGAGGATTCATTATGTCACAGCCCGTCGTCCCATTGACTATTCCCCAATCTCGCCGCTTTGAAAAGAAAAGCAGAAACGATATTCTGATGAAAATTCGTCTCGGAAAAACGGAAGTCACATTCTTCCAATCTATCAACCCTGAAGTAATGGAAACAATCTTGGATAAGGTACTGCATTATGACCATCCGACTCAGTGATTTAGGTCAAGTCTTCTTGGTCTGTGGGAAAACGGATATGCGTCAGGGGATTGACTCTCTCGCCTATCTTGTCAAAAGTCAATTTAATCTGGATCCCTTTTCAGGTCAGGTCTATCTCTTCTGCGGAGGTCGAAAAGACCGATTCAAAGCTCTTTACTGGGATGAACAGGGATTTTGGTTATTGTATAAACGTTTTGAAAATGGGAAATTGGCCTGGTCAAACAATGAAGAAGAAGTCAAGGCTCTAACTTCCGAACAAGTAGATTAGCTCATGAAAGGATTTTCTATCATTCCAAAAATAAATGTTTCAAAAAGTCGTGATTTCTATTGAAATCATGGCTTTTCTTTGTGTATAATGAGATAAAAAGAAGGAGGAGCGAGCGTATGGATGAGTTGTTGGCAATTATTAAACAACAGACCTCAACGATTGAACAACTTACCAATGAGCTAACCCTCCTTCGAGAACAGGTTGACTATCTGAGACAGAAACTCTACGGAAAATCATCAGAGAAAGTTGTGTATCAACCCGGTCAGCTGAGCTTGTTTGGGGAGGAAAGCCTCCCTGAAGAAGAAGCTGACTTACCCAGTTGAAACAGAGATCATCACTTATAAACGCAAGAAAACTAAGGGAGTTCGTCAGGCTATTTTTAGTCAGTTCACTCCAGAGATAGTGCATCACGAATTGCAGGGCGAAGACTGCACTTGTCCAGACTGTCATGGTCAGTTGAAAGAGATTGGCTCAGCTGTTCAACGACAAGAGTTGGTCTTCATTCCTGCACAATTAAAGCGGATTGACCATGTTCAACACGCATACAAGTATCAGGCATGTAGCCAGAAGAATCTGAGCGATAAGATTATCAAGGCTCCCGTTCCTAAGGCACCTTTGGCACACAGCTTGGGTTCAGCCTCTATCATCGCTCACACCATTCATCAGAAGTTCAATTTGAAGGTGCCAAATTACCGTCAGGAAGAGGATTGGCATAAGCTTGGCCTGCCCATCAGTCGGAAGGAAATAGCCAACTGGCATATCAAGTCTAGTCAGTATTATTTCGAGCCGATTTACAACCTGTTGCACGAGAAATTGTTGGAGCAGCCTATTCTCCATGCGGATGAGACCGCCTACAAGGTCTTAGAAAATGATGGTCAGTTGACCTTCTTGTCTGGGAAACATGAGGAAAATGGAATTACCCTCTATCATCATGACAAACGACGGAGTGGCTTGGTTGTGGAGGAGGTTCTTGGGGACTATGCGGGCTACGTACATTGTGACATGTGGAGTGCTTATCGTCAATTAGACAAGGCTCAGCTGGTTGGTTGTTGGGCTCCCGTCAAACGAAAGTTCTTTGAGGCGACTCCTAAGAAGACAGACAAGACTTCTTTAGGAGCCCAAGGGCTTAGCCTATTGCGACCGCCTGTTTGCCTTGGAGAGTTGACTGGGCTGACTTGTCTAGCGAGGAGCGACTGCATAAACGCTGGCTCCCTTGATGGACGAGTTCTTTGACTGGTGTCGTGAGCAATCTGTTTTGCCAGGCTCCAAATTGGGTACTGCTTTGGAGTATAGCCTCAAATACGAAACCACCTTCCGAACCGTTCTCTCGGATGGTGACTTGGTCCTGTCTAACAACATGGCTGAAAGGGCTATGAAGACCTTGGTGATGGGCAGAAAAAATTGGTTGTTCTCCCAAAGTTTTGAGGGAGCCAAGTCGACAGCTATCATTTTGAGTCTTTTGGAAACGGCCAAGAGGCACGAACTTGATACAGAGAAATATATGACCTATCTTCTAGACAATCTACCTAACGAGGAAACACTCGCTAAAAAAGAAGTTCTAGAGGCTTATTTGCCATGGGAGAAGAAAATTAAGAGAGCATGTAAATAGAAAAAGGTTCCAGAGTCAACAGGACTTTGGAGCCTTTTCAATATACCTTATTATTGGGCGGTTACAAAGTAGCCTAGGAAACGAAGCCGAAGATAGAACTGGAGTTGGAGTTCATCAAGGCAAGTTGACAACGGATAATTTTGATTTTCGAAGAGTATCAATAAAAATCAAAGATAGCAAGTCTAAGCTACTTATGAAAGTTCTATAATGAAGTCAAACGTGGGACAACTTTACAACAAGTGCGAAAAGGGCTGTACAAAAAAGTCTATTCTGCTGACTATGCACAAACGGTATACCGAACTAATCGAAAACGATCGGTAAAAAAGATAATCCTAACGAAAGAATTGAAAGAGAAAATTTTACACTATACTAAGCAAAAATTTTCTCCTGAAATGATGGTTAAGAAGAAGAAAATGAAAGTGGGTATTTCAACCATTTACTATTGGTTTCATCATGGCCATTTAGGATTGACGAAAGCAGATATGCTTTACCCTAGAAAAGGGAAAAGGGTCAAGAAGCAAGCTAGTCCTAACTTTAAACCAGCAGGAAAATCTATCGAAGAACGTCCTGACGTTATTAATCTTCGCTTGGAAAACGGTCATTATGAAATTGATACAGTTCTACTAACCAGAGGGAAAAATCATTGCCTCTTAGTCTTAACCGACCGACGAAGCAGGCACCAAATCATACGATTAATTCCAAACAAAACCGCCGAATCGGTCAATCAGGCACTGGAGGGAATCTTGAGGGAACATCGTATCCTGTCTATAACTGTAGATAATGGTACAGAATTTAGTCGTCTGGCTGAAGTGTTTCCTGAGGAGTATATCTACTATGCGCATCCCTATTCTTCATGGGAGAGGGGAACGAATGAAAATCACAATCGATTGATTCGGAGATGGTTACCTAAAGGAACCAAGAAAACGACTCCAAAAGAAGTCGCTTTTATCGAACATTGGATCAACAACTACCCTAAAAAATGCTTGGACTACAAGTCGCCGAGTGAATTTCTTATGGGTGGCTAATTTCAACTTGAAATTTGGGGTCTAAGCTACTTATAACATTTGAAACCTTAATTTATAAGTTTGAGTTGAGGATTGTGGATTTCAAGCAGCTGTTTTCTTCTAAAAAAATAACAAAATCGAAACGGTCCATATCCACTTTGAGTGGTAGTTGGCTATTTTTGATTTTAAATGAGTATCACACCCCATCGTCCCATTGACTGTTCCCCAATCTCGCCGCTTTGAGAAGAAAGGCAGAAATGATATTCTGATGAAAATTCGTCTCGGAAAAGTGGAAGTCACATTCTTTCACTCTATCAACCAAGAAACATTAGAAACAATCTTAGATAAGGTACTATTTTATGACCATCCGACTCAGTGATTTAGGTCAAGTCTACTTGGTTTGCGGGAAGTAGTGGTGTGATTTGGTTAAGAGGATTATGCTCACTTAGAATTTCTACCTGCTTGCTTTGAGAGACATGAGTGTAGATTTGTGTTACATTGATGTTACTGTGGCCCAGTAAATGTTGTATTTGTCGAATATCGACGCCATTATCAAGCAACATAGTTGCAAAACTATGTCGAAACATATGTGGAGTGATATGTTTTTTCAGTTGTAGCGAGTGAGAAATATTTTTCAGACTTAAGCGCACACTTTGTTCTTTAAGATGATCATCGTTTTCACACTGGTAAATAGATAACTAGAATGACTACAATGATGCGCTATATAGTCTTCAAGTAACGAAAGTGTTTTATCGTTTCCAATATAGAGTAGTCGCACTTTCTTTCCTTTTCCGAGTATTTGAATGGTTCTATTTTCCAAATTGATATTATCAAGTTTTAAATTACATAATTCAGAGATGCGTAGACCAGTTGATAAAAGTAGCGAGATAAGGAGTAGATTTCGCATAGCTTTCCGATTAGAATGCTTATTTTTAGAATTTTCTATTTGTTGGTGGGCGAAACAATATATTTTTTGTAAATCTTTCAAGGAAATCGTTTTAGGAAGCTTTTTCTCTTCCTTGTAGTGGAGTCGAAGCTGATGGAAGGGATTTTTTGAAATTAGTTTTTCTTCTTCCAGAAATTTATAGTATGATTTAAGACTAGCAATCTTACGTTTTAATGTGCTAGTCTTTTTTATATGTTGGTTGAGAAAAGTAAGATAGGACCTAATATCATTGGTTCTAAAGCTATAATACTAATGTAAATTGGATTTGTATGCTTGGATAGTATGAGAACTAAGTCGTCTTTGAATAGCACAAAAGTCAAGATATCTCTGGATAGTGTCGTAATTCATAATATAATCTCCTTAATATGTCGTAATAAAGCTATTATATACGATAATTTATCAATTTACTAATGATAATAAATTGTTATCGGTAGGAGATCTTATGAAGCAATTGCTACAGTATTATTTACAAAATTTTGATAAAGAGTGCTCTAAGACCAATTTATTTTTAGTTGCTAATTTACAAAAACAAACTAAAAAAATGTCTTATTATACAATTGAACATGCATCTGGTCGTGAATTTTTTTCGCTATCAGAATTTGAGGAAATAGCTTCAGCACTGTTAAAAACTGGTTTATGTTTGAACATTTTTTATACTGAAATAGATTTCGTGGAGTATATATTAAAATACTATTAGCGCTTATCAAAAGAAACTTTGTTAGTTTATAATTTGGCTAGAGACGGTCGAAAAGAAGGAAAAAAATCGCTGATTCCCTCTTTTTGCGATTACTTTAGCATTAATTATACAGGTTCAAATGCACTAACAGTTTCATTATGTCGTAATAAATTTATTTGGGGAGCTATTGCAGATTACTTTAATATTCCAACACCCAAAACTGTTTGTATAAAAGATGGCGAGGTATTAGGTGAGCCTTTTGAAGCTCAAAAATATATTAGAAAAGAAATTTCGGAATCTGCAAGTATTAATCTTTCCAATGATTCAATAATGAATAATTTTGAGTGGAAAAATATAGAAAAAAAGATTTTCTGTTGCAAGAGTGTATTTCAGGAATTGAAGTTGAAGTCCCTTTTTTAATATTAAAGGGAAATATCTTGTATTAGATCCAGTCAAAATTGTCTCTTCTTCAGAAATTATAACAAGCAAACTATCTGATAATAATAGTTATTCATTTGAATGGTTGGAAGATCAACAAATATGTACAAAATTAAAAGAGTCAACAAAAAAACTCGCCAAGTACTTAGGTATAACCACTTACGGACGAGTTGATTTTAGAATAAAGTCAGATGGGAGTTATTTTGTTTTTGATATTGCAACAATGCCTTACACAACTGACCATCGTTCATTTAATTTTAACTTTGAGCAATATGGACTTACAATGACTGATCTTCATAAACTAGTAATATTAAGTAGTTTATAATGCACTAGTATACTGTATATCAGTTAGCATAAGGCCTCTTCGAAAGTAATTCCATTCTCTTGAAGCAAACTTGGATTGTGATAGAAATTCAGAAAATTCCTTTCCTGTTTTTATATTTGATTCGAAAATCTTTTTATAGCGACGATGTTTTTCAATTAATAATTTTTTATTTGAATTGAAAATAATAGGTGAGAAATCTTTTAATTGATTGTATTTATTTTTTGCTTGTCGATGCTTACTCTCTAGTAACAACAAGCAAAATTCAAACCATCCAAAATAATAACGATAAAAATCATCTATTGAGGTATCTTCAAGGTCGGCTAAGTCCTCAACATCCATCAATTCTTCAAGTATCGTTTTATAGCTTCTGTACCCTTTTGTTTTAGAATAATATAGAGAAATTGCACATAAATTTGTATACATTAAGTGTTTACTCACATCATTTAACTCATATTCAGTAAGAATGCTTTCAAACCGAGATTTCCAATAATCAAAATCTCCTTCCATACCTGAAAGAAAGTCCAGTACAACAAAATTATTTTTAGATTTCCAGTATAGTGGGAGATTGTGTTTATCTGATAGTGTTTCTATTTCTTGTTTCACCTGATTTGCTCGCTCATAGTTGGAAGAAACAAGTAATAATCCTAGAAGACTACCAAGTGTATAATACTGTTCAATTTCATCATCGACATCGTTAAAAAATTTTAAAGCTTTATTGGCATCATTGATTGATCTATCATTATCCTTGTATAAAAAACTTTTTCTTAAATATATATTTTCAAGATATTGTGCATTTTGCTCAATATCTTTTGTTGTATAAAATTTTTTGACAATATTTTCATTTAAAACTTGGAATTTATCAATTTCATTAAGTTTATCTATATTAAGTTTATCTATTAAATGAGGTAATAGCATGTAAATACATGAAAGATAGTGAATAGGCTCAACAATAACATCTTTGGCGCTTTCAGCTAATATATTTTCGTAAAGTGTATCACAAAGTGAATGAAAAGAAAAATCTTGTGATGTATTTCCTTGAAAGTTAATATCATTCTTTAATAATATCGAAGATAATAATGAATTTTCGGGTAAAATTTCATTATAAAGAGAGTTAGTACCATTTGTATATTTGTATTTGATACATTTAAAAAATATTGATTTAGTCTCTTCAGTGAGAAATTCAAGTTTATATAAACTCTTTTTTTCGCTTTCTAGTATCTCGTTTTGATTTAATAAATATTCATACCAGAGTAAGTATAGTGATAATAAATATTCTTGACTCTCTTTAAGTCTTGATAAGATTTCTATCTTTAATCTGTAATTAAATGGCTCCTTTCCGCATAGATAATGATAGTACCGTCTATAGATTTCTTTTTGTCCTTTTTCAACCGTTAAAAGAAGCTTATCTTTCATAATCAATATCAGACTATAAAAATTTGTTCTATTTTTTACAGGAATCAAGACTAGTAATTTTTTTAAGATATCAATAGCTTTTTCAATTTGAAAAGTTTTTAAATTAAAGTATTCTTCGGCATCATACGGGTTGAAATATTCAGGAAGGACTGATAGCTGATAAATGAAATCAATTTCAATTTTATTCTTTCTAAAGTCTATTTCAATCGTATTTAACAAATCATCTAATAACTTTTCAATCTTAGAATTATTCTGTGATAGTAAAATAAAATTATAAATTTTTTCCAAGTTTCCCTTTGTTAGAGGATACAGTGTATCCTCTAAGTTATCAGAGATGTTTGAAGTTTGTATAATATTACCTAAAGTATCTTTTAAATCGTTTAATTCAAAATGATGAACATCAAAGTTTTTTGAAAATCTAATATCATTATTTTTTAACTCCGAGCCTCCAATTACAATAATAATCGATTTATTATATTGCTTTTCATAATGGGAGATATTATTGAGAAGGCGTATAAAAAATAATTTTAGTTCACTCCCTAGCCACTCCCAATGTTGGATTAGAAATATTAATCTGTAATTGTTGCTATTATTTAGTATTTTCTTCTCTATCTCAGTTGAATCATATTTTAATGACAGACCAGCTGTTCCAAATCCTTGTATCGAGTTATTAACAGATACTGAAATAGGCTTGAAAAATTTTTCTGCAAATGAAAGTTTATACTCGTCTGTAATATTGTTATCTCCGAAATCACTATACAATACTGTACCATTCCCGTCAATTTCGCTTTCCAATAGTTCCTGTGATATTGTATCAAATGCTAAGGATTTTGATAAAGAATCTTCGAACGGGATATATAGTGAAAGTGACTTTTGATCTGTATGTGCTTGAATAATTGAATAAGTAATTTCTGTTAAAAATTGATTCCAATGAGACATAATTAAACTTTCCTACCGATAACAATTTATTATCATTAGCATACCATAATCTACATTTGTTTTATAGATTTTATTAAAATTTTTATAGTAAATATTTTTAGTTTTTTGTTTCAAAAATGTAATGGAGATTGATTTTTCACAAGTAATTGTCATAAAAATCAGAAAATATTTTATAAATATGATAAAATGAAAGTGATACTAGTTTGAGGTAAGGATATGAAATTAAGAAGAAGCGTAGAAAAACTAAAGGGAACGATTCGTGTCCCAGGTGATAAATCAATCAGTCATCGTTCTATTATTTTTGGTTCCCTTGCAAAAGGTGTTACCCGTTTCCACAATATTTTACGTGGGGAAGATGTCTTGTCAACCATGCAGGTCTTTCGTGATTTGGGTGTAAAAATTGAAGACAATGGTGATATTGTTGAAGTACACGGTGTTGGCTTTGATGGTCTTCAAGCCCCCAAAAATGATTTGGATATGGGAAATTCTGGAACCTCGATTCGTTTGATTTCAGGCGTTTTAGCAGGTCAAGACTTTGAGGCGACTATGTTTGGTGATGATTCCTTATCCAAACGTCCTATGGACCGAGTAACTATTCCACTCAGTCAAATGGGAGTAGAGATTTCTGGACAAACTGAACGTGACCTACCTCCGTTGACCATCAAAGGGAATAAGAATTTAAAACCAATTCGCTACCAACTCCCTGTAGCCTCTGCTCAAGTAAAATCAGCTCTGATTTTTGCTGCCTTGCAGGCTGAGGGAGAGTCGGTCATCGTAGAAAAAGAGTTGACTCGAAACCATACAGAAGATATGATTGTCCAGTTTGGTGGACAGTTAGAAGTCAATGGCAAGGAAATCCGCATCCAAGGT
This sequence comes from Streptococcus suis S735, assembly GCF_000294495.1. Classification (NCBI taxonomy): domain Bacteria; kingdom Bacillati; phylum Bacillota; class Bacilli; order Lactobacillales; family Streptococcaceae; genus Streptococcus; species Streptococcus suis. The sequence continues at coordinate 579,286 of NC_018526.1, forward strand.
GGTCAGGAGTTTATTGCCCAAGAGATTACAGTTCCAGGAGATATTTCAAGTGCTGCTTTTTGGTTGGTTGCTGGCTTAATCATACCAGGTTCAAAAATTGTCCTTGAAAATGTGGGAATCAATGAAACTCGGACTGGTATTTTAGATGTCATTAAAGCTATGGGTGGTAAAATGACTCTTTCTAACATAGATGAACTTGCAAAATCTGCTACCATTACAGTTGAAACGTCGGAATTGAAGGCTACGGAGATTGCAGGCGAATTGATTCCTCGGTTGATTGATGAGTTGCCGATTATTACCTTACTAGCGACTCAAGCACATGGAACAACGATTATTCGTGATGCTGAGGAGTTGAAAGTTAAAGAAACGGATCGTATTCAGGTTGTTGCAGATGCTCTAAATAGTATGGGAGCAACTATTGAACCAACAGAAGATGGTATGATTATTCACGGACCAACTGCTTTACATGGTGCTGAAATCAATACATTTGGTGACCACCGTATCGGTATGATGACTGCCATTGCCGCCTTGTTGGCCAAAGATGGAGAAGTTGTATTGGAAAGAGCAGAAGCTATCAATACTAGCTATCCTGCCTTCTTTGAACACTTAAATAGTTTGATGGATTAGGAGAACGTATGCCAATCGTTTTACTTGGATTTATGGGAGTTGGAAAAACAACAACAGCACATTTGTTAAATCTCCCCGTTTACGATATGGACCATATCATTGAAGAACGGATTGGTATGCCTATTGCTGACTATTTCAGTCTTGAAGGAGAGGCTTCGTTTAGACAACTGGAGACAGAGGTACTGAAAGGATTGCTGGACTTACCTAGTAATTGTATCGTATCAACTGGTGGTGGTGTGATTAAATCTGAAGTAAACAGGGAATTGCTGTTGGCAAATAGGGAGGACAATGTACTTCTTACTGCCTCCTTTGAAGTTTCCTATCAGAGAATTCGTAAGGATAGACAGTCGCAAAGACCTCTCTTTTTACAGTGTAGTAAGGAAGAGTTTGAAGCCCTCTATCGTGAACGAATGGCACTTTATCAAGGTTTAGCCGATACTGTAATCGATACAGATAAACTGATTCCAGAACAAGTAGCAAGGAAAATTTTATGCAAGTAGCCTATCTAGGACCTCGTGGTTCTTTTACACATCAAGTGGCCCAGCAGGTCTTTCCGACTGCGGATTTGCAGGCTTTTGAGACGATTACAGAGGTTATCAAGGCCTACGAAACGGGGGAAGTTACCTATTCCGTTATTCCAGTAGAAAACTCGATTGAAGGTAGTGTTCATGAAACGATTGACTACCTCTTTCATCAGGCGGAGATTCATGCGGTTGCAGAGATTGTTCAACCGATTGCCCAACAACTGTTAGCCACGAGTGCCGATAAGGCTGTAGAGGTTATCTATTCTCATCCGCAGGCAATTGCTCAGGGGAAGAAATATATTCAGGAACATTTTCCTCAGGCTCGTATTGAAATAACAGTTAGTACAGCCTATGCTGCTCGCTTTGTGGCAGAACACCCTGAACAACCATTTGCGGCAATTGCTCCGCAAGCGGCAGCAGTTGAATATGGACTGGAAGTAATTGCGCAAGACATCCAGGAAATCAGCGAGAATTTTACACGCTTTTGGATTTTGGGGGATAAGGCTCCGTCTATTGCCCTGGAACAAGTAGCTAAAAAAGTCAGTCTTGCACTGACATTGCCAGATAACCTGCCAGGAGCCTTGTATAAGGCCATGTCTGTTTTCTCATGGAGAGGAATCAGCTTAACAAAAATAGAAAGCCGACCCCTGAAAACGGCTTTGGGTGAGTATTTTTTCATACTGGATCTTGACAATCAGTCTGAGGAATTATTAACCTATTCTCAAAAAGAATTGACTAGTTTAGATATAACCTATAAAGTACTAGGGAATTACCTGGTCTATATGACCAGCTAGGATGAAGACAGATGAATAAAAACAATAATATCCTAACCCATCATGAACAATTGAGGTTAGATTATTTGCAAAAAAATATCCACTACTTAAATGACAAAGAAAGTCGCGAGTTGGATTATCTATTATATAAAAAAGAGCTGAGAGAACGGCATGGAAGTCCAAGGCAATCTCTACGTAGCTTCACACCAACGGCTTATGAAGATGACTACTTCGAGGAAGATTATTTTGAAGAGGATGATGAGCAAGAGGAACTGTTGCCTCGCTATCCTGAACGTAAATCCAGAAAAACAAGACAAGCCAAACCTCAACGGTTTCAGTCTCCTCGTATCGGTCCCAAAGCGAAAGTACCTAAACCTAAAAAAGCTCGTAAAAAGGGTGGTTTCAAGCGCTTTATTGGTTTCGTATTGCTTGCTATAGCGCTAGTGATTGTAGCGATGGGCTATAGTTTTTTCAAAGGTATGAATAGCGTGAGTGAGAAGCCAGTAGCTGAGGTCTTCAACGGCGTAGATACATCGAATGGGACAAATATTTTAATTTTGGGAACAGACGGTCGTGTTGGCGAAAGCTCAGGTGAAACTCGAACGGATACCATCATGGTTCTAAATGTGAATAACACGGATAACAAAGTCAAACTTGTTAGCTTTATGCGGGATACCTTGGTGGATATTGAGGGATATGAATATAAACTCAATACTGCCTATACTTTGGGAGAACAGGATAATCAGCAAGGGGCTGAAGAAGTTCGGAAGGCGTTGAAGAATAGTTTTGACATTGATATCAAGTACTATGCGATGGTGGATTTTGCAACCTTTGCGACAACGATTGATACACTTTTCCCTGAGGGCGTAACGATTGATGCACAGTTTTCAACTATTAATGGTGAAGTCGTTAGCTCAGTAGAAGTGCCGAATGATTTACAGCTGGAAGAAAATGCTCCTGCTTATCAAACGATTCAGGTCGGTGTACAGCAGATGGATGGTAAGACCTTGCTTAACTACGCGCGCTATCGTTCGGATGATGAAGGTGATTTTGGTCGTACGAGACGTCAACAGGAAGTGCTATCTGCTGTTATGACACAGGCTAAAAATCCAATGAAACTATTCTCTGGCTCCGAAGCTATAGGTAAGGTTGTGGCCATGACTCCGACAACAGTACCGCAAAGCTTTATGTGGCTACAGGGACCAGGCCTTCTATTGGATGCGGCAAATGGTATCGAACGTGTTACAATCCCAGAAAATGGAGACTGGATTGACGACTATGATATGTATGGTGGTATGGCTCTTCGTGTTGATTTTGAAAAATACCAGCAGCGCTTGGCTGAGTTAGGCCTGCGTTAAGAAATATGGTATACTAGAAGTGACTTCGGTCACTTTTTAGTGGTCCAAAAATAGAAAGTAGAATTATGTTAAAGAAAAACGATATTGTCGAAGTAGAAGTTGTAGATTTGACACATGAGGGGCAGGGTGTGGCAAAAATTGATGGTTTTGTCTTCTTTGTAGACAATGCTCTTCCAGGCGAGAAAATTTCCATGCGCATCTTAAAACTTAAGAAAAATATTGGTTTTGGTAAGGTGGAGCAATGGCAGAGCTTCTCACAAGACCGTAATCAGGACTTGGATTTTACCTATCTAAGAACAGGTATTGCTGACTTGGGGCATCTCACTTATCCAGCCCAACTAGCTTTTAAGAAAAAACAAGTTGAGAATAGTCTACGTAAGATTGCAGGCATTTCAGAAATAGCAGTAGCAGATACGTTGGGAATGGACAGTCCTCTTGCTTATCGTAATAAGGCAGCTGTTCCAGTTCGTCGTGTGAATGGGCAGTTAGAAACAGGATTCTTCCGAAAAAATTCACATGATTTAGTTCCGATTGAGGATTTTTACATTCAACACAAGGAAATTGATGCCTTGGTTCTAGCGACACGTGACCTCTTGAGAAAATTAGACTTGAAGCCTTACGATGAGAAAGAACAGACAGGACTTGTGAGAAATATTGTTGTTCGTCGTGGTCATTATTCAGGTCAGTTGATGCTAGTTTTAGTTACGACTCGTCCGAAGATTTTCCGTGTTGAAACCCTTATTGAGCGTTTGACAAGCCAATTTCCAAATCTTGTTTCTATCGTTCAGAATATTAATGACCAGAATACCAATGCTATATTCGGTCAAGAATTCCGTCTTTTGCATGGCAGTGAAACTATTGCAGATACCATGTTGGGCAATGAATTTGAAATTTCTGCACCGTCTTTCTATCAAGTCAACACAGAAATGGCTGAAAAACTCTATCAGACCGCCATTGATTTTGCAGAATTGTCGGCAGATGATGTCGTGATTGATGCCTATTCAGGTATTGGGACAATTGGTCTCTCCTTTGCAAAACAAGTTAAGCATGTTTACGGTGTAGAAGTCGTTGAAAAGGCTGTCCTTGATAGTCAGAAGAATGCTGCTCGAAATGGGATTGATAATGTTACTTATGTCTGTGATAGCGCTGAATCCGCTATGCAAAAATGGGTGGCAGATGGAGTCAAACCAACTGTGATTTTTGTCGACCCACCACGAAAAGGTTTGACAGAAAGTTTTATCAAAGCAAGTACTTCTGTAAAACCAGAGAAAATCGTCTATATCTCTTGTAATGTGGCAACCATGGCGCGTGATATTAAACTTTATGAGGAATTGGGGTACAAATTGACGAAGGTACAGCCGGCTGATTTATTTCCAAATACGCATCACATAGAAGTTGTGGGATTATTAGAAAAACGCAATTAGATTGTCCAGTATGCTCTCCTGTTTTTTGGCAAGCAGCTTCAAAGGACCCCAGGACCTTTGAACTCTCAAATACGCATCATGTTGACAGTTGCCACACCTACACCAAAATCAAATGCCAACAAGCGTTGAGTCGGGTAATAGCGTAAGTAGCGCAAGGTCATGATAAGCTGCTCTTCCATACTTAGACGGCGTGGGCGTCCTCCTTTTCGGTGTTGCTCTTGATAAGCGTCAGTGAGACAATCAAGCATCAGATGAAACGTCGCTTTTTTACACCTATCAACAATTTGAAATTCTCTGAGTTTAATTTTAAGACTTTTTCGTATGTTGTTTCCATACCTTTAGTATACCGCCTTTGAGTTACCGAACAAGTCTATTGCTAAACTTGATGAAGGTTGTATTGTCTGTTATAATATTGGATATTGCAAGCTTTAAGTGAAAGGTTTTAGGGAAGAGATTATCACAACTCATTCTTTATTAGTTATGAGACGATGGTATTAATGATAGTCTAGTAAAAGATTTGGAGAAATGACTTCCTTAGAAAGTTAAATGTAAAAACAATATGAAAAAATACGATTATCTAGTTGTCGGAGCGGGTCTGTTCGGAGCGGTCTTTGCTCATGAGGCAGCTAAAAAGGGTAAAAAAATAAAGGTTATCGAAAAACGAGACCACATTGCGGGTAACATCTATACAAAAGAAGTAGAAGGTATTCAAGTCCATGAATATGGCGCACATATTTTCCATACTTCTGAAAAAGAAATTTGGGATTATGTGAATCAGTTTGCGGAGTTCAACAGCTATACAAACACACCAGTCGCCAACTACAAAGGTGAGATTTACAATCTTCCCTTCAACATGAATACTTTCAATAAACTGTGGGGCGTGGTGACACCTGCTGAAGCAGGAGCGAAGATTGCAGAGCAACGAGCTGTGTTGGGTGGTAAAACGCCTGAAAACTTGGAAGAGCAAGCCATCTCACTTGTTGGTACAGACATCTATGAAAAATTGATCAAGTCCTACACAGAAAAACAATGGGAAAAACCATGTACGGAGTTACCAGCCTTCATCATCCGTCGTTTGCCCGTGCGTTTGACTTATGATAATAACTACTTTAACGATACTTATCAAGGTATTCCAATCGGCGGTTACACGCAGATTGTAGAAAAAATGTTGGAACATGAAAATATCGATGTGGAGACAAATGTTGATTTCTTTGCCAATAAGGAAGACTATTTAGCTACCTATCCAAAGATTGTCTTTACAGGAATGATTGACGAGTTCTTTGATTACCAACTTGGTGAATTGGAGTACCGTAGCCTTCGATTTGAGACAGAAGTGTTGGATATGGAAAACTATCAAGGGAATGCGGTTGTCAACTATACAGATAGCGAGACACCATATACTCGAATCATCGAACACAAACACTTCGAATTTGGTACACAACCGAAAACCATTATTACACGTGAGTATTCGAAGACCTGGAAACGAGGCGATGAGCCATACTATCCAGTCAACAATAATCGCAATAACCATCTATACACAGCATATAAGAAATTGTCAGAACAACAAGAGAATGTCATATTCGGTGGGCGTCTTGGTCATTATCGTTACTACGATATGCACCAAGTCATCGGAGCTGCCTTACAGTGTGTGAGAAATGAAGTTGGGGAATGATTTTGAGAAGTCATCAAAGTAGTAATTATTCTTGGCAGAAGTCGGAATGCTCTTAAAATGTTAATCAAAAAAACCAGAAATTCTGGTTTTTTTTGATTATTATTGAATTGCTGCCAACAGGTCAGCTACTTGTTGTTCGAGTTTTGTTAGAGTTTCGTCAGATAACTCCAATACACCTGTTCCCCATGCTTCTGGATTGATGGTTGAACCTGTAAATTCACCAGCAATCTGAGTGCGAATAAATGGAAGAAGGTGTTGGAAGTCTTTGAATAGGTGGTCGTGACCACTGTTTGCGACTGCAGAGACAGTTGTGATTTTATCTTGTAGGATAGATGGTCCTTTTGGATTGGATAAATCGAGCGAACGACTGAGCCAATCGAGAGCATTTTTTACGATGCCTGGGATTGCATAGTTATATACTGGTGAGAAAATCCAGATAGCATCCGCAGCGTCTACTTGTGCACGTAGCTCTGCAATTTCAGGAAGGATAGGTGTCTCGATGTCTTGGTTGAATAGGGGAATTTTTGCAAGATCAATGTAAGATACTTGAGCCTTATCAGTCAAGAATGCTTCAGCTTTTTTTGCCATTTGATGGTTAAAAGAACCGTCACGTAGTGAACCAACTAAAAACAATACGTTTGCCATGATGGCCTCCTTTTCATAAAAACATAAATTTAGTATATCGTATTTGTCTTTTGTTGACAATCCTAGGTCTGCTGATTCTTGAATTTTTTAAGTATCTCGGCTAATTGGTCTTGTTCTTCTGAACTAAGGACAGAAAAAATCTCTCCAACGTGATCATAATGCTCTGGAAGGATTTTTTCAATGGTTTCGCGTCCAAGTGGAGTGAGAGCAATCAAGGAAGCACGACGGTCATTTGTATCGATAGTCTTGTAGATATAACCATCTCGAATCATGTTCTTTATAACGACAGTCATGTTGCCAGAAGTGCTTAATAATTTATCAATTAAGTCTTGAATCCGCAGATTTCCTTTGTTGTAGAGTGCCTCCATCACTCCAAACTGACAAACTGTCAGTCCGTATTTTTTGATTGTTTCTAATTCTGATTTTGCGATAGTATTAGCTGCTCTGCGAAAGACGACTAGACTGTGAAGTGCATGCTTGTTCTCGTTTAAAGATTGTTCAACAGTTCTCATGAGAATATTTTAGCAATAAATCGTTCGGTTATCAAGCAAAAAAAGTTAAATCCTATATTCATAGGTAAAGTACTTTTATGGAAAAGATAGTTTTTAGTTAATCAAGTTCGTTTTTTGAGGTAATACTAACTGTACTGGAAAAAACGAGCAATGAGCATTTGAGAAATAGTCTTAGATGGAAGTGCAAAACTGTGAATGTAGGTTTTTATATCCTTTTCTTTGTGTGAAGGAAAAGGAAATTTTATTTATAGTTAAATGAAACAAAAACAGTACATTTATGATATAATGTATTTATGGCATATTCATTAGATTTTCGTAAAAAAGTTCTCGCATACTGTGAGAAAACCGGCAGTATTACTGAAGCATCAGCTATTTTCCAAGTTTCACGTAACACTATCTATCAATGGCTAAAATTAAAAGAGAAAACCGGCGAGCTTCATCACCAAGTTAAAGGAACCAAGCCAAGAAAAGTGGATAGAGATAAATTAAAGAATTATCTTGAAACTCATCCAGATGCTTATTTGACTGAAATAGCTTCTGAATTTGACTGTCATCCAACAGCTATTCATTACCCCCTCAAAGCTATGGGATATACTCGAAAAAAAAGAGCTGTACCTACTATGAACAAGACCCTGAAAAAGTAGAACTGTTCCTTAAAGAATTGAATAACTTAAGCCACTTGACTCCTGTTTATATTGACGAGACAGGGTTTGAGACATATTTTCATCGAAAATATGGTCGCTCTTTGAAAGGTCAGTTGATAAAAGGTAAGGTCTCTGGAAGAAGATACCAGCGGATATCTTTAGTAGCAGGTCTCATAAATGGTGCGCTTATAGCCCCGATGACATACAAAGATACTATGACGAGTGGCTTTTTCGAAGCTTGGTTCAAAACATTCTTACTACCCACTTTAGGTAAACCATCTGTTATCATTATGGACAATGCAAAGTTTCATAGGATGAGTAAGCTAAAAGATTTATGCGAGGAGCAGGGACATAGACTTTTACCACTTCCTCCTTACTCACCGGAATATAATCCCATTGAGAAAATATGGGCTCACATCAAAAAACACCTCAGAAGAGTATTGCCAAATTGCGATACTTTTCTTGAGGCACTTTCGTCCTGCTCTTGTTTCAGTTGACTATACAATCACAGAAAGAATGGAAATATGCTTTAATTTGTAGTATAATGGGACTGTTATGGAAAAAAAGATTTTTCAACTGTTGGAGTGGATGGCTTCCAAGACTGGTCAGTTAGTGATGGGCTCTTTTATCCTTCTCAGTGTTGTGACTTTTTCAATTTTTACTATTTGGGATATTGCTGCTGCCCCTTTCAACAATGCGCGTAGTCATGCAGTTGGAGTAGCTACAGAATATGCTGATTTGCAAACTGTCAATGATTTTTCTATCTACAATGGTACTGAAACCTATTTTTGTGTATTTGGTGTCACCAGTCAGGGAGAAGAGGTTGCAGTTTTGATTCCAGAGGCTTCTAGCACAGTATATGTCTATTCTTTAGCTCAGGGAATTTCGCAAGAAGAAGCGCAAGCTATTGCCAAGAAAAACGGTGCAAGCCAAGTAGAGCGAACTATTCTAGGTTTAAGGGATGGCAAACCTATTTGGGAAGTCAAGTCAGGTACTGCCTACTATTTAGTTGAATTTGAAACAGGGAACTTTATCAAACGGGAGGGCTTATGAGCAAGCTATCAAAACGTGTCTTAGAAATGGAAGAAAGTGTCACGCTGGCAGCGGGTGCACGGGCAAAGGCCTTGAAGGCAGAAGGACGTGATATTTTAGAGCTGACCTTGGGTGAGCCAGACTTCGTTACACCGAAAAATATTCAAGAAGCTGCTATTAAGTCTATCGAAGATGGTAAGGCGAGTTTTTATACGGTAGCTTCAGGTCTGCCAGAATTGAAGGACGCGGTCAATACCTACTTTGAGAACTTTTATGGCTACTCTATCGAACGCAATCAAGTCGTTCTTGCCACTGGTGCCAAGTTTATCCTTTATGCTTTCTTTGCGGCGGTCATCAATCCTGGTGATGAGGTTCTGATTCCCACACCTTACTGGGTTTCTTATGCAGATCAAATCAAGATGAATGATGGGGTGCCTGTCTTTGTCACTGCAAGTGAAGAGCACAATTTCAAGGTAACAGTTGACCAGCTGGAAGCAGCTCGGACAGATAAGACCAAAGTATTCCTACTCAATACTCCTTCTAATCCGACTGGCATGATTTACAGTCGTGAGGAATTGGAAGCTATTGGCAACTGGGCTGTAGAGCACGACATTCTCATCTTGGCAGACGATATTTACGGTCGTTTGGTATATAATGGAAATACCTTCACACCGATTTCAAGCATTTCAGAAAGCATTCGTCAGCAGACTATTGTTGTCAATGGGGTGGCCAAGGCCTATGCCATGACAGGTTGGCGGGTTGGATTTGCCGTTGGTAATCCTGAGATCATTGCGGCTATGAGTAAGATTGTCGGACAAACGACGTCAAACTTAACAACCGCTGCTCAGTATGCGGCCATTGAAGCCTTTACAGGTCCGCAAGATACGGTCGAAACCATGCGTCAGGCATTTGAAGAGCGACTCAATACCATTTATCCCTTGCTGGCAGAAGTGCCTGGTTTTAAAGTGATTAAGCCAGAAGGTGCCTTCTATCTCTTCCCAAATGTCAAAAAGGCTATGGAAATGAAGGGCTACACAGATGTAACTGAATTTACCACAGCCATTTTGGAAGAAGTGGGAGTTGCAATGGTGACAGGTGCTGGTTTTGGAGCTCCTGAGAATATCCGCCTCAGCTATGCGACAGATATGGACACGCTCAAAGAAGCAGTGGCTCGACTACACACATTTATGAAAAAATAAAAAGAGGAAAAATAATGTCTAGAAAATTGATTACCATCAACCAAGTAAAAGATTATGTCGGTCAAGAAGTGACCATTGGTGCCTGGGTTGCTAACAAATCAGGCAAGGGCAAGTTAGCCTTCCTGCAATTGCGTGACGGAACAGCCTTCTTCCAAGCAGTTGCCTTCAAACCAAACTTCATCGAAAAATTCGGTGAAGAAGCTGGTACTGAGAAGTTTGATGTAGCAAAACGCCTTAGCCAAGAAACGTCTGTCTATGTGACAGGGATTGTCAAGGAAGATGAGCGTTCTAAGTTTGGTTATGAGTTGGATGTGACAGACCTTGAAGTGATTGGTGAGTCACAAGATTACCCAATCACACCAAAAGAACACGGTACGGACTTCCTTATGGACAACCGTCACCTCTGGTTGCGTTCTCGTAAACAGGTCGCTATCCAGCAAATCCGTAACGCCATCATCTATGCGACTTATGAATTCTTTGAAAAGAATGGCTTTATCAAGTTTGATAGCCCAATCTTGTCTGGAAATGCGGCAGAAGATTCGACAGAATTGTTTGAAACAGACTACTTTGGTCAGCTTGCCTACCTCAGCCAATCTGGTCAGCTTTACCTGGAAGCTGGTGCCATGGCCCTTGGTCGTGTTTTCGACTTCGGTCCTGTTTTCCGTGCGGAAAAATCAAAAACTCGCCGTCACTTGACGGAGTTCTGGATGATGGATGCCGAGTATTCATTCCTCAGCCATGAAGAGTCACTTGACTTGCAAGAAGCTTATGTCAAAGCCTTGATTCAAGGTGTTATCGACCGTGCTCCACAAGCCTTGGAAACTCTTGAGCGTGATGTGGATGCTCTCAAACGCTACATTGCAGAGCCATTCAAACGTGTGGCTTATGATGATGCTATTACCCTTCTTCAAGAGCATGAAGCTGATAAAGATACAGACTACGAACACATCGAGCATGGTGATGACTTTGGATCACCACATGAAACTTGGATTTCAAACTACTTTGGTGTACCGACTTTCGTTGTTAACTATCCAGCAAGCTTCAAGGCCTTCTACATGAAGCCAGTTCCAGGTAATCCAGAGCGCGTGCTTTGTGCGGACCTCTTGGCACCAGAAGGCTATGGTGAAATCATTGGTGGTTCTATGCGTGAGGATAACTACGATGCCTTGGTAGCCAAGATGGACAAGCTCGGTATGGACAAGTCAGAGTACGAATTTTACCTTGACCTTCGTAAATACGGTTCAGTGCCACACGGTGGTTTCGGTATCGGTATTGAGCGTATGGTAACCTTCGTTGCTGGTACAAAACACATCCGTGAAGCCATTCCATTCCCACGTATGTTGCACCGCTTGCATCCGTAATACAGTCGTTCAGTTTTTCCTTTATTACGTCGACGTATGAGGAAACTCCGTTTCCTTATTTCCAAGTTCAAATAATCTCATCATTATTTGAACTCGTTTTGCCGTACCTTAGTACAGTCTGCAGCTCGTTGCCTAGTACTAAAAGTAAACTGAAAGACTGCGAAATAAATATTCACTGACAGACTACAAACGTGGTCTGTTTTTCTGGTGTCAATTGACATTTTGAACGAATTGTTTTACAATGTATTACAAGAAGAAAGTAGGTGGAATGATGGGAATTGTATCCTTGCGATTAAACGATGCAGAAGAAGAAATTTTCAGAAGCTATGCTATTCATACAGGAAAAAGCCTGTCTGAGCTATTCAAAACTGCACTTGCTGAACAGATAGAAGACCAGTTGGACTATGAAATTGGTATCAAGGCTTTGAAGAAATTCCAAGAAAATCCTGTTACACACTCGATTGATGATGTTCTTGCGGAGTTAGAAGATGGCTTATAAGCTTGTTCTCAGCGATGATGCTTTGAAGCAGTTGAAAAAAATGGACAGGCATGTGGGGATGATGCTTGCTAAGGATTTGAAAAAACGTTTGGACGGTTTGGAGAATCCAAGACAATTTGGGAAGGCCTTGGTAGGAGACTATAAGGGGCTGTGGCGGTATAGAGTGGGGAATTACCGTGTAATTTGTGATATTATTGATAACAAAATGGTCATCCTGGCCCTTGAAATCGGGCACCGGAAAGAAATCTATAAAAAATGAAGTTCTAGGTAACTAGGCTCGGTATCGGTGTACTTCTCAGAGTTCGTGTCAACATCTCAGCGCAGTGGTTGATTGGCTTTAACAGTCCAGTGGAGTGAAGCAGTTCTGGGAACTGTTTCAGCCCGAGTCTTGAAGCAGAAAAGCTAGGTAAAAAGGTTGGAGATAAGGTTTGCGAAGCAAATCTCAGCAATTCGTGTTTTCCACTCCAAATCTGACCTATACGACTGATGCGAACTTTGTTCGCCTTATCTCTAACCTCCAAAGGTTCCCTGAAACTTTGGAGCTATGCGGGGGTGGAGAGATGAACTCCTTTTTGACTTATCGAGTTCTTCCCCACTCCCTGTTTTCTTTCTTTTTCACTGAGTTTTATTTATAATTATTCTAAATAAAATCGTGGAGAGGAAAATGAAGCAAGAAAGTTTAGGAAAAGAAATTATTCGTTTGGCCTTGCCTGCTACGGTGGAAAATATCTTTCAGACCTTAGTTGGTTTTGTGGATACCCTCTTGATTGCACAGCTGGGGCTGGTAGCGGTGACAGCAGTTGGTCTTGCCAATACGATTTTGAATGTCTATTTGGCGGTCTATATGGCTTTGGGAGTTGGGGCAACAGCTTTGATTGCTCGGTCTATTGGCGCAGGAGATAGGGAATCTCTTACCTTTCATGTCCGTCAAGCCTTAGTGCTTTCAGTAGGTGTAGGTCTGCTATTGGGGTTACTATCCCTTGTTTTCGGGCGGCAGATGTTGGTCTTAATGGGAGCAGATGCGGAGAGTTTGGCTGGCGTCCAGGTCTTTTTCTACTGGGTTGGTGGTTTGACTATTTTTCAGGCCTTGATGACTATTTTGGGAACAATCCTGCGGGCATCTGGGGATACAGTATTTCCTATGAAAATGAGCTTACTGACCAATGGTTTTAATGTGGTCTTGGACTATTTCTTGATTTTTGGTATTGGCTCTTGGTCAGGTTTGGGTATTGTAGGGACCGCCTTGGGAACTGTCTTAGCTCGCTTGCTTGGTACTGTCTTGCTTTACCGAAAGGTAAAGCAGACTGACTTGGCAGTTGATCTCAAACAATTGTTCCACTTGGGAAGTCCTAAGGAAATGGTGGTTTTGACCCTACCTGCAGCAACCGAACGCTTGGTTATGCGGTTGGGACAGGTTGTCTATTTCAGTTTGATTGTGGGGCTGGGAACGATTGTCTATGCTTCTCATATGATTGCAGGTAATATCGAGAGTTTTACCTATATGCCTGCCTATGGTCTTGCGACAGCGGCGGCGGTTTTGATCGGTCAAGCCTTGGGAAAGGGGGACATCCTCACAGTTAGACGGGTCGCATTTCTCAGCTCTGCCTATGGAGTAGCCATCATGTCCCTGCTCGGTACCATCTTATTTTTCGGAGCCCCAAGTTTTGCTCTGCTATTTACCAAAGACCTAGAAGCCGTCCGTCAAGTCGTCACAGCCTTACGGATCGATGCTTTCAACCAGCCAGGCCTTGCGGTTTCTTTGATCATGGCTGGCGCTCTGCAGGGCTTGGGGGATACCAAGTCGCCACTCTACTCCACAATGATAGGAATGTGGGGGCTGCGCGTCTCAGGTGTTATCGTCTTAGGTCAGATGTTCGGTTTAGGAATTGCCGGCGTCTGGCTGTCGATTTTGATTGACCTGCTCTTGCGAGCGATTTTTCTGACTTGGAGGTTTATTGTGCAAACACGAAAACTGGCTGAATAGGCTAGTTTTTTGGTATAATATCAGTAGAATGATAAAAAGGAGATAATCAGATGAAAACCATTCACACAGATAAGGCACCTGCAGCAATTGGCCCATACGTTCAAGGGAAGGTTGTTGGAAATTTCCTATTTGCCTCTGGTCAAGTTCCTTTGTCACCTGAAACTGGTGAAGTGGTTGGTGAAACCATTCAGGAGCAGACTGAGCAAGTCTTGAAAAATATCGCAGCAATTTTATCAGAAGCAGGAACAGACTTTGACCATGTGGTGAAGACGACTTGTTTCCTAAAAGATATGAATGATTTTGTAGCCTTTAATGAAGTTTATAAAACAGCTTTCTCAGCAGATTTTCCAGCTCGTTCAGCGGTGGAAGTTGCACGCTTGCCACGTGATGTTAAGGTTGAGATTGAAGTTATTGCAGTTATTGATTAGAAGAGAAAAGGAGGGGATGTCATGTCGGACAAACTCCATTTAGTGATTGTGACAGGGATGTCGGGAGCTGGTAAGACAGTAGCCATTCAGTCTTTTGAGGACTTGGGTTATTTTACCATTGACAATATGCCACCGACTCTCTTGCCAAAGTTTTTAGAGTTGATTCGTCATAGCCAGGATAACAATAAGATTGCTCTTGTTGTAGATATGCGGAGTCGATCCTTCTTCTCGGAGATTCGAGAGGTGTTGGATGAGATTGAGGGGGCAGAGGATTTAGATTTTAAAGTCCTATTCTTGGATGCGACGGATAGTGAATTGGTTGCTCGCTATAAAGAAACTCGTCGTTCCCATCCTTTGGCGGCTGATGGTCGTGTTTTGGACGGGATTCAGCTAGAACGTGAACTTTTGGCTCCCTTGAAAAATATGAGTCAGAATGTCATTGATACGACAGAGCTGACACCTCGCAATCTCCGTAAGGTAATCTCAGAGCAGTTTGCTAGTCAAGATAATCAGCCGTCGTTTCGCATAGAAGTGATGTCCTTTGGTTTCAAATATGGACTACCTCTGGATGCAGACTTGGTTTTTGACGTTCGGTTCTTACCAAATCCCTACTACAAGTTGGAGTTGCGTAATCTGACTGGTCTGGATGCTCCTGTCTTTGACTATGTCATGGAGCATCAAGAATCGGAAGAGTTTTATAGTCATTTGCTCGGCTTGATAGAACCGATTCTTCCTGGTTATCAGAAAGAAGGAAAATCAGTTCTAACGATTGCCGTTGGATGTACGGGTGGTCAGCATAGAAGCGTAGCCTTTGCTAAACGTTTGGCAGACGATTTAGAGAAAAATTGGAATGTTAATCGTAGTCATCGTGATAAGGACAGACGGAAGGAGACGGTCAACCGCTCATGAGAAAACCAAAGATTACAGTTATCGGGGGCGGGACTGGTATTCCAGTCATTTTGAAGAGTTTGCGGGATAAGGATGTAGAGATTACCGCTATCGTGACGGTAGCTGATGACGGAGGATCTTCGGGGGAAATCCGTCAGGCTTTGCAGGTGACCCCTCCAGGTGATTTGCGTAACGTCCTATTGGCTATGTCGGATATGCCCAAACTTTATGAACAAATTTTCCAGTATCGTTTTGCGGATTCAGATGGCCCCTTGGCTGGTCATCCACTAGGGAATCTCATCATTGCTGGTATTTCAGAAATGCAGGGTTCAACCTACAATGCGATGAGGTTGTTGACGCGCTTTTTCCATACGACAGGGCGGATTTATCCATCTAGCGAACAGGCCTTGACCCTTCATGCTATTTTTACAGATGGGACCGAGGTAGCAGGTGAGAGTAAGATTTCCAAGCATAATGGGATGATTGATCATGTCTATGTGACAAATTCTTATAATGATGATGAACCGAAAGCCAGTCGCCAGGTAGTTGAAACGATTATGGAAAGTGACATGATTGTACTTGGACCGGGTTCTCTTTTTACCTCAATCTTGCCGAATCTGATGATTTCTGACATTGGCAAAGCCCTAAAAGAAACCAAGGCTGAAGTGACCTATGTGTGCAACATTATGACCCAACGGGGAGAGACTGAGTTTTTCTCAGATGCGGACCACGTGGCGGTTCTCAATGCACACTTAGCTGAACAATTCATTGATACAGTTTTGGTCAATATTGAGCCAGTTCCACAAGAGTATATGAATAGCAACCAGTTTGATGAATACTTGGTACAGGTAAAACACGATTTTGCAGGTTTGCAAAAACAAGCTAATCGTGTGATTTCTTCGAATTTTCTTCGTTTGGAAAATGGCGGAGCTTTCCATGATGGTGACTTGGTAGTAGAAGAGTTGCTCAAGATTTTGCAGGTGCGGCCATGAGTTTTACAGTACAAGTAAAGGAAGAATTGCTGCTTCAGTCTAGCCAAAATAAGAGCGAGCTATCTGCTATTATCAAATTATCAGGTAGTTTGGGCTTAGCTTCATCAGGTTTGACTCTTTCTATCAGCACGGAAAATGCAAAGATTGCCCGTCACATTTATGAACTGTTACTCCATTTCTACCAGATTAAAGCTGAGATTCGCCATCATCAAAAACCTAATCTCAAAAAGAATCGTGTGTATGCAGTTTTGATAGAAGACGGCGTGAATGAGATATTGAACGATTTGCATTTGGCTGATAGCTTCTTTGGATTAGAGACGGGGATTTCTCCCTTGGTTTTGGAAAATGATTCGTGGAGTCAAGCCTATCTTCGTGGAGCATTTTTAGCGGCAGGCTCTGTTAAGGATCCTGAAAAAGGAAAATACCAGCTTGAAATAGCTTCTGTCTATAGTGACCATGCCAATGACCTGGCCAATCTGATGCAGAAATTTCTTTTGGATGCCAAAGTCATTGAGCGAAGTAAGGGAACCATTACCTATCTGCAACGTGCAGAGGACATTATGGATTTTCTTTTGGTGATTGGAGCAGAAGAGACGAAGACAGAATTTGAGAATGTTAAATTGCTTCGTGAGGCTCGCAATGACCTAAATCGAGCTACCAATGCGGAAGCTGCTAATATTGCAAAGACGGTCAATGCTAGTATGAAAACAATCAATAATATTATCAAAATTATGGATACTATCGGTCTAGATCAGTTGTCAGGTGACTTGCAGGAGATTGCCCAGTTGCGAATTCAGCATCCAGACTATTCCATTCAGCAATTGGCGGATAGTCTAACGGTACCGATCACTAAAAGTGGTGTCAACCATCGTTTGCGGAAAATCAATAAGATTGCGGATGAATTGACTGACTAGATAGGTATACATAGAATGTTATGGACATTTGAATTAACTTTGATACATCGTTACTTTCGGCTTGCCGTACTCTAGTATTGCTTACACCTCAGTTCCTTGTCTGAAAGTTAATTCATTCGACGATACTAAGACTGGTTCGAGAGGACCAGTTTTTTGTATTAGTTGTGATAGTATTCCTCTTCACAGGAATGATCCTGTTTTATGAATTTTTCAGTAATGATTAGCATAGAACGTTAATATATGTTAAAATAGATAGAAGGATACTTTAGCTAGAAAGGAGTTTTGATGATAAGCAACGAACAATATGATTATCTAAGGGCACATCCAACTTTTGAACGTTTGACACGTGATAGCTTTGATCAATTAGCTAAGCATATTCGTTTTCGAAAGATTCCTAAGGGACAAATCTTTTTTTACGCAGAGGATCCTAGAGATTATCTATTTGTATTGTATAAGGGCTATGCTCGGATTGAGCAATATGATGAGACGGATAGTTTTACGTATTTAGACTATATTCGGCAGGGTGGTGCCTTTCCTTTTGGAGATATGTTTCAGGACAAACCTTATCATTATACCGCCATTGCCATAACGGACCTAGAGTATTTTATTGTACCGATGGTCTTGTTTGAAACCTTGTCGAAGATAAATCCGAGTCAAATGGCTTATATCTGTCAAAAATTATCCAAAGTGCTTCGTTTTCAAGAGTTGCGCTTGCGAAATGCGATGCGTTCCAAGGCATCAGATCGAGTCGTTCAAGCCTTGGCTCTTCTTTATTGGGATATGTGCCAGCGAGAGCAGTTTGCTACCTTGCCATTTGAAATTCATATTCAAGAGATTTCGCGTTTAGCAGCTACGACACGGGAAACGGTTAGCCATGTTTTGAAGCAACTGAAGCAGGATGGTAAAATAGCTTATAGCCATAAACAGTTAACTTATTTAGATATTGATTATTTCTTAGAAAATTTGACAGAAACTCATTGAAGTTTCTGTTTTTTATAAAAAAATAAAAATTCATATAATGATATAACGGAAAGAATTATGCAGAATTTAGATGATATAATCGATAATTATTTATAAATAAGGTTAAAAATGTGAAGAATTTCTCAAAATAAATGTGAGCGTTTTCAAGTTTTTGTTTTTTTGCTCTGTTAAACTATGGATGTAAAGAGGAAATGAGAGGCAGGAAAGCGTACGGTCCTCCTCGTTTCCCATCATGTATAAATCTACAAGGAGGACAGATCATGTCAAACCATCCAATTCATGTTTTTTCAGAAATTGGTAAGCTGAAAAAAGTTATGTTACACAGACCAGGTAAGGAAATTGAAAACCTTATGCCTGACTATCTAGAACGCCTACTCTTCGATGATATCCCATTCTTAGAAGATGCACAGAAAGAGCATGATGCCTTTGCTCAAGCTCTTCGTGATGAAGGTGTAGAAGTGCTCTACTTGGAAAAATTAGCTGCTGAGTCACTTGTTACACCTGAAATTCGTGAACAATTTATTGATGAATATCTTGAAGAAGCTAACATTCGTGGCCGGGCAACTAAAAAGGCAATTCGTAAGCTGTTGATGTCTATTGAAGATAATCAAGAACTGGTTGAGAAAACGATGGCTGGTGTTCAAAAGGCAGAATTGCCAGAAATCCCTTCTGAAGAAAAAGGTTTGACAGATTTGGTTGAATCCTCTTACCCATTTGCAATAGACCCAATGCCAAACCTTTACTTCACACGGGATCCATTTGCTACGATTGGTAATGCTGTTTCTCTTAACCACATGTATTCAGAAACACGGAACCGTGAAACCTTGTATGGTAAATATATCTTCACTCATCACCCAGAATATGGTGGAAAAGTTCCATTGGTTTACAATCGTGAAGAAACTACTCGTATAGAGGGTGGTGACGAATTGGTTCTTTCAAAAGATGTTTTGGCAGTAGGTATTTCACAACGTACCGATGCGGCATCAATTGAAAAACTATTGGTAAATATCTTTGAACGGCATGTTGGCTTCAAGAAAGTATTGGCATTCGAATTTGCTAACAACCGTAAATTCATGCATTTGGATACAGTATTTACCATGGTTGACTATGATAAGTTTACTATCCACCCAGAAATCGAAGGTGACCTTCGTGTCTTCTCTGTAACCTATGAAAATGACACGCTTCATATTGAAGAAGAACATGGTGATTTGGCAGAACTTTTGGCTGCGAACCTTGGTCTTGAAAAAGTAGAATTGATTCGTTGTGGTGGCGGTGATATGGTTGCTGCTGGTCGTGAGCAATGGAATGATGGTTCAAATACATTGACTATTGCACCAGGTGTGGTAGTTGTTTACAAACGCAATACGATTACCAATGCTATCCTCGAGTCCAAAGGGCTTCGTTTGATTAAGATTGGCGGAAGCGAATTGGTTCGCGGTCGTGGTGGACCTCGTTGTATGTCAATGCCGTTTGAACGTGAAGACATCTAATGCCAAGTATAGAACGAACAACAATCGGTTCGGAAGAATGGCAACGCGCAGCCTCTATCTATGTCCGCTATAAGGTATTTGTCCTTGAGCGTGGTATTGCAAAGGAAGATGAATTTGACCAGAATGATACGGAAGAAAGAGTTTACGCCAATCTCTTTATTGGTGAAGAGCCTGTTTCAACGGGACGTTTTCTTCCTGTCGGTCCTGGTCAAGCTCGTCTAACCCGAATAGCCACTCTACCGAATTTTCGTGGAAAAGGCTATGGAAAAATGATTATCAGCTCTTTGGAAGCGTATGCACGTGAAGCAGGCTTTCATCAGTTGAATATACATTCGGAGTTAACTGCAAAGACTTTTTATGAGTCAGTTGGCTACCAAGCAACTTCTGAAGTTTATCAAGAAGATGGAGAATGGTGCCAGACATTGACAAAATTTATTTAAACATTAGGAGAAGAGACAATGACAAACGTATTTAAAGGTAGACATTTCCTTGCAGAGAAAGATTTCACACGCGCAGAATTGGAATGGTTGATTGATTTCTCAGCTCATTTGAAAGATTTGAAAAAACGCAATATTCCACACCGTTATTTGGAAGGTAAAAATATTGCTCTCTTGTTTGAAAAAACATCAACACGTACTCGTGCTGCCTTCACAGTAGCATCTATTGACCTTGGTGCCCATCCAGAATATCTTGGTGCAAATGACATCCAACTTGGTAAGAAAGAATCTACAGAAGATACTGCTAAAGTTTTGGGACGTATGTTCGACGGTATTGAATTCCGTGGTTTCAGTCAAAAAATGGTGGAAGAATTGGCAGAATTCTCCGGTGTGCCAGTATGGAATGGTTTGACAGATGCATGGCACCCAACTCAAATGTTGGCGGACTACTTGACTGTCAAAGAAAACTTTGGCAAGTTGGAAGGCTTGACTCTGGTTTACTGTGGTGATGGCCGTAACAATGTTGCTAACTCACTTTTGGTAACAGGCGCTATCCTTGGTGTCAATGTCCATATCTTCTCTCCAAAAGAACTCTTCCCAGAAGAAGAAGTAGTTGCCTTGGCTGAAGGTTTTGCGAAAGAAAGTGGAGCACGTGTTCTCATTACTGACAATGCTGACGAAGCAGTCAAAGGCGCAGATGTTCTCTATACAGACGTTTGGGTATCAATGGGTGAAGAAGATAAATTTGCTGAACGCGTTGCCCTCTTGAAGCCATACCAAGTGAATATGGAATTGGTGAAAAAAGCAGAAAATGAAAATCTCATCTTCTTGCACTGCTTGCCTGCCTTCCATGATACAAACACTGTTTATGGTAAAGATGTCGCTGAAAAATTCGGCGTAGAAGAAATGGAAGTAACAGACGAAGTATTCCGTAGCAAGTATGCTCGTCACTTCGACCAAGCTGAAAACCGTATGCACACTATTAAAGCAGTGATGGCGGCTACTTTAGGGGATCCATTTGTTCCACGTGTGTAATAATTAACTATCTAATAACGCATCGCAACCTCCGGGGGCTGGCACCCAGCCCCCTTATTTTGAGGATAGATGTGTAAGCGATTACTATTTCGCGAAAGTGAGGAAAAAGCAAGAGATATGGCAAATCGTAAAATTGTAGTAGCCTTGGGTGGCAATGCCATTTTATCGTCCGACCCATCGGCTAAAGCACAAAAAGAGGCCTTGGTACAAACAGCCAAGCACCTTGTAAAATTGATAAAAAATGGGGATGACCTTATTATCACGCATGGTAATGGTCCTCAGGTTGGAAACTTACTTCTTCAAAACCTTGCTGCTGATTCGGAAAAGAACCCAGCTTTTCCACTAGACAGTTTGGTAGCCATGACAGAAGGTTCGATTGGTTTCTGGTTGCAAAATGCCTTGGAAAATGAATTGCTCAAGGAAGGCATTGAAAAAGATGTAGCATCTGTTGTGACCCAGGTTATCGTAGATAAGAATGATCCCGCCTTCGAAAATTTGACCAAGCCGATTGGACCATTCTATACAGAAGAAGAAGCGAAAGCAGAAGCAGAAAAGACTGGTGCAACCTTCAAAGAAGATGCCGGTCGTGGCTGGCGTAAAGTCGTTGCTTCGCCAAAACCTGTAGGAATCAAAGAAATTGGTACCATTCGTACCCTTCTCAATGCAGGTGAAGTTGTCGTAGCAGCTGGAGGCGGAGGTATTCCAGTTGTCCAAGAAGCAGATGGCACCCTGACCGGTGTGGAAGCAGTTATCGATAAGGACTTTGCTTCTCAATGTTTGGCAGAATTGGTTGATGCAGACTTGTTTATCGTCTTGACAGGTGTAGACTATGTCTTTGTTAACTACAACAAACCAGACCAAGAAAAATTAGAAACCGTTACTGTGGCTGAATTGGAAGAATATATCAAACAAAATCAATTCGCACCAGGTTCCATGCTACCGAAAGTTGAAGCAGCTATTGCTTTTGTAAACAATAAGCCGCAATCAAAAGCAGTCATTACCTCATTAGAAAACTTAGGCGCTTTGATTGAATCCGATAGCGGCACTATCATTGTCAAAGGCTAAGCAGCTGTATGTATCGTTGAGGCTTCTATTTATTGATGTACTCTGCATGCAAATATAGTTTTTAAACTAGACGGGTTATTTATTGATGGAGTTAGGGGAGTGGAAGTGTTGATAGTCCCACAAGGGTTCCCTTTAATCTAAACATGAAGGTCTGGGCGTCTAAGCTCCCTCCCCTCTCATCCATTTCCTATCAAGTATCTATCTATAAGCAATGATTTCAGATAATAGACTGAAGGAGATAGACATCTCTTGAAGATAGGTGGATATTTGATACGGTTATTACGGATACAATTTCCCTTAAATAGGGGATAAACTTTTAAAATATTATAGGAGGTTTTTGCGATGAGCGAAAAAGTGAAAAAAGGCTTTAAATTGCCTTCGTCTTATACAATATTGATGCTCATTATTGCCTTTATGGCAGTGATGACATGGGTTATTCCAGCTGGTCAGTATCAGGTTGATGAAGCCGGACGTTTGGTGGCTGGTACCTATGAGAAGGTTGCTCAAAATCCACAAGGGATTTACGATGTTTTTATGGCTCCAGTTCGTGCCATGCTTGGTCACGGTGCGACTGAAGCAGCGATTAACGTAGCATTCTTCATCATCATGGTTGGGGCCTTTCTTGGTGTAGTTAACGAAACAGGTGCACTTGATGTAGGGATTGCTTCTATTGTAAAACGCTTCAAAGGTCGTGAAAAAATGTTGATTTACATCCTCATGCCTTTGTTTGCCTTGGGAGGCTCAACCTATGGTATGGGTGAAGAAACAATGGCTTTCTTCCCGCTCCTTGTTCCTGTTATGATGGCGGTTGGTTTTGATAGTATTACTGGTGTAGCCATCATCTTGCTAGGTTCTCAAATCGGCTGTTTGGCTTCTACTGTAAACCCATTTGCGACAGTTGTAGCCTCTGACGCGGCAGGTGTAAGTGTTGCGGATGGTATGATTTGGCGCTTTGTCTTCTTCGTTGTCATTCTCGCGATGGGGGTTCTCTTTGTAGCCAACTATGCTGAGAAAGTGAAAAACGATCCGACTAAGTCCTTGGTTTATAAACAACGTGAAGCGGACATGCAACACTTTAATGTCGCAGCAACTCAAGAAGTGAATGCAGAATTATCACCAGCTCAAAAACGTGTTCTCTGGGTATTTGTACTAACATTTGTTCTCATGATTTGTAGCTTTATTCCATGGGAAGATTTGGGTGTGACTATCTTTACACAATTTAATGATTGGTTGATTGGTCTTCCATTCATCGGTCAAGTGATTGGTTCTTCAACAGCTGCTCTTGGTACTTGGTACTTCCCAGAAGGAGCAATGCTCTTTGGTATCGCAGGGATTGTAGTTGGTTTAGTTTATGGTATGAGTGAAGAACGTTTGGTAAAATCCTTCATGTTCGGTGCGGCTGATATTTTCAGCGTAGCTTTGATTTGTGCTATCGCGCGTGGTATTCAAGTCATCATGAACGATGGTATGATTACTGCCACTATTCTCCACATGGGTGAAGAAGGATTGCAAGGTTTGTCTTCACAAGTATTCATCATTTTGACATATCTCTTCTACCTACCAATGTCCTTCTTGATTCCATCTTCATCAGGTCTTGCAGGGGCTTCTATGGGTATCATGGCACCTCTTGGTGAGTTTGTAAATGTACCAGCGAGCTTGGTTATCACAGCTTTCCAAGCTGCATCAGGTCTCTTGAACTTGGTAGCTCCAACATCAGGTATTGTAATGGGAGCCTTGGCACTTGGTCGTGTTGAAATTGGTACTTGGTATAAATTTGTAGGTAAGTTAATCGTAGGCATCATGATTGCCTCCATAGCTATTTTGGTCATTGCGACATTCTTCTAATCGAAATTCTGGGTCAGATTTTATCACGAATACAGATAAAATTTGGCTCAGTTTTTCCTTTTATGATAGAATAGTGCTAGAAAATATATCATATCTTATTATGTTGAAAGGGGACACAATGAGAACAAGTTTTATTCAGTCATCGCATCAGGAGGCATGTATTCAAGCCATCCAAGAACTGGTTGCTTTTCCTTCTGTTTTGCAAGAACATCAGGCAGATACGCCATTTGGTCAAGCGATTCAGGATGTTCTGGAGCACACGTTGGCTTTGACGGAAAAAATGGGTTTTAAAACTTATTTAGACCCTGCTGGCTATTATGGCTATGCTGAAATTGGGCAAGGCGAAGAATTATTAGCAATCCTTTGCCACTTAGATGTGGTACCTGCTGGTGATCTTAGTCAATGGCAGACGCCGCCTTTTGAGGCTGTGGTAGAGGGAGATTATATTATTGGACGCGGGGTTCAGGATGATAAAGGTCCTTCGATGGCGGCCTTATTTGCAGTAAAAGCACTTCTTGATGCGGGAGTCCAATTTAACAAACGGATTCGTTTCATTTTTGGAACAGATGAAGAGACCTTATGGCGGTGTATGAACCGCTACAATCAGTTGGAAGAAGTGGCAACTATGGGCTTTGCGCCAGATTCTTCCTTCCCTTTGACTTATGCTGAAAAAGGATTACTACAGGCCAAATTGCATGGTCCAGGTCACCCTTGTCTGAGTATCGAAGCTGGAACTGCCTATAACGTAGTACCTGCCAAGGCAAGCTATTCCGGTCATTTATTAGCCGGAGTTATTGCGGAATTAGATCAATTAGGCTTTGATTATGAAATCAAAGATGATCAAGTAACGGTTCTTGGTATTTCGCGGCACGCCAAGGATGCTGCCGAGGGGGTCAATGCCATCGTTCGTTTGGCAAAGGCTTTGGAACATTTCGAAAATCATCCAGCCTTGGACTTTATCGTCAATGCAGTTGGTGAAGATGCCACAGGATTTAAGCTTTTTGGTGATGTGACCGATGAACCATCAGGGACACTCAGTTTCAATATTGCAGGTCTAACCATTAGCGCAAAAAAATCAGAAATTCGCTTGGACATTCGTATTCCTGTCACTGCGGATAAAGAAGCCCTAGTTTCTACTTTACAAGCCAAAGCGCAATCATGTGGCTTGACCTATGAAGAGTACGACTACCTTGCTTCCTTGTATGTGCCATTAGACAGTCAACTGGTATCTACGCTCATGTCTGTTTATCAAGATAAGACAGGAGATTTGACAAGCGAGCCAATCTCGTCAGGTGGGGCTACCTTTGCTCGTACTATGCCAAACTGTGTGGCTTTTGGTGCATGTTTCCCAGATACAGAACAAACAGAGCATCAGGAAAATGAACGCATGCCATTAGAAGACTTATATAAAACAATGGATATTTATGCTGAGGCAGTCTATCGCCTAACTGCGGAATAGCCATTATCAGCATTGAATAGTAAATTACAGTTTAAAAGCTCTTAGTGAAATATCTAAGGGCTTTTCTTATGAAGAATATCATTAAAAAGATGAGAGAGAAATGTGTCACTGTTTACAAGAAGTGGACAAAAATATATGAAAGTGTGACTTATTATATGCTGTTTTAGAAATAGACCCCATCTGCATATAGAATAAGTCAAGTTGGACTATTCTACAATAAAACGCTTACATGTTATATTTGTGACAGAAATGCGATCGCACATCAACCAGTAAACTGAATTTTGAGTCTTGTACGAGACTAAATAGGTTTACAAACTGCTTTATTTTGGCTATAGGTAGGATAAACTTGCAGACTTTATAGGAGGAAATAATGAAAAAAGAAACAAGTAAGTTTACGAAAAAAGTCATCCTTGGTCAGCTTCTCATCTGTACCAGTTTTTTGGTATGGGCAGGGCAGACTGTTGCAGCAGAGGAGGTATCTCAGGGAGAACCAGTAGCAATCAACAATGAAACTCCACCTGTTATTGAAGCAAAACCACTTGTAGAAGCTACTCCATCAACTGAAACAGAACCTTCAACTCCAGAAGAAAAACAGGAGGAACCACAAGTAGCTGGTAAAAATGTGGTAGAAGGGAAAAAGCCAGTAACCAACAGCCAGCATCAGATGGTTTCTGAATTATCAACGGTCCCTTCTGTTTCTATAAAAAATCCAGATGCAGCTACCGATGGGAGTGCTTACGGTAGTAGCGACGATGCCAATAGCAATACCAAAATCATTGCTGGTAAAGAAACTGGCGAACCAGATAACGGTTACTCCAAGTGGGATCATGTTTACGTTCAGTATGATTTTGAAAAGGAAGTTCCCGTCCATACTGTAAAAATTCATCGTAATACTTATGACAATGCAGTGTCTACTTTTAAAGATGTTAAAGTGGAATTGTCTACAAGTGCAGATTTTTCTCCTGAAACCACAGAAGTCATTTTCAAACAGGCAGATGTAGAAGAAACAATTGCAAATAAAGGACAGCCTCAAGTCATCCAATTACCAGCACCAATCAATGCTCGTTATATTCGTATTTGGGGACGGGGGCATTATATCCAAAATACAAACAGTTCCTGGAAGGGATATAGTAATGGCGTTCTCTTTAACGAGATAGAAGTCTTGGCGCAGGTTGAAGCAGATGCTGGTACGAATGAAGAACCACAAACCGAGCTAGTCAACCTCGCTAAATTGAAAAAACCATATTTCTATGGTAAGGCTCCAACTAATCCAGAAGCCATTAACGATGGAAAGTTCGACGAGAATTATACTACTCAAGAATCAATAGGGGATAAAGCTTATCTTCAATATGAATTTAGAAATGTCTATACTATTGAGGAAATCAAGGTTCAGTTAGCTCCTGGAGAGTATCGTAATTTCCGGATAGATTTGGATGATGATTATAATGATGGTAATAATTATAATACAATCTATAAGAATGAAAATTTCACCATTGACAAGGAACAGATTATAACAATTAAAACTCCGAAGAACTCTAAAGCGCGTTATGTTCGCTTTAGAGGTACGCGCGTAGATGATACTCCTCTTCGATATTCAGAAATTCAGATTATGGGACGAGGAAAATCTTATGACGAATCTGCTCCAGAATATGTTCCACCAAAATCTGAATACGATACATTAGTCTGGTCTGATGAATTTAATGGCGACAAGATTGATGAAAGTAAATGGCAAATTATTGATGGCATGTGGAATCATGCGGCTATATACAATCGTAAAGCAGTTTCTATCAAAAAAGATGGCGACAAGAGCTATTTGTCTATCCGTAGCACGAACCATAAGGATAAAAAAACTTTGGTTGAAGCAGTTGGGCACGATCGGTATGATGATAAAGAATTACCAGATAAAGTAACATGGTCTTCTGGTCGCCTAGAATCTAAAGATAAGTATTCTTTCCAATTTGGTCGAATGGCTGTTCGAGCTAAGGTAAATGACTCTAAGGGAATCTGGCCTGCTATTTGGATGTTGGCACAGGATGAGACCGGGCATGACGAAATTGACGTTTTGGAATACCTTGGTCAAAATCCATGGTATGCATGGACAACTAACCATTTTGGTATTTTGGCAAAAAATAAAAAATCTGATGGCTCAGCTTATAAGAATTACGAAGCTTGGAGTCAGGAATTCCATGTCTACGAAGTCGAATGGACTCCAGATGTCATCAAATGGTATATTGATGGAAAATTTGTTTTTCAAACAGACCGTGGTAAGGATCGGGATGGTATGCACACCCGCCCTATGTTCCCGATACTGGAAACCCAAGTTGGTGATGGCTGGGTTGGTGATGTTGATTACAAACGCAACATGACTAAACAGGATAGTGAGTACTTGGTTGATTGGGTTCGAATTTATCAAAAAGCAGATCAAAGTAAGGTACGTTTTGATAATCTAGATGATGCCAAGCCTAATGATTATGTTATTAAGCCGCAGCAAAAACTTGGTCACCTCGTAACAGTCTCTAACGGGAAAGCAGCTCATGAAAACAAAAATAATTTCTACTATGGAGGTCAACCACGTTACGAAACAAGCAGGCTCTATGCTGATGGTGATGGCGAAAATGCACTAGTCTACAAGATTGCTAATCCAGAGGCTTTGCACTTAACGACTTATTACAAAACACTTGAAGACTATTCTGTCTATAATAAAGAAGCAGGGGCTAATGAAGGAAAATCTGTTCGCAAACATTTGATAAATGCAAAAGACGGTGAAATTGACTTCACTGTGTATTCATCTGTTGACGGCAAAAGCTGGAATAAAGAGAATGTTACTGTAGTGGATAATTTTGTAGAAGCAACCCCAGCTTATGCACGCACTACATTTGATATTCGCAACATTCGAAAAGGTACTAAATTTGTGAAGATCGTCTTTCCAACGGTTAAAGGTATTTCCTATAAGTTGGAAGATGGAACAGAGAAAGGCTTGCAAGCCAGTGATGTCCAGTTAGCAAAAGTAACTTTTGTAGCTACTCATCCTGAAGCAGAACCAGAAAAACCTATTGTTGATCAAGAAAAACTAGCCTTGTCCAAAGTTTTTTCACTCGATGCCGGTCGCAAGTATTTCTCTGTAAATCAGATAAAGGAGATTATTGATTTAATTTCTTCTTATGGTTACACGGATATGAACCTCTTATTGGGAAATGATGGTCTGAGATTTTTATTAGATGATATGAATTTGACCGTTGGAGATAAGGTGTATGACAGTGAAGCAGTTAGAAAAGCAATAATAAATGGTAATAAGCATTATTATGACGATCCAAACGGTACAACCTTAAGTCAGAGTGAGATGGATGATATTCTTGCTTATGCTAAGGAAAAAAATATTTCCATTATTCCAACTATCAATAGCCCAGGTCATATGGATGCGATTGTAGAAGCAATGGAAGAATTGGGGATAAAATCGCCAAAATTTAGTTATAATGGCAAAACATCTGCACGTACAGTTGATTTAAAAAATGACCAAGCAGTTGCTTTTACTAAAGCCTTAATTGATAAATATGCTAGTTACTTTGCAGGCAAATCTAAAATTTTCAATATTGGCTTAGATGAGTATGCTAACGATGCTACAAATGCTTCTGGATGGCACATTCTTCAGACACAAGGTGATTATGGTAAGTTTATTCAATATGCCAATGATTTAGCAGCTATCGTCAAGAAGCATGGTTTAGAGCCAATGGCTTTCAATGATGGTATCTATTATAACCACGATACTAGTTCGGGTACTTTTGATAAAGACATTATTGCTTCTTTCTGGACAGGAGGTTGGGGAGGATATGATGTTGCTTCCTCAAAATTCCTTCATGAAAAAGGGCATAAAATTCTTAATACAAATGATGCTTGGTACTATGTTATTGGACGTGAAGCAGAAGGTTTGGGATGGTATAACCTTGATCAAGGTCTTCGAGGAACTAAATCTACAAGGTTTGATCAAGTACCGAAATCTGAGAATACTAAGGTACCCATTATTGGTAGTATGGTTGCGGTATGGGCAGATGACCCAAGCAAGCCTTACAGCTATGACTCAATTAAAAAACTTTTGCACAGTTTTACGGAAAACAATTCTGATTATTTTTTGGCAGAGTACCGAGATTTGCGAGAAGAAGTTGGGAAGATTCCTACTGATTTAAATTCCTATACACCAGAGAGCGTGGCGACTTTAAAAGAGGTCTTGAACAAGATTGATTGGAAACTAAGTAGAAATAACCAAGCGTTTGTTGATGGTTACTTGGCAGAAGTAAAAGCAGCGCGTGAAGCGTTAGTTCCTGTGACAGCAAAGGGAGACAGCGTCAAAGCGGAGCCCTTACCAGAAGGCAAGCTACCTCTGATTACTGCTAAAGGAAAAAGTGTCCAAGCAGAACCACGCCCTGCCTTTAAGGGATACCTGACATCAAACTATGGACCATCTGTCACACCTTTATCCCTCGTATCAAAACCAAGCAGTGAGCAGTCAAATTCCAAGCAAGCAGCTTCTCAGAAGAAAGAATTGCCAAATACAGGAGTAGTAGATGGTCTTGGATTCTCTCTCCTTGGGATGATTGGTCTGGCATTTGCTAGTCGCCGGCGGAAGAAGGAGTAATGTAGCCACTTGAATTAAGGTTCAGGGCTTTCTAATTGTAATTATATAGTTATCTAGTTTTTCTTTCACTCGCTTTGCTGTACCCAAGTATAGCATGTAGCTTATTGCCTTGTACAAAAAGTAAACTAGAAAGCTATGAATAACAGGATAATTTTTTATCGGCTACTAAAAATCCCCCGTAATAAATCTTATTACGGGAGATTTTCGTTTATGAGTATAAAGGGAAGTTATTGATATTTATTTGAAAAATTATCTTTAAAATTAAGTATGTTGTTTGTGAACACAAATTTTTATAATTTACTAAAGAAAAATGGTGGAGTAAACTGTTTCAAGTGCTCGAAGCAAGCTTGTGCCCCCTCGACATCTTCACAAATGATGAGACAGACATCGTCACCGCAGACGGTCGCTACAATTTGAGGAATTTCCATGGCATCCAAAATAGAACCGAATGAGTTGGCCAATCCAGGTAGGGTCTTGAGCACCACTTGATGTTGGATAGGTTTTAGCATGACCAAAGCATCTTCCATATAGAGTCGCAGTCGTTTTTCCCAGCGAGTAGGAGCAATGGGGTTGATGACATAGTGAGAAGAATCATCTTCGTTGACTTTGACAAGATTGAGCATCTTGATGTCACGGGAGAGGGTAGATTGGGTGACGGAGACTCCGTTGACCTCTAGTAATTCTTGCAATTCCTGCTGGGTATGTATTTTCTTCTCCATGATTAGAGATAGGATCAGCTGATGGCGGCTTTCAATCTTGTTCATAGGGCCCTCCAATAAAATCAGAATTCAGAATAATTTGGTGATAACAGCCTATTGAATGAACATTGCATCCCCAAAACTAAAGAAGCGGTAGCGTTCTTCAACAGCATGTTTATAGGCATCTAAGGTAAATTCTCTACCTGCAAAGGCAGAAACTAGCATAACCAAAGTAGATTTTGGCAGGTGGAAATTGGTTGAGAAGGCATCAACGATTCGGAAGGTGTAGCCAGGTTTGATGAAGATATTTGTCCAACCAGAATCAGCTTGCAAACGGCCATCAAATTTATTACCGATGGTTTCGAGGGTGCGGATGGATGTCGTGCCGACTGCGACGATACGACCACCGCTATCTTTGACCTGATTGAGGGTTTGAGCAGCTTCTGCTGATAGGTTATAGAATTCCGAGTGCATTTCATGCTCATCAACGTTATCAACAGAGACTGGTCGGAAGGTCCCAAGTCCAACGTGAAGAGTCAAATAGACTAGCTTCACTCCTTTAGCTTCGATTTTTTCGAGTAACTCTTGGGTGAAATGTAGTCCAGCAGTTGGGGCTGCGGCAGAACCGTTTTCCTTGGCATAAACTGTTTGATAGCGTTCACGGTCTTCTAATTTCTCATGAATGTAAGGTGGAAGTGGCATTTCGCCTAGACTTTCCAAGACTTCAAGGAAGATACCTTCATAGGAGAATTCAACAATTCTTCCACCGTGCTCTAATTCTTCTACGATAGTAGCAGTTAATCGTCCGTCACCAAAAGCGACTGTGGTACCGACCTTCAGACGTTTTGCTGGTTTGGCAAGAACTTCCCACTGATCACCTTGGGTATTTTTCAAAAGCAAAAGCTCAACATGTCCCATAGTTTCAGGCTTGTAGCCATAGAGACGGGCAGGCAGAACACGCGTATTGTTCATGACCAGAGCATCACCGGGATTCAACTGGTCGATGATATGGTCAAAGTGACTGTCAACCATGCTCCGTTTTTCGCGGTCGAGGATCAATAGTTTAGAGCTGTCGCGCTTTTCAAGGGGTACTTGAGCGATAAGCTCTTCGGGTAAATCAAAATCAAAATCTGCAGTATTCATATTCACTCCTTAGACTAAAATAAAATATAGGTAAAATAAATCAATAGGGCAAATGGCAAAGCCACCAATAGACCACCAATCAGGTAGAAAATAAACTTTAGGACCTTTGATTTAGAAATAAAATAGCCAGTAAGGCAGAACAGAATACCAATAAAAAATAAGTAAAAAAGCACATCTGTCATAAATGTATTATATCATAGTTAGACACTTAAGTCTTGATGGATGGGAAGAGAATTAAAATTATTCGTGCTGATGTAATACTCTATAAGTATAAATTCTTGACAAAAATTGGTCTATACCATATAATAAAGAAAAACAAAATGGTATAGACCAAAGAGGTGTGTTATGAAAATTCATGTAGTAAACAATCAAGTTGAAGGAGCAACTGTAGCATTAGACATTTTGAGAGAAAAATTGAACGGAGGTACCAAGGTATTAGGTTTGGCAACAGGCTCCAGTCCGTTAGAATTTTACAGATTGATTCGTGAGTCGGATTTAGACTTTTCGGATGTGACATCTGTAAACTTGGATGAGTATGTTGGTTTAGGTGAGGAGAGCGACCAATCCTATATTCATTTTATGAAGGAAAATCTTTTCAATACCAAACCGTTTAAACAATCTTATTTACCGAATGGTTTGGCGACAGATGTAGTTGCTGAAACAGAACGTTACAATAAAATTTTGGCTGAACATCCGGTTGATTTCCAAATTTTGGGTATCGGTCGCAACGGCCATATCGGTTTCAACGAACCAGGTGCTCCATTTGATGGTCAGACCCATCTGGTTGAATTGGCGCCATCAACCATTGAAGCCAACGCCCGCTTCTTTGACAATCCAGAAGATGTACCAAAACAAGCTATCTCCATGGGCATCGCCAACATTATGGCAGCCAAGACCATTGTTCTCATGGCCTATGGTCAGGAAAAAGCTGACGCCATTAAGGCGACTGTGGAAGGGGCAGTGACAGAAGATGTCCCAGCAAGCGTCCTCCAAAACCATGACAATGTCATCCTCATCCTCGACCAAGCAGCAGCGAGTAAATTAGTGTAGTATGTTGTAAACGATTATTCTTAGACATAAAGTTGGTTGTAACAGTACAATAAGTATAATTTCTGAATGAATCTAGGTTCTTTTTCCATTATGAATTTGACAAAAATTGTGAAAAGGCATGTAACTTATATTTTTAAGGGCATGCCTTTTGCTATTCTGATAATCCATATCAGTTGTTATATATTTGAATGGATTATATATAACATTAAGTTGGATGTGAGAGAAAATTTCAACAAGAGGTATTGCCATCCTTTATCATGTTGAAAATTGATAGGGATAAGTGAAATGGGCGAAATAGTATCATTTTCTCTACGTTTTGTATAACGTTTTCAATTTTTTCAGGTAGTTTTCTGGTTTTTATATAATCTTTTTCTAAAGTTGGTTTTTGAGTTATTTTTTTGTGCTATACTGTTACTACGTTTCCGATAGGAGGAAGCAAATATCTATACAAAGGAGATGTTTCATCATGAAACATATTGTAACAAAACGTAATTATAAAGTTGGCGCATGCGCTATGGCACTTGCATTGTTGATGACTACTGCAGGTGGTGCAGTTGTAAATGCAGAGCAGCACCTTGAGTCATCAGTTGGCTTAGTACAGCGTGGTGATGTACTTCTAAAATTGAAAGAATCAAACCAGTCTTTCAATGAAGGAGAGGTTGGAAATTTAGAGCCTGTCAACCCAACTGTGCCTCCAATGGCTTCTTCTGTACAAAAATCATGGTTTAGTTCATTTTGGGGTGGTGTAAAAACATTCTGGAATGCATTATGTTGTTCTGTGGGACTAACTGGGCTCAAAGTTAGTAAGTAACATAGAGTTATAATCTTGTAATATTTAGTTAATTAATTTGCAAATCCTTCATACTTCACTAGCTTTCTTAAATTATTTAATTTTCTATATATTACCCTCTTAGAAATCTTTTTCATCTATACATTCATAACTTTAATAATATAACTCGAATTAGTATGCCCTCTATGAAAATAGAGGGTTTTAAACATTTTTTCTTTATTACCACAATTATTCGATACAAGTTTTTTGAACCATAAATATAATATTGCATGTGTATTTTTGTTCTTGTGTTAATATGCATATCTTGGAGTTTTATAGTTTTTTATCTAACCTTTTTCTAAAGTTGGAATTTGAGTTGTCTGTTTGTGCTATACTATCATTTGTAGAGACGAATATCGTATAAAGGAGATATTTCAACAATGAAGCAACTTGTAACAAAACGTAGTTATAAAATTGGTTTGAGTGCTATGGCTTTGGTCTTGCTAATGACCACTGCAGGTGGTGCCACTGCACATGCAAGTACGGGTACCTATAGTGTCGAAACTCGAGGTGATGCCAAAGTGTATAGGCTGTTGGAAACTCCGGCGGGGTCTTTTACACAGGGGGGCATAGTTTTGAAACCTGTGAATAATTCTACAACTAAACCATCTGAAACCAAATCATGGTTTGATTCTTTTTGGAGTAGTGTAAAAACATTTTGGGAAGCAATCTGTCGTGGAGTTGGATGGTGTTAAGTAGAATGTTTACTATTTAGAGTTATATTCTTGTAATATTTAGTCAATTAAATTTGCAAATCCTTCATACCTTCATTAATCTTTCTTAAATTTTTAATTTTCTATAATATTACCCTCTTAAAAATCTTTTTCATCTATACATTCATAACTTTAATAATATAACTCAAAATAGTATGCCCTCTGTGAAAATAGAGGGTTTTAAATTTTTTAGGGATATTCTTTTTTATTACTTCGCTTATTCGAGACAAGGTTCTCTTGAAAGGAGCGTATCCTATTTCCTAGTTTTTATATTAATATTTTTATTTTTTGGAATTTAATGGTTTTTTATCTAATCTTTCTCTAAAGTTGGGATTTACGTTATTTTTTTGTGATATACTGGCACTACATTGTCTAAAAAAGGGCGAATATTGTATAAAGGAGATATTTCAAAAATGAAACGTATTGTAACAAAACGTAGTTATAAAGTTGGTCTGTGTGCTATGGCTCTTGCTCTGTTGATGAGCACTGCAGGTGGCGTAACTGCTGGTGCACAGGGGCATAATTTTACTTCATCAGATAGCTCTGCAATGAGAAATACTCAGGTGCTTGTTAAGGGAAATACATCAAATCGGAGTTCTCATGATGGTCCAGTAAAAATTGCGATGCCGAGAGCTGCTGGTTCTAAAAAACAAAAAACTTGGTATGAATCTCTTTGGAGTACCATTAAAAAGTTTTTTGAACAACTTCGTCATGGTTTTCATTTAGAAAGACTGTTTAAAAATGGATAGTAATTCAGTTTTGATTTATTAATCTATTAATAATCTTATAACATTTAGCGCAATTAATTTATAAACCTTCATATTAAAAAAACTAATACTTTGTAAAAGGAGACATTTCATGAAACAAGCTAATTCAAAACTAGTAGCTTTAACACTCATTACAACTCTCGCAGTTACCTCTGTGATTGCGACAACGGTGCATGCTGAAGAGAAAGTAACTGCTGATCAGACTGTAGCAGGAAAACACAAACCGATTACGGGTGAGCAGCTTCAAAAAGCGATTGGAGATAGAAATCCAAATAGTATTCAGATACAAGCTAAATTTGAAAATACCAATTTCAAAAATCAAGGAATAACTTTTATTGGAAAAGCTGAAATTCCATCTAAATCTTCTGAAAAGTCTTCATGGTTTTGGGAACTTTGGACTCGTTTTACAACTTTTGTCAAAGGTATTTTTAGCTAAGGTTTCTATTTTTCGTTGACTTCATATGGATAGAGAACAGTGGTTCATGTGAGCTTTTATTCAAATGAAAAGCGTATGAAATATTGGAGAGATCTAGGCATCTAAACTAGAGATTGTGCAAGAAATTATGTAATAGACCTCACATTTTTTGCGAATGAGATGTTGACACGAATTCCATATTTCTTGAGTCTCAGTTGTAATTTTTCTTAGATAAATTAAAGAGTGAAAAGTTTAGGATGTAATTGTTCTAAACTTTTTATATTGCATTGATAAAAAAATACAGTCTTTGTGTAACAGGTATATTCTTGTATTTTTTAGTGAAAAAAGAAATAAATTGACAAAATTATGGTAAAATATAGGTTGATTTAAAATTAATCATCTAATGAATGGAATGAGTTCGAAGTAAGTCAAGATTGACTAGACATTGTATTTAAAGCAATTCGCAGGAATAAGAGATGGAAGGAGATAGAACATGCAACATCCAGTTGTACGATTTATCTGTAGAACCCTGTTCTATTTTTTTATATTGTTACTACTTTTGTATCTGTATAGTTATTTAGACATTGGACAGGGAGGATTTATCTATAATGAGTTTTAAAGAGGAGAGTATAAAAATGATTAGCAGTATGTTAGAGCGGGTAGAGCATTTTGCGACAGAAAATCCTGACTACCCTGTTTACCATTATCTAGGACAGTTGTATAGTTATGGGGATTTAAAGGCAGATTCAGATTCTTTAGCAGCCCATATTGATAGTTTGGATTTACCAGCAAACTCTCCTGTCCTTGTTTTTGGCGGACAGGAGTACCAGATGTTGGCAATCTTTGTAGCCTTAACCAAGGCTGGCCATCCGTATATCCCTGTAGATAGTCATTCTGCTTTGGATCGGATTGAAGCTATTCTGGAAATAGCAGAGCCGAGTTTGGTGTTTGCGGTAGCAGACTTTCCGCTAGAGACAAGTTTGCCAGTGCTTGGTTTGTCTGAAGTTGAAGCCATTTTTGAGAAGAAGTCGACTTATCAGTTGATACATCCTGTAAGCGAAGATGATACCTACTATATTATCTTCACTTCTGGGACAACGGGTAAACCAAAAGGAGTGCAAATTTCGCATGACAATTTGCTCAGCTTTACTAACTGGATGATAAGGGATAAGGAGTTT
Source organism: Streptococcus suis S735 (assembly GCF_000294495.1). Classification (NCBI taxonomy): domain Bacteria; kingdom Bacillati; phylum Bacillota; class Bacilli; order Lactobacillales; family Streptococcaceae; genus Streptococcus; species Streptococcus suis. The sequence goes on from NC_018526.1 coordinate 616,497, forward strand.
GCGCTACCAGAGCGACCGCAAATGTTAGCTCAACCTTCCTATTCGTTTGACTTGTCGGTTATGTATTGGGCTCCGACGCTTGCCCTTGGTGGGACCTTATTTGCTCTACCGAAAGAGTTGACTTTGGATTTTAAGACTTTATTTGCAGCTATTCAAACTTTGCCATTTAAGATTTGGACTTCGACACCATCATTTGTAGATATGGCTTTGCTATCTCGTGAGTTTGATGGGGAACATTTACCAGATTTGACGCATTTCTATTTTGACGGAGAGGAGTTAACTGTAAAAACAGCTCAGAAGCTCCGCGAACGTTTTCCAAAAGCTGTGATTGTTAACGCTTATGGACCGACCGAAGCTACAGTCGCCTTATCAGCAGTTGCCATCACTGATGAGATGCTGGTGAATTATAAACGTTTGCCGATTGGTTATACCAAACCAGACTCGCCAACTTTTATTTTGGATGAGGATGGTCAAGTAGTACCGAATGGTCAACAGGGAGAAATTGTTGTATCAGGTCCTGCTGTCTCTAAAGGATATTTGAATAATCCTGAGAGAACCGAGGCGGCATTTTTCCAGTTTGACGGCTTACAGGCCTATCATACTGGGGATTTGGGTGTAATGACAGATGAAGGTCTGTTACTCTATGGTGGGCGTATGGATTTCCAAATTAAATATAATGGTTATCGTATCGAGTTGGAAGAAGTTGCCCAACACCTAAATAAATCAACCTATATTGAGGCTGCGGTGGCTGTTCCACGTTATAATGCTGACCATAAAGTGCAAAATCTGTTAGCTTATGTTGTCCCTAAAGCAGGGATTATGGAGCAGTTCGATCGAGAGTTGGAGTTAACCAAGGTCATCAAGCAGGAGTTAAAAGAACGGATGATGGATTATATGATGCCTTCGAAGTTTATTTATCGAGACAGTCTTCCTTTGACTGCAAATGGGAAGATTGATATTAAGGGGTTGATCGCTGAGGTGAATGCTCAATGATGGAGTTTTTTAAACAGCTACCTCAGTTAGAGCCTTATGGAAATCCATTGTACTTTTTCTATCTAGTCTTGGCGCTAGTACCAATTTTTATAGGACTCTTTTTTAAAAAACGTTTCCCCTTGTATGAAACAGGTGTTAGTTTAGCCTTCATTGTCTTGATGTTTACAGGTACAAAGACAATGCAATTGCTGTCTTTATTGGCCTATATTATTTGGCAGACAATGTTGATTTTTTTCTACAAGCATTATCGTCAACGGGCAAATCAAAGCTGGGTCTTCTATCTAATCGTGTGTTTAGCTGTTTTTCCGTTGACTTGGGTAAAGTTGGCACCGACTTTTAGTCAGCATGGGGCAATTTTCGGTTTTTTAGGTATTTCTTATTTAACGTTTCGGTCGGTCGGAATGGTGATTGAAATGCGGGACGGTTTACTAACGGAATTTAGTTTGGGAAGTTTTTTGCGATTTTTGCTATTTATGCCAACTATTTCGAGTGGCCCTATTGATCGTTATAGACGGTTTACGGAAGATTACAAACAAATTCCTGAGCGAACTGAGTTATTAAATATGCTCGATCAGACTGTGCATTATATTATGATGGGCTTCTTATATAAGTTTATTCTAGCCTATTTTATCGGGCATACTTTACTGGAGCCTTTAAAGGCAGTAGCCTTGGATCAAGGTGGATGGTTTAACTTACCTACTATTGGAGTTATGTATCTTTATGGTTTTGAATTATTCTTTGACTTTGCAGGCTATTCCATGTTTGCCATAGGTATTTCCAATCTTATGGGTATTCGCTGCCCAATTAACTTTGATCAACCGTTCAAATCGCGTGATCTTAAGGAGTTTTGGAATCGATGGCATATCAGCTTATCTTTTTGGTTCCGTGATTTCGTCTTCATGCGTCTGGTTAAGACTTTGTTGAAACATAAGGTTTTCAAAAATCGAAATACGGTATCTAATGTTGCCTATCTGCTAAATATGCTCTTGATGGGCTTGTGGCATGGTGTAACATGGTATTATATTGCATATGGTCTCTTTCATGCTTTGGGGTTGATCATCAATGATGCTTGGATTCGTAAGAAGAAATCAATTAATTTAGCTCGAAAAAAAGCTGGGCAAGAACCATTGCCGGATAATCGTTGGACGAGTTTCGCTGGTATGTTTGTGACCTTCCATACGGTCATGTTCTCTTTCTTGATATTTTCAGGATTTTTAGATAAATTGTGGTTCAAGTAGACAATAGGTAACGATTGTATGAATCGTAGAAAGGAATAAAAAATGGATGTAAAAGAAACAATATTGAATATTATCGAAGAATTATTTATGGAAGATGTATCTGAAATGATGGATGAAGACCTATTTGATGCGGGTGTTTTGGATAGTATGGGAACTGTAGAACTTATTGTGGAGTTAGAAAGTCGTTTTAATATTACAGTTCCAGTTTCAGAGTTTGGTCGTGAAGATTGGAATACAGCTAACAAAATCATTTCTGGTGTTGTGGAGTTGATGCATGCGTAAGCAATTGTGGCAGATTTTTGGACCTGTGATTTGTGCAACGTTTTTAGTTATTCTCACGTTGTTGTTTTTCCCGAGTTCTTCTCGGTCAAATTTCAAAGAAGAAAAACAAGATGCAGTAGCATTGTCTTATATTAGTTTTAAGAGCAAATATAAGAAAAATAGGGCTCTGGGAGATAAAAATCATCGTTTTGTTCCTTTCTTTGGGTCAAGTGAATGGTCACGTTTTGATAGTATGCATCCGTCAGTGTTGGCAGATGCCTATCAGAGAGAGTATACTCCCTATTTGTTAGGACAACGTGGTGCAGCTTCGCTGACACAATATTTTGGCATGCAACAGATTGGGGCACATTTAAAAAATAGTCAGGCTATCTATGTTGTTTCTCCTCAATGGTTTTCACCCAAAGGGGCATCATCTAAGGCATTTGAACAATATTTTAGTAGTGATCAAGCCACTCATTTTCTGCAAACAAGTGCTAAGGATGACTATGATAGATATGCAGCAAAGCGTTTCTTAGAGCTTAAATCAGACTGTAGTTTGACAGGAATGTTTCAAAAAGTAGCTAGTGGTAAGGAATTGTCGAAATGGGATAGAGAGCAGTTGAACTGGCAAGCCTATTTATTAGAAAAGCAAGATGCCTTATTTAGTCGCTTTGCTGATTCTGGTAGTAATTTAGGATTGGTAGAAACGGAAGCGATGAAACTTCCAGAGACTTTTTCCTATGACCGCTTGAGTAAAGTGGCTAATGAGGACGGGAGTCGTTCTACTCAATCAAATGATTTCCAAATTGATGATAGGTTTTATAGAAATCGTCTTCAGTCAAAAATCAAAAAACTCAAACAATCCCAGACAAAAATATCTTATCTGCAATCACCGGAGTACAATGATTTTCAGCTGGTTTTGAATGAATTTGCTAAACATCAGACTGATGTGCTATTTGTAATTCCCCCGGTTAATGAACGTTGGATGAACTACACTGGTCTCAATAAAGATATGTATCGGGCAACAGTAGCAAAGATTAAGTACCAGTTGACCAGTCAAGGTTTCAATCATATTGCTGATTTGTCGGAGCAGGGGGGGATAGATTATTTTATGCAAGATACGATCCACATCGGTTGGCAAGGCTGGCTGGAGCTTGATAAGTATGTCCACCCATTCTTGACAGAACAACAAGCACCTGTTCATTATCAGTTAAAAAAAGAATTTTTAACTTCCGAATGGGCTGCATATAAGGGAGATTTAAACTTATTTTTGAAATAGTTAGATACAGTTATAATAAAAAGCAAGAAGGCTTTGAATTAGGAAGTCTCCTTGCTTTTTCTACCATTTGTCAAGTTCATCAAGGTATTTGACGAAAAATATTTTGTGTCTCGTCATCCAAATAAGGAAATTGTTTTATTTTGGACTAAAGTTACGTGTAAAAAGTGCATACAAAACCAACACCTTATGTTGAAATTTTTTGATAAGGTGTTACAATGATAGAGCATAAACAGTTTTACCGATTTTGGGTTGAAGCGTAATCGTAAAATTTGTTATGCATAATGAGGTAATACATTGTCCGAATGAGACGATGTATGGAGGCAATCGTGTGCAGCTTCGTTGAAGTCGTTTGCGATTGTCTTTTTCGTTTCTTATAAAAGTCTGCGATATGGCAAGGATTGGTATGATTGGCTGAAGCGATATTGTGGATACACTTGAACAGAATCTTTCTAGCGTAGGGATTACCACGCTTGGTAATGTGTTCCTTAGCGAGGAAGTTACCAGATTCATAGTGTCTCAGGTCAATACCGATAAAGGCATTGATTTGATTGGCAGACTGAAAACGGCGAATATCTCCCAGTTCACCAATAATACTTGTTGCAGTAGTCTCAGCTATTCCAGGAATAGAGAGCAGAATGTCATATTCAGGTAATGGCTGAGCTAGTTCCACCATTTCGTCTAAGACTGCCTGTCTCTGTTCAGAAAGTCTAAGCAATTCTTTTGTATAGTAACGGACCTCTTCCAGTATTGGAGAGGTTTTCTTGACGGCACAATAAGATTGATTAGCTAGTGCTATAAGCTTCTCGGCTAAGTAAGCCACACGCTTGTCAGAAATCCGTTTTGAAGTGGACAGACGGATGCTCTTTGAGAGTTCATCATTGCTTAACTCAAGTACGCAGTCCTTACAAGGAAAAGCTATAACTAAGTTCCAGTATTGTTCGCCAGATGGTGTCGATAAGATATTTTCCAATTCAGGGAAAGTGACCTGTAAGACCTTGTGCAGGCGGTTTTTAGCTCGAACAATATCCTCGGTCAGATTCTGATAGAAACGGCTGAGATCCCGCAAGTTTTGGTAGACTTCTTCTTGGACATAAGTGGGTTTACGATTCAGCACAAATTGAGATTGAGCCAGTTTTTCAGCGTCAATTTGATCTGTTTTCCGCACACGCAAGCTATCCAGTTGCTTCTTAGCTTCTAAGGGATTAAGCCGTGTATAAGCATAGCCATTATCATCTAGAAAAGTTTGGAGACGGCGAGAATAGACACCTGTTGCTTCAAAGATGATTTCTGGCTTATGGACGGTTCTCAAATCGCCAAGTAGCCGAGCAAAGCCGATGGCGTCATTGGATATGGTATAGCCATGAACTTTCTCACCATTGACTAGAATGGCCACTTCTGAACTTGCCTTACTCACATCAATCCCAAAAACTACTCGCATGATATTACCTCTTTGTCTTGAATGATTCCTTGTTTTAGCGATGTCATTTTCAATACTCGACGTCTGGCGTCCCACATACTTTGATAACATTCTTTCTAAAACAGGTGTCTTGCCAGTTTTTGTTGCGACGTCTAGCGTCAAAAGCACCCTCGACTTAACAAGACACCTCTACTTTATCATAAAGAAAAAGTAGTGAGTACTTTCTCCCGTCGGAGATTTCCTCACTACTAATCTTAGTATGTTTTTGTTCTTTTACTGTAATAAACTGAATGATTACATATCTTCTCCCAACAAACTGTGGTTGGCTTTGCCGAAGCGAATAACATGATAGGCAACCATAGCGTGTGAGAGCAGGTTTAAGATAACAAATAGTAGGATATTTGAATGACCATCCAGCAATAAGGCAACATTTCCAATTAGTAAAATGAGAGCATAGATGAACAGCCCTCTCCTGCCAACTTGATGGACTTGTTGATTATAGAAGGAGGTCGAAAGGATACCACTATAGAAGATAAGGTTTCCTACAATCAGCATGGGCAAGGCCAAATCATTATGATGACTAGGGAAAAGCTCCATTGCCACTGTGAAGAAATTCAAGCCAAGAACAATTACCAAGTGAGCGTATAGCAGAACAGTCGCATCTGCCTTGCGGTGATGGTCGATAGTGAGATAGGTTTGAGAAATATAGAAGATGAACAGAGTCGCCATTGCGAAGAAGAGGAGGATTCCTTCCAAAGGAAGTTCTAGAAGCGGGTAATTTTTGATAATAGCTATGACGATCTCACCGAAAGTGATAATGGTAATCAGCTGGCAACGTTCCACCATGTGTGGGAAGTTGATGGGGTCATGACTCATTCTCTTTTGGAAGAAGAAGGAAATCAAGAAGGGAATAATATAGACAATCAGCATCCGTTCATCATTGGTCCATAGCTTGAAGATGACCAACAAGGTTGCACCGGCAAAGACAACAATATAAGTCGCCAGCATCTGCAAGGTTGCCTTGATGTCCTCATTAAAGCCAATCCGTCTTCCTCTTAAGTAATATTGTAGGAGAATAATGACATAAGACAAGGTTAAAAAGGTGTTAAATGGCAGAGCTGTTTGTGCAAAATCGTTGCTAAAATTAAGTGACATATTTCCAATCAGATACATGGATGGAATAATGGTGAAAATATCCAGAAAATCCCGTTCGCCGTATTTATTGAGATAGATGGTTTCATTCATCCACAAGGTCATAATAATCAAGTTTGTAGTGATAAATGTTGTAACTTCCTTGAAACCGATGTGGTTCCCATGTAGCAAGCCAGTCAGTGAAGAAGTGGCCAGGACAAAGACCAGATCATAAAATAATTCATAATTGGAAACACGTTTTGCTGTAATTTCAGACATGTCAATCTCCTTTTAAAAAAATCTGAAATATTATACCATACGAAAAGGGAGGATGTCATCTCTCTTTATATCTTATAGTGTCCAGTCCAAGTCTGGTCCGACTGGGACAATACCTGTTGGGTTAATGGTTTTGTGGCTACCGTAGTAGTGCTGTTTGATATGGTCAAAGTCAACCGTCTCTGCAATGCCAGCATGGTTGTAAATCCGTTTGGTATAATTCCACAAGTTTGGATAATCAACCAAGGCCTTGATATTGCATTTGAAATGCCCAAAGTAAACAGGATCGAATCGCACCAAAGTGGTAAAGAGTCGAATATCAGCCTCTGTCAGCTGATTGCCAACCAGATAGTTCTTATCAGCCAAATGCTCTTCTAGTTTATCCAAGGCAGCAAAAAGGTTCTTGACCTCTTTTTCATAGACTGCCTGACTGGTTGAAAAACCTGCCTTGTAGACTCCGTTGTTGATGTTTGGATAGACAAAATCATTCATGGCATCAATCTCGGCTTGCAGGTTTGCTGGATAATAGTCATCGTAATTTCCAGTAATATCATTAAAAGCAGAGTTAAACATGCGCATGATTTCAGCCGATTCATTGCTGACGATGGTATTGGTTTTCTTATCCCACAAGACAGGCACGGTCACCCGACCAGAATAGTGTGGATCAGCCTTCAAATAGACCTGATAGAGATAATCGCTGTTAAAGAGGGTATCCTTGATAACACCAGGACCATCTTCAAATGTCCAGCCATTTTCTAACATGAGGGGATGAACGACAGACAAGGAAATATGGTCTTCCAAGCCCTTCAATTTTCGCATAATCAAGGTCCGACTAGCCCAAGGACAAGCCAGAGAAATATAGAGGTGGTAGCGACCAGACTCAGCCTTAAAACCACCCTCTCCTGTTGGGCCTGCCTGTCCGTCTGGCGTAATCCAGTTGCGAAATTGTGTGACGCTACGAATAAACTTACCGCCTGTTGACTTGGTGTCATACCATTGATCCACCCATTTGCCATCTTGTAAAAGTCCCATGAATTTTCTCCCTTACTGAAAAAATGGGAAATCCAATAGGATGATTGGATTTCCTTTGTAAAAAAATATATCACTAACTAGTATTATAAACTTTTTTCAAAAAGAGTCAAGCTATATGATTTGTGATAAAATAGTCCCATGAGATTGGACAAATGTTTAGAGAAAGCCAAAGTTGGCTCGCGTAAGCAAGTTAAAAAACTTTTCAAAGCCCAGCAAATCAAGATTAACGGACAAGCAGCTCAAAGCCTAAGCCAGATTGTTGACCCAGAGTTACAAACTATCCAAGTTTCGGGTAAAAAAGTTGCCTTAGAAGGTTCCGCCTATTATTTGCTCCATAAACCAGCAGGAGTCGTTTCTGCCGTGACAGACCAGGAGCATCAGACAGTCATCGACTTGATTTCTCCGCAAGACAGTAGGGAAGGTCTCTACCCAGTCGGTCGCCTGGACAGGGATACCGAAGGCCTAGTCCTCATTACCAACAATGGTCCGCTCGGTTATCGCATGCTCCATCCCAGCCACCATGTGGACAAGGTCTACTATGTGGAGGTAAATGGATGCTTGGCTGAGGATGCTTCAAAATTTTTTGCCTCAGGTGTTACTTTCTTGGATGGAACACGGTGTCAGCCTGCAGATTTGACTGTCTTGGAGGCTTCTTTGGACCATAGCAGAGCGACCATCAAGCTGGCAGAAGGTAAGTTTCATCAGGTCAAAAAGATGTTTTTAGCCTATGGTGTCAAGGTCACTTATCTCAAGCGGATTTCCTTTGGTGGTTTTGAACTGGGGGATTTGGAACGAGGTACATACAGACAACTCACACCAAATGAAATGGAACATTTATTCACTTATTTTGACTAGAGGAGGATATATAATGAGCATTTATGATTTTACAGTACAAAAACAAGATGGCACAGACCAGTCCATGGCTGAGTATCAAGGACAAGTTTTACTTATAGTCAATACAGCGCCAGGTTGTGGATTGGCACCACAATACAAGGAACTACAGGAGCTATATGATAGCTATAAAGACAACGGTTTTGTAGTGTTGGATTTCCCTTGTAATCAATTTTTAAATCAGGCTCCCGGTTCTGCGGAAGACATCAATCAGATCTGTAGCTTGAATTATGGTACAACTTTTCCTCGTTTTGCTAAAATTGCTGTGAATGGATCTGAAGCTAGTCCGCTATATCGCTATCTTAAGAAAGAAAAATCAACCTTATTAGGAGGTCGAATTGAGTGGAATTTTACCAAGTTTTTGGTGGATAGACAAGGGCGTGTGGTCAAACGATATTTACCAACAACTAGTCCATTAAAACTTAAAGAGGATATTGAACTTTACCTAGAAAAATAACAAGAAGGCTGGAGTCATCTAGCCTTCTTGTTTTAGTAACCACAGAAAATAGGGAGCGCCGATAAGGGAGACAATGATGCCGGTTGGGATGCCTGTTCCGACAAGTAGTACTCGTCCTATGGTATCCGCTAGAAGTAGAATGAAGCTTCCTATTATCATAGTAGCTGGAATGATGACACGATGGTCATTTCCTAACCATTTGCGCACTATGTGACCAGCAATGAGACCAACGAAGGTGATATTACCAACTAAAATGACACTAAGAGAGGCTAGGGCGGTAGCCAATATCAAGGTAATCCGCCTTTCACGCTGTAAGTGGAGCCCCAAAGCCATGGCTGTCTGGTCGTTTAGATTCATAATATTGAGTGAGCGACTTCGACTAAACGTTGCCATCCACACCAATAGAAGAAGAGGAGTATAGATTGCGATAGTTTTCCAATCTCCACCATTTACTCGACCGCTGAGCCACTGGACAATGTATTCCATCTTAAAGTCATCTAATTGGCTGATGATGCTGACCATGATACCAGACAGCATGCTCGAAATTCCAACTCCCGTGATAATTAAGCGTGCAGGATGGATGCCGTACAGCTTCTTACGTGCAATCCAGTAAACTAGAAAAATGGTTAATCCACCGCCCATCATAGCAAATAGAGGCATGAGACTCAATAAGACAGGGCTGATTTTTGAAGAGAGACCGACAAATAGTGCCACAACAAGACCAGCTCCTGCGTTGATTCCTAATATTCCAGAATCTGCCAGAGGATTGCGGGTCAAAGTTTGTAGCAACAAACCCGCCAAAGCCAGAGAAGCCCCTCCGATAATGGAGGCGATTATTCTAGGTAAGCGAATTCGTCCAATGATAAGTAGAGTCGATGAACTGGCACGCCCACTCATGATGTCGATGAAATCCGAAAAGGATGAATTGCTATAGCCGATAGATAAGGAAAGTAGGAAAATGATAAATAAAAGGATTAGCAGGAATGTGAATATTTTTAGATAGTTGTGATGTCTTATCAAAAGTGTTTCTCCTTTCTAATCAACCATAGGAAGCAAGGGAGACCAATGATACTGATGACTGCGCTAATGGGAGTTTCAACAGGTGGATTGATAGAACGGCAAACCAAATCTACCCAGATGAGGAAACTAGCCCCTGCAAAGGCAGTTAATGGCAAGAGTAGCTTGTAATTTTTCCCTGTAAACATGCGGATAAAGTGAGGAATAATGAGCCCGATAAAAGAAAGTGAGCCCACAAGAGCTACCGCAGAAGCTGAGAGTAGAAGGACAATTCCCAACAAAACCAAGGTCATCAGTAAGGTTCGTTGACCTAGATTTTTAGCAACGGTTTCGTTGAGACTCAGGATGGTCAGCTGATGCGAAAAGAGTTGAGCAAGGATGAGGCCGATGATGATAAGAGGAGCAATGATGGCCAGCATCTTCCAGTTTACCTGTACCAATCCCCCAGCTTGCCAGCCAATCACTGCAGTTGATAAATCAAAGTAGATAGTAATAGCTTGACCAATAGCAGAAAATAGACTTGCTACCATGGCGCCAGATAAAATTAAACGTAGTTGATTGTAGCCTTTTTGCACCTGATAAGCTAGACCAAAGACTAGGCCGGCTGCCAGACAGGAGCCCAGTAAACATATTAATAAAATTTGACTGTAGTGCAAACCACCGAACAGAGCATAGGCAACAATGAGAGCAAGTCCTGCTCCAGCATTGATTCCTAATAAGCCAGGATCGGCAATCGGATTGCGTGTAATTCCTTGCATCATTGCCCCAGCTTGGGCCATGGCAGCTCCTACCAAGATGGCGGCTACCATTCTAGGCAAGCGTAAATCGATGATAACATCCTGAGCGGAAGAATTTGTCAGTGGATGCTTTAGGGTTTCTATCAGTTGTTGGTGGCTATAAGAAATAGCTCCAAAGCGTAAACTAAGATAGACTCCAGCTATGAAAGAAAGACAGATGATGAAAAAAACAAGCCAAATATTCTTTGGCTTTGTTTTGGGATAACGAGAACTTACTAGTTTGTTCATATATCCAGTCCTTTTACTGAAGTTTTTGAATTTCTGAGACAAAGGCGTCAATTTGTAAATCTAAAGACATCGGATCGGAGAAGTAGAAGAGGTTATAGTCTATCTCGATGACGTGACCATTCTTTACAGCAGGTAGATTTTTCCAAATATCACTTTCTTTGAGAGAGGCAGCTGCTTCTTTTGTTTTATCATTGACGTTAACAAGGACATAGTCGCCAACATATTCTGGAAGAGCTTCTTGAGATACCCCAAACCAGCCTTCTTTATTGATGATGTCTTCTTGAACCTTTGCAGGAGCGGCAAAACCGAGAGCGCGATAGATTAATTCTCCACCACGACCAAAGTTATTACCATAAAGGAAGATGTTCTTATCGAAGAAGTCCATGACAGTAAATGTTGAACTTGTATCAATCAATCCTTTCAATTCCTCTTTTGCAGTAGTAACTTTCTTATCCCATTGATCTAACCAGGCTTGTGCTTCCTTTTCTTTTCCAAAAATCTGACCAATATCTGTCAGCATTTTCAAGTAGTCACTCTTTCCATAAGTGATTTCAATAACTGGAGCAATTTCTTTCAGTGTTTCTAAGTTATCATCACCAGAAAATACTAGAATGACATCTGGCTTTTGTGCGGCAATCGCTTCTGTATCTGCTGTTGTTAATTGTGGAACATCCTTTAGTTTGTCTCCAAAGACGGGACTATTTTTCTCTAAATCTAGACTATAGCTAGATACATCAATTCCTAATTGTAAGAGATAGCCTGTGTAAGAGTAAGCAAAGTTGACAACTTTTTTAGGATTTTTTGGAATGTCACCGTGGTAAGTAATGCCTTCAATCTTTGGCATGCTAGACAGTTCTACGTCTGTTGAAGAGGAAGAGGTAGAGCAAGCTGTTAAGAAAACCAGCCCAACAAATAAACTAAAAATAGCTAAAAACTTTTTCATTTTTTCTCCTTATTATTTTTTTAAATCGTAAGTTAGCAAAATAGGGTAATCTTGACCAGCAACCTGCATCAATTGAGGTTCAATGCTAAAAATGTCCCTAAGTATCTCAGTTGTCATCATATTGGACACAGATCCATGGTAGCGAATATCTCCCTCTTTCATGGCAATCATATAATCTGAAAATCGAGCTGATAAATTGACATCGTGAAGGACCATCACAATGGTTTTCTGTCGGCTTTGATTCAGTTCTTTTAAAAGTTCTAAGACTTCCAATTGATGATTGAGATCAAGATAGGTTGTTGGTTCATCTAAGAAAATGGTATCCGTATCTTGGGCAAGTGCCATCGCAATCCAAACCCGTTGCCTCTGACCACCTGATAAATCATCAACTGGTAACCTAGCGTAGGGAGCGGTCCGGGTGACTTCCAAGGCCCAGTTGATTTTCTCTCTATCCTGATCAGTGAGATGTCCCAGCCCATTTTGATGCGGAAAGCGACCATAGGAGACCAGTTCATAAACGGAAATCCCTTCTGTCGCTTCTAAGACCTGAGGGAGCAGGGCCAATTTTTTTGCAACTTCTTTGGTTGGCAGTTGTGAAATGGCTTGTCCATCTAGATAGATAGCCCCTTCTTGAACAGGAATAATCCTTGTCAACGCCTTAAGCAAGGTCGATTTTCCACAGCCATTGGCACCAATGATTGTCGTTATACTTCCTTTTGGAATACTTGTTGATAATTCATCAATAATAATCCGATTGTCGTAAGAGACTTGGATATTTTCCGCTTGAATCGAAGACACAAACTCCTCCTTTCCAGAATATGATTCATTAATAATTTGTTCCGACCAGTATTATATCAAAAAAATTTACCAAAACAAAGAGTTTTCTGAAAATTTTAATTTAATGAGAATCGTTATAAAAAAGTCCTTGTTTGTGAACAAGGACCGTATGTTACAAATATTGTTTTGCTACTTCCAAATCACCGTCATAGGCGGCCTTTTCGCCGTTTACAATCTGGTAGGCATCGGCTCCCTTGCCTGCGATGATGACGGCATCTTTCGGAGAGCTTGTCTGACTCATGGCTGTGCGAATGGCTTCTTCCCGGTCCAAGATAAAGTTGCTTGTACGGGTCATGTGGGCACGGATTTGTTCAGCAATAGCAGCTGGGTCTTCACGGTTGGGGTCATCAGCTGTCAGAATCACCTCAATCTGCGGATAGTCATTGAGCAGAAGACCGAAGTCTTTGCGGCGACTTTCTCCCTTGTTACCAGGAGCTCCCAAAATCAAAAATACCTTGCCTGTCTGGTGCTCTAAGACGACATCAATCAGCTTCTTGACACTATCGCCGTTATGGGCGTAGTCCACGAATACCTTGGCACCGTTTTGCTGGGTCAGGACTTCCATACGACCAGGGACATTGGTTTGGGCAATCCCTGTGTGAATATCTTCCAGACTTGCTCCCAAACGGAGACAGGCCAGTCCTGCTGCGATGGCATTTTCTTGGTTGAAGCCACCGATCAGCTGGATGTCGTAATGGCCAGCCAATTTGCCAGTCGCTGTAAAATCAAAACCTGCTGACTGACTAATCTGGTTTTCAGAAGTCGGCCCATAAAAGTCATGGTCTTTGGAGCTGACTTGCTCTTTCACGACTTCAAAATGGTCCATTCCAGCATTGACAATGACCGCTCTGCTATTGTCCATCAAAAGGCGCTTGTGATAGAAATAGTCCTCAAAGGTCGGATGCTCAATGGGGCCGATGTGGTCGGGGCTGATGTTGAGGAAGACACCGACGTCAAAGGTCAGCCCGTAAACCCGCTTGACCAAGTAAGCCTGGCTGGACACCTCCATAATCAAGTGGGTCATGCCGTTCTTGACCGCCTCCGCCATCATGGCAAAGAGGTCCAGACTTTCGGGCGTGGTCAGGGTGGACTTGAAGAAGGTCTTACCGTCCAGCGTGGTGTTCATGGTCGAAAGCATGGCAGGTTTCTTGCTCTGTTTAAGGATGTTAAAAGCAAAATAAGCCGCCGTTGTTTTACCCTTGGTGCCGGTGAAGGCCAGGAGTTTGAGCTGTTTCTGGGGATGACCATGAAATTCCATGGCAATCAGGCTCATAGCCTGCTTGATGTCGTGGACGATGATAGCAGGAATGCCGACCTCATAGTTGATTTCAGACACGTAAAAAGCCAGTCCGGCCTCGATAGCTTTTTCCAGAAATTCCTTTTTAAAGGCCAAACCCTTGGCAAAAAAGAGGGTCATTGGGCTAACAGTCCGGCTGTCATAGCTGAGAGCGTCAAACTGGACATCCGTCCATGTGCTGTCAGTTTGGTCATTCTGTTTGATATGGCGGAAGTTAGCATCCGCCTTCAATATTTCTAATACACGTTCAATTGTAATCATGCTTCTATTGTAAACCTATCGAGGATATTTGACAAGTCTGGGATATGTAAATAGTGGGTATTTTGACCGTAAATTTGAATGAATATGACATTTCGCCCTGAAGCAAATTTGTGCTATAATAGGAGGGATTGAAAAAGGAGAAGTTTATGTTTTATTCTTATCTACGAACACTATTAACATTCTTGTTGTGGGCCATCAATGGCAATATTCACTATCATGATAGAGAGAAGATTTTGCCACAGGAGGAAAATTATATTCTTATCGCTCCGCACAAAACCTTCTGGGATCCAGTCTTTCTTGGGTACGCAGCTGCTCCCAAGCAGTTCATCTTTATGGCTAAAAAAGAACTCTTCAAAGACCGCGGTTTTGGTTGGTGGATTTCAAAATGTGGAGCCTTTCCAATTGACCGTGACAATCCTGGCATGGCAGCCATCAAGTATCCAGTTAACATGTTGAAAAAAAGTGACCGTTCGCTGGTCATGTTTCCTTCTGGAAGTCGTCATTCATCTGAGCTAAAAGGTGGTGTGGCGGTCATCGCCAAGTCAGCCAAGGTCAAACTCATGCCAGCTACCTATGTGGGTCCCATGACTATCAAGGGGCTCTTAGCTGGTGAGCGAATCGATGTGGCTTTTGGAAATCCTATCGATGTTTCGGACATCAAGCGTATGGATGATGCAGGTACAGCAGAAGTAACTAGCCGAATTGAGGCTGAGTTCAAACGCTTAGATGACCATGCGGCATCTTTCCAAACCAAGAAAAAACCAAATATCTTGACTTATATCTATCGTATCCCAGTTCTTTTGCTGGTTGCTCTTATCTTGGGATTGACCTATGCCTTTAGCTATATTGCCAGCTTCTTCTGGCAACCAAGTACTCAGTTGGATAAAAATAAGTAAATGAAACTCGCAGCTTGCGGGTTTTTTGTATTTTTTACGAACTATATAGGTGGAGGTAATTTATGGATACGATTAAAACTTATATAGAAATGCTTAAAGAATACAAGTGGCAAATTGCTCTGCCAGCAGTGGCTGGCTTGCTAATGGCGACGTTTTTAATATTCAGCCAACCTGCTAAGTCTGATCAAACAGGACTGACAGATTTTCCTCAAACCGAGCAAGCTTCTAGCAGTCAGGAGCAGACGGAGGAAACCAGTACAGAAGAGAGTGAGGAGCTCAGCCAGCTAACCGTTGATGTCAAAGGAGCGGTGGAAAAGCCTGGGTTATATACTTTAGAAGCTGGTGCGCGTGTCAATGACGCAGTTGAAGCAGCTGGCGGCTTGACCAGTCAGGCAGACCCCAAGTCTATCAATCTGGCTCAGAAGCTCAGCGATGAGGCGGTGGTCTATGTAGCCAGCAAGGACGAAAACATCTCGGTGGTGGCCAGCACGACTGCCAGCTCTGCTATGTCTCCAGAAGAAAAAAGCACCAGTCTGGTCAATCTGAATACGGCGACTGAGGCGGACTTGCAGACCATTTCGGGTATCGGTGCCAAGCGGGCGGCGGACATTATCGCCTATCGTGAGGCAAACGGTGGCTTCAAGTCGGTGAACGACCTCAACAATGTTTCGGGCATTGGCGACAAGACCATGGAAAGCATTCGGCCTTATGTCACGGTTGAGTAAGCTCCCCTGCCAGCCCGTTCACCTGGCAGTCTTGGCGGTGGCAGCTTACTTTGCAGTCCACTCTTTTTCCCTCTTGACAATGTGCCTGCTCAGCTTGGTGTTAGCTGTCTTTGGTGTTCGGCAAGGTAAGACAGTTTTCCTCAAAACGCTGCCGCTTCTAACCCTGTGTGGTCTCTTTTTCGGATGCCAAAAGGTCCAATGGGAGCGGGCAGCTCAGTCAGCCCCAGAGCAAGTGACGACTGTGCAGGTCATTCCAGATACCATAGACATCAATGGCGACAGCTTGTCTTTTCGTGGTCGGGCTGATGGACAAAACTATCAGGTTTTCTACAAATTAACCAGTCAGGAGGAGCAGACCTATTTTCAAAATCTGGCAGACCTGGTCCAGCTAGAAGTGGAAGCAGAGGTCAGCCTGCCAGCTGGTCAGCGGAATTTCAAGGGCTTTGACTATCAGGCCTATCTGAAAACACAGGGCATCTATCGGACTGTCAAGCTAACGGCGATTAAGAAGATTGTCCCTGTCCAGTCTTGGAATGTTTTTGACTGGCTGTCAACTTGGCGGAGGCAGGCCTTGGTCTATGTCAAAACCAATTTTCCGGCTCCCATGAGTCACTACATGACAGGGCTTTTGTTTGGGGAGCTGGATAGTGATTTTGACCAGATGAGTGACCTCTATTCCAGTCTAGGAATCATTCATCTCTTTGCCCTGTCTGGTATGCAGGTGGGCTTTTTCATCGACAAGTTTCGTTGGATTTTGTTGCGTCTGGGCTTGACCAAGGAAACAGTGGATAAGTTACAAATTCCCTTTTCCCTTGTCTATGCTGGTTTGACAGGCTTTTCTGTGTCGGTGGTGCGGTCCTTGGTCCAAAAAATTCTGGGTAATCTAGGCTTGCGGAAGTTGGATAATTTTGCGGTGACGGTCTTTATCTGTCTGTTGATACTGCCCCGATTTTTACTGACAGCAGGAGGAGTGCTGACTTTTACTTATGCTTTCTTGCTGACGGTCTTTGATTTTGAGGATTTGGGGCAGGTCAAAAAGGCTGCGGTGGAGAGCCTCAGTATTTCACTGGGAATTTTGCCGGTGCTTATGACCTATTTCTATGCCTTTCAGCCTCTATCTATCCTCTTGACCTTTGTCTTTTCCTTTGTCTTTGATGTCCTACTCTTGCCAGGTTTGTCAGTCATTTTTCTCCTGTCGCCAGTTGTCAAGATGACTTGGGTCAACGGATTTTTCGTCTTTATGGAGAAAATCATTGTCTGGGTGGCTGATTTGGGATTGCGGCCTTGGATACTGGGCAAGCCGTCTGAGCTGGTCCTCTTGCTTTTGCTGGTCAGCCTCTTCTTGCTCTACGATTTCCACAGGAGAAAGAAATGGCTTCTAGGACTGAGCTTGGTCCTCGCTCTGCTATTTTTCATCACCAAACACCCGCTGGAAAATGAGGTGACGGTGCTGGACATCGGGCAGGGGGACAGCATCTTTTTGCGGGATATGCGGGGGCGGACGGTTCTGATTGATGTAGGCGGACGAGTCGATTTCGCGGCCAAGGAAGCGTGGCAGGAGCGGTCTCGGCAGGCAAATGCAGAGCGGACTTTGATTCCCTATCTGCATAGTCGGGGTGTGGATAGGATTGATAGTTTAGTCCTGACCCACACCGACACAGACCATGTGGGGGATGTGCTGGAAGTGGCGAAGCAGGTCCAGATTGGTCGGATTGTCGTGTCGCCGGGAAGTCTGACGGTGCCTGACTTTGTAGCGACCTTGAAAAAAATCAATGTTCCTGTCCATGTGGTAAAAGTGGGCGACCGCCTACCAATTTTTGACTCCTATCTGGAGGTCCTCTATCCAGACGGGACAGGCGACGGTGGCAATAATGACTCCATTGTCCTTTACGGTCGCTTGTTGGAAACTAACTTTCTCTTTACAGGAGACCTGGAGCAAGGGGAGTTGGACTTGATAGAAACCTATCCCAACCTGCCTGTCGATGTCCTCAAAGCCGGTCACCATGGCTCCAAAGGCTCTTCTTATCCTGAATTTTTAGACCATATCGGTGCCAAGATTGCCTTGGTATCTGCTGGAGAAAACAACCGCTACAAGCATCCTCACCAAGAAACCTTGGAACGATTTGACAGCCGGAATATCCAAGTCTATCGCACAGACCAGCAAGGAGCCATTCGCTTCCGAGGTTGGAAGGAGTGGAAGATTGAGACGGTGAGGAGGTAAAATGATAAATCCTATGCACTTATGGTTCTATAGTTTCAAAGTTTATGTGCTCGCTGCCTTATCTGGCTATATTCTGCACTATGTTACTACGCCAGCTTCTGTTAACGACTTCAAAGAGGTTGCTGCCTTATTGGAAAGATGCTAACAATCTGTGATTGTAGCAGATTTGGGCTATCTCAGTCAGCAGTCTTGCTCATTCCATTGTATTTCAAATAGTCTATATTTTGAATTTAAGAATTGATTTTCATTTCTTTTCATTAAATATTGAAATCGTTTTCGAATTTGTGGTATAATAAAGTATGATTTACCAAAGGAGGAAGTCCTATGTCTGTTAAAGATTTTATGACCCGTAAAGTTGTTTATATTTCACCAGATACAACCGTTGCACACGCTGCAGATATTATGCGTGAACAGGATTTGCACCGTCTACCTGTTATTGAAAATGATAAGTTGGTTGGTTTGGTCACTGAGGGAACGATCGCAGAAGCTAGTCCATCGAAGGCAACTAGCCTATCTATTTACGAGATGAACTACCTTTTGAATAAGACTAAGGTCAAGGATGTGATGATTAAGAATGTTATCACAGTCTCAGGTTATGCTAGTCTTGAAGATGCTGCTTATCTCATGTATAAAAACAAAGTGGGGATTCTTCCAGTTGTTGACAACGGTCAACTATATGGGGTCATTACTGATCGTGATATTTTTGCAGCTTTTCTTCATGTCTCAGGTTATGGAGAAGAAGGAGTACGCGCTCGGTTCCTTGTTGAAAATAAGGCAGGGGAGTTAGAAAAAATTATTCGATTGGTGGCAGATAAGGATTATAATATTGTATCTACTGTGCAACTTGCTACCAAGTCCGGAAAAGTTGTCATCGAAGTGCAGATTGACGGAAAAGTTGATGTTGAAGAAGTTCGAACTCTTTTCGAAGGTGCAGGTATCCAAGTGGATAGCTTGGTTCCGACTGTTGCTAAAAATATTTAAAAACCGAGATTTCTCGGTTTTTTTCTTTAGCTATCATTCTAGTATTTTAGGGGAATGTGATATAATAAAGTATATCATGTGTGAGGAGGCTCTATGGGGCACAAATATAAAAAGTATAAGAAATATGGTAAAAATAATTCAGGACTTGTGGCCCTCCTTGTTTTATTGGCAATCGGTTTTGTCATGAGTTTCTGGTATATCTTATTGCCCACTGGGCTCTTAATTGGCTATTTTTACAAGAGAGAGGCTATCCAGCGTTTTTTGAATAGAGATTCTATAAAACGCTTGCAAGTATTAGCGCTATCTATTCGTTCGGGCTATGAAAAGCATCAAGAGCTCTTGGTGGAAAAGGGTGAGGATAAGGTTGTATTACAGTTGAGAAACAGACTGTTAGGACAATTATTTGAATTAGATCAGCTCTATCAAAAATTTGGAAAATATCTGAATGGATATGAAAGTAAAGAAGTTGTAGATACCTTGCAACTAAAATATCATTTAAAACTGCCAGAAGCTAAAACAGAAAAAAATACTGACACACAGGTTTCTACTGGTGGTAATGCTGTGATGGATGAACAAGGCATGATAGCGGATTTAGCTCCTGAAATTCTAGAAACCTATTGTAATATTCAAAGAGACAATCTTGTTATTCTTGAAAAGCTGGAAAAGGCGACAGATAAGCGGGAAGAATTGACAGCTATCCATGAGGCCAATATGAATCGGTTTAACGATATTTTACAGGGTTATTTGAAAATCAAAAAATCACCGAAAGATTATTTTAACGCAGAAGAACGATTGGTGCAGGCAAAATCAGCCATGGAAATGTTTGATAAGGATTTGGATGATACCATCAAACAATTTAACGAAGCGGATATGAAAGATTTTGAAGTCAGTCTGCGTATGATGAAAAGAGAAGAGGAATAGAGAAGATGTCAGGATTTAATTTCGATATTGATCAGATTGCTAATAATAGTTTATCAACCAAAGATAAGACAACAGAGCTTATTCAAGCGACTCCGACTGGAGATAATTCAAAAGTGTCTTTCTTGGCACAGTTGACACCGGAACAACAAACAGGTATTCGTGCCAAGGCTCCCCAATTGGTGGATAATTTCTTAGCTAATCAAAATGTCCTCTTGGATTTTGGTAAGGAAGCGGTAGAAGAAGTCAATGCCACGGTCAATCACATTTTGTCAGAACAGAAGAAGATTGAAATTCCACAGGTCGATGAGCTTTTGGCCAATACCAACCGTGAATTGAATGGTTTTGTGGCTAAGTATAAGGACATTTCCACAACTGCTGAATTAGAAAAGAAACCTGGTTTCTTCCAACGCCTGTTCAAGCAGACCAAAAATGATTTGCAGGAATTTTATTTCGATTCGCAGACCATTGAAAAGAAAATGGATAGCATGGCAGCCAGTGTGGTCAAGCAGGAAGAGGTGTTGGCGCGCAATATTGTTTCTGCAGAGCTTTTGATTGAAAATAATACCAAGTCTATCGAGAATTTGGTGGGGGTCATCGCCTTTATTGAAGCGACTGGTCAAGAGGCTGCCCAGCGAGCAAAAGCAGAGCAAGAACGCTTGGCAGGTCTGCAACCAACTACGGTAGATTATCAAGTAGCTTCTGAGAAGTTGGCACGTGTAACAGAGGTTGCTAATATCCTCGAACAACAACATTCTGAGTATATGAGTCGCTTGTATGTCGCGTGGACAACGACACCGCAGATGCGTAATCTGGTCAAGGTTTCTTCGGATATGAAACAGCGCCTTGGGATGTTACGTCGCAATACTATTCCAACAATGAAATTGTCCATTGCACAGTTGGGCATCTTACAACAATCTATCAAGTCTAGCCAGACGGCAGATGCGATTGTCAATGCTAATAATGCTGCCCTTCAAATGCTTGCGGATACATCAAAAGAAGCCATCCCGATGATGGAACGCACAGCTCAGAATCCGACCCTTTCAGTAGCATCTGTTACCAAATTGGCAGAAAGTTTGGTTGCCCAAAATAATGGCATTATTGCAGCTATAGATGAAGGGCGTCAGAAACGTCGTGAGTTGGAGGCAGCTATTGTACGGTCAGCAGAGACTATCAACGATTCTGTTAAGCTACGCGATCAAAAAATCATTGCTGCTTTGCTGGAGCAAGGCAAAGAAGCACAGTCTGAGGCAGAGCAACCACTTGAAACCAATCAATAATATAAAACCTGCAGTTCAGCGAAACTGCAGGTTTGTTTAATGGCGTTCTATTGGTTTTTTATCTCGATCTAAAGTAAATCCCTCACCGAGTACTTCATGTGCGTCTGTAATGGTGATAAATGCGTGGGGGTCAATACGATGAATAAGCTCCTTCATCTCTTGGAGTTGGCTCTTATATATGACCGAGTAAATCATGTTGACATCGGCTTTGCTGTAGAAACCTTGTGCTTTGATAAAGGTGACACCACGCTCGATTTCACAATCAATAGCCTGAGCCAATTGGTCAGATTTTTGAGAAACAATCATAACACCCTTGCTACCATATCCGCCCTCCGTGACAAAATCAATAACCTTGGAAGCAATAGCAACCATCATTAAAGTATAGAGAACTGTTCGGAGGTCTTTAAAAACAATAACAATCAGAGTTAGGATGAGGATGTCAACTGCAAGAATGATTTGTCCAATGGAGTAAGGTAGGAATTTATGACCTATACGAGCAATAATATCGCTTCCCCCAGTCGTTCCGCCAGCACGGAAGATGGTTCCTAATCCTAGTCCCATAAGAATCCCACCCAGGATACTAACGAGTATCAAATCTTGTTGTAGATTGATTGAAAAATGGATTTTTTCAAAAATGGCCAACCAAAAGGTAACGCTAAAGGTTCCTAAGATACTGAGATAGAGAGTCTTCTTTCCGAGTATTTTCCACCCGAGGATGAACAATGGAATATTAATCACAATGTTCATTATCCAAGGTTGAATATGAAAAAGGTAGTAAATAATCAGCGTCAATCCAGTTGCGCCACCCTCGAATAGACGATTGGGCATGATTAAATAATTTAGCCCAAAGGCAAATAGCCCTGCACCAAGCAAAATAAGTAAAATATTTTTCAAACGAACCATAAGCATCTCCGAATATGTGTATATATCAATTTTAAAAGATTTTCTCCTTAAAAACAAGTCAATTTTCAAGTGATTTTTTGACTAATTTTTGGTAAAATGGAATGAATATCTAAGAACCAGTCTTCACAAGTGAAGTGCTGAACTGTGCATACTGGTACTAAGAGCGAGGGAAAGATGAGAAACGGTTTTTTTATTACATTTGAAGGTCCGGATGGGGCAGGGAAAACAACGGTATTGCAACAGTTATTGCCAGCCTTGCAGGAATTGGGGCCAGAAGTAGTCACAACTAGAGAGCCAGGTGGGGTGGCTATTGCAGAAGAAATTCGTAATATTATTCTGAATCCTGCAAATACAGCGATGGATGATAAGACGGAGCTGTTATTGTTTATTGCAGCACGACGTCAGCATTTGAAAGAGAAGATTCTTCCACCCTTGGCACAGGGGAAGTTGCTCTTGATTGATCGTTTTATCGATTCCTCTATTGCCTATCAAGGATTTGGACGGGGGTTGGATATAGGTGACATTCATTGGCTCAACCAGTTTGCAACAGATGGTTTAAAGCCAGATTTAACTCTCTATTTTGATATTGATACAGAAGAGGGGCTGGCTCGAATTGCCCGCAATGCTGACCGTGATGTGGATCGCTTGGATATGGAAAAAGCAGATATGCATAGACGGGTGCGTCAAGGCTATCTTAGTATTTTAGAGCAGGAACCAGAGCGGTTTGTAAAGATTGATGCCAGCCAGCCACTAGAGGCTGTTGTTGCAAATGCTCTGGCGGTCATTAAGAAACGGTTTGCAGAAAGAACATGAAGATTGAAGAACTTAGAAACTTACAACCCTATGTATTTCAACGTTTTGTGACAATTTTAGAGCAGAGACGTTTGGCACATGCCTATTTATTTTCAGGTGACTTTGCTAGTTTTGATATAGCAATTTTTCTCAGTCAATCGTTATTTTGTCAGGAGAAAGAAGGCGTCCTTCCTTGTCAGAAGTGTCGGTCTTGTCGTCTAATTGAAGCAAATGAGTTTTCAGATCTTACTGTTATTGCACCGCAGGGAAATGTTATCAAAACAGATACGATACGTGAATTAGTTAAGAATTTTTCACAATCTGGATTTGAATCCAATAAGCAGGTTTTCATTATTCGTGATGCTGAGAAAATGCATGCTAACGCAGCCAACTCTTTGCTAAAAGTGATTGAAGAACCTCAGTCAGCCATTCACATCTTCTTATTGACCAATCAGGAAGAAGCTGTCCTTCCTACTATCAAGAGTCGGACACAGATTATAGGTTTTCCTAAAAATATTCCAGCTATGGAGCGAATGTTAGAAGAGGAGGGCTTGTTAAAAACACAAGCGAATCTCTTAGCTCAACTGGTTTCAAGTCAAGAAGAAGCGAAAAAGTTAGCAGAAAATAAAAACTTTTTAGATTTGATGGGACAGGCAAAGAAATTTACAGACTTGCTCTTGGTGGAGCCTACACGTGCTTATTTGCAAGTTGGAATCCTAGTGTCTTTAGCTGTGGAAAAAGCTGAGCAGGGACGTTTGTTTGACCTTCTGAGTCTGATATTATCTGAGAAAATGATGGAATCGGCAAACGTACGTGAAAAAATGGATGCTGTTCTTAAGGCTAAGAAGATGTGGCAGGCAAACGTAAGTCTACAAAATAGTCTAGAGTATATAACTCTGTAAAATAAAAGAAAGGGAGATAATGGATAAAAAAGAAATTTTTGATGCCCTAGATGATTTTTCGCAGAATCTTCTAACCACGTTGGCAGAAGTGGATGCTATCAAAAAGCATTTACAGGGAGTTATTGATGAAAATACGACCCTCCGCTTGGAAAATTCCAAGTTGCGCGAACGTTTGGAAAAAGAAGATAAGACAGGCCATAAATCTTCCAACTTTGGTAAGGAGAATTTGGAGAATATTTACGAAGATGGTTTCCATATTTGTACCTTCTCTTATGGTCAACGTAGGGATAATGATGAACCTTGTATGTTCTGTGTAGAATTATTGAATCGAGATTAGGATGAAAGTACAAAAATCATTTAAGGGACAGACGAGTTTTGGGACTTTATATCTGGTGCCAACGCCTATTGGAAACTTACAGGATATGACATTTCGAGCTGTTCAGATTTTGAAAGAAGTGGATATAATTGCAGCGGAAGATACGAGAAATACAGGCCTCCTACTCAAACATTTTGAAGTAGAAACCAAGCAAATATCCTTTCATGAACACAATGCCCATGAAAAAATTCCAGTTTTGATTGATTGGCTCAAATCTGGTCAGTCCATTGCGCAAGTTTCTGATGCAGGCCTGCCTTCCATTTCGGATCCTGGTCATGACCTGGTAGGGGCAGCGATTGCGGAGGATATTCCTGTTGTAGCACTTCCAGGAGCATCGGCGGGAATTACAGCCTTGATTGCATCTGGTTTGGCACCCCAGCCACATATTTTTTATGGATTTTTACCGAGAAAATCGGGGCAGCAAAAAGAATTTTTTCAAGAAAAAAAGACCTATCCTGAGACGCAAATTTTCTATGAATCTCCATATCGTGTGGCAGATACCTTAGAAAATATGTTGACAGTTTATGGTGATCGTCAGGTAACGGTTGTTCGAGAATTGACCAAGTTATACGAAGAATACCAGAGAGGGAGCATTTCCGAATTACTAGAGTATTTGGAAGAAAATCCACTTAAGGGAGAATGCTTGATTATTGTCGAGGGTGCTGGTGAAGAAGTCTATCCTTCTGCTGATGAAGTGGACTTGAAGGCTGAGGTAGAAAGGGAAATTGCAAGTGGCATAAAACCTAATCAGGCTATCAAAGAAGTGGCCAAACGCTACCAACTCAAAAAACAAGAAGTATACGATATATATCATGGACTAGGTTAAGACCTAGTTTTTTTGTATGTTTATGCAAGCTTATACTCTTCGGAAATC
Source organism: Streptococcus suis S735 (assembly GCF_000294495.1). Taxonomy (NCBI): domain Bacteria; kingdom Bacillati; phylum Bacillota; class Bacilli; order Lactobacillales; family Streptococcaceae; genus Streptococcus; species Streptococcus suis. Next base: position 641,720 of record NC_018526.1, read on the forward strand.
AAAATTATCCGTTGTCAAGAGCCTTGATGAGTGAAAAGCTCCAGTGGATCTTTTCAGCCTGTTACCTTGAAATGAGAAAGTAACAGAGTTCTATCTTCGGCTTAATGACGCGAACACAGTTCTCTATACTTCCAGCCTTCAACTATATCCCAGCTAAGCTACTTTTGATTTTCATTGAGTATTAATATGCAGATAGCAATTGGTGACACTCCCCAAACAGTCAAATCTGGTCATAAAATTTTCATTGAAACCTGATAAATCCCTGTGAGGCAAGCGCCTCGTTTATGGCTAAAAGTAAGAGGTGCTTTAGAAAGTAGAATAAATATAAGAAATCCGAATATTTTTACAAAATAATCATATTTCATGGAATTGTCTGAATATTTGTGATATAATGAACAGACTAACTTAATGGAGGGATTTTATGACAATCTACAACTTCTCTGCAGGTCCTGCAGTATTGCCAAAACCAGTACTTGAACGCGCCCAAGCTGAATTCTTGGACTACAATGGTTCGGGAATGAGCGTTTTGGAGATGTCGCATCGCTCCAAGGACTTCGATGATATTATTAAAGGTGCTGAGGCAACGCTTCGTGAATTGATGGCCATTCCAGATAATTACAAGGTTATTTTCTTGCAAGGTGGAGCTTCTTTGGAATTCACAATGATTCCCCTTAACTTCGCTCAAGGCAAGAAAGCCTACTATCTTGTAGGTGGCTCATGGGGTAAAAAAGCCTATACTGAGGCTGTGAAGCTGTCTAAAACAATTGCCTTTGAACCAATTTTGCTTGGATCAACGGAAGATATTACCTATGCAGAATTGCCAACCTTCGATAAAAATGATATTGATCCAACTGCTGCTTACGTGCATTTGACAACAAATAACACTATTGAAGGAACAGCAGTTTATGATATTCCTGACACCAATGGTGTGCCAGTCATTGCTGATATGTCTTCAAACATCTTAGCGGCTCGCTATAATGTTGAAGATTTTGCCATGATTTATGCTGGTGCTCAGAAAAATATTGGTCCTGCTGGTGTGACGGTGGTGATTGTTCGTGAGGACTTCCTCAATGATCAACCAATGCTTTCAAGCATGTTGGACTACCGTATTCAAGCAGAAAATGACTCTCTTTATAATACGCCACCAGCTTATTCTATCTATATTTCTAAACTCGTCTTTGAATGGGTAAAAGAAATTGGTGGTGTTGATGAGATGGAGAAAATCAACCGTGAAAAATCTGGGTTGCTTTATGACTATATCGACCAGTCTAATTTCTATACAAACCCTGTTCGTAAAAAAGAAGAGCGTTCAGTAGCGAACATTCCTTTTGTCTCACCAAGTGAAGAATTAGATGCTAAATTTGTCAAAGAAGCAACAGCAGCTGGTTTTAAAAACATCAAAGGTCACCGTTCAGTAGGTGGGATGCGGGCGTCGCTCTATAATGCTTTCCCACGTCAAGGTGTGGTTGAATTGATTGAATTCATGAAAAAATTTGCAGTGGAGAATGCTTAATGGAAATTAGATTAGCACATCCAAATGAGATGGAGGCTATTGTCAATATTCTTGAAGATGCTCGTGCATTTCTAGCAACCTCCGGTATCAATCAATGGCAGGGAGAGTATCCTAATAAAGAGAATATTTTTGATGACATTCTTTCTGGCAGAGGTTACGTTGGTCTAGTTGACGGTAAGGTGGCAGCTTATGCCGCCGTTCATCGTGGTCAAGAAGCAGAATATGAGGCCATATATGAAGGAAAATGGCAGCACAATCATCCTGTATATACAACATTTCATAGAATTGCAGCAGCTGACGAATTTCGTGGTCAAGGAATCATACAAACTTTTTTGCAAGGTTTAATTGAAGGTCAAAAAGGACCGGATTTCCGCTGTGATACCCACGAGCAGAATAAGACAATACAGCACATTCTAAAAAAATTGGGCTATGTCTATTGTGGTAAAGTCCCAATAGATGGAGAACGTCTAGCCTATCAAAAAATCAAGCAAAAGAGCGAGCGGAGTCTTTACCAGGAAATCAGTGAAGACGACCGTTGGTTACTCGGAAATAATTAATGAAATAAAGAAAGAAAAGGCGGCAGCTATTCCGCCTTTTTAGGTAAAAATAAATGGTATTTAGCGTACGTACTTTTAACAATATCAATCAAATTGGTCTTAAGGAATTAGGCAATAAATTCCAGATTGACGGAGATCATGCAGCAAATCCAGATGCCTTTATTATTCGATCTGAAAATTTGCATGGATTTGATTTTCCTGAAAATCTAAAAGCTATTGCCCGTGCTGGTGCAGGGACTAACAATATTCCAATCGAAGAGGCAACAGAGAAAGGTATTGTTGTCTTTAACACTCCAGGTGCCAATGCCAATGCCGTAAAAGAGGCAGTCATTGCTTCCATCCTCTTGTCAGCACGTGACTATATCGGAGCGACTGCATGGGCAAATACATTGTCAGGAGATGATGTACCTAAGCAGGTTGAAGCAGGTAAAAAGCAGTTTGCTGGGACAGAAATTTCAGGTAAGACTCTTGGTGTTATCGGACTTGGTGCTATCGGTGCGCGTATTGCCAACGATGCCCGCCGTTTGGGAATGAATGTTCTCGGTTACGACCCTTATGTATCAGTAGAAACTGCATGGACCATTTCAAGCCATGTCAAACGCGTGGATGACTTGAAAGAAATCTTTACCAATGCGGACTACATTACTGTTCATGTTCCTTTGACAGATAAGACACGAGGACTTTTCAATGCGGATAGCTTTTGTCAAATGAGAAAAGGAACAACCTTGATAAACTTTGCACGCGGTGAATTGGTTAATAATGCTGATTTGTTTGAAGCAATTGAGGCAGGAGTTATCAAGAACTATATCACGGATTTTGGGACAGAAGAAGTGCTCAACAAGGACAACATTATCGTCTTCCCGCACGTTGGTGGGTCAACAGAGGAAGCAGAGCTCAACTGTGCCATTGCTGCAGGTCAGACCATTCGTCGTTTTATGGAGACGGGTGAAATTATCAACTCAGTTAACTTCCCAAATGTGAAACAATTCCTAGATGCACCGTATCGTATTACCTTGATTAATAAGAATATTCCTAATATGGTGGCAACGATCACAACGGCTGTATCTGAGTTGGGAATCAATATCGATAATATCATCAATAAGTCTAAAGGTGACTATGCCTATACTTTACTTGATTTGGATGAAGCGGATAAAGTGAAAATTGAGCAGTTGGTTGCTAAATTTGAAGCAACGGATGCAATTGTCAAAGTGCGTGTCATTCAGAATAAAAACTAATCATGCTGTATAAACAAGTCTATCACAGTCCACTTGGCCCCATGTCATTAATTGCTAGTGATAAGGGATTAAGAGGGGCCTGGTTTGAGGGACAAAAATATTTTGAACGAGGCTTGAATGAGAAAGCTATTTTAGCCTCCCATCCCATTTTAGACCAGACAGCTCGATTGCTTGACCAGTATTTTTCAGGGGATCAGGTGGACTTTTCAAACCTTCCATTAGAAGCTGTGGGAACAAATTTCCAAGAGCATGTCTGGCAATTATTGAAGATTATTCCGATGGGTCAGACGACTACCTATGGACAACTGGCTCAGCAACTGGGCCTTCGTTCTGGTCAGGCAGTAGGAGGAGCAGTTGGGCGTAATCCTTATTCTATTATTGTTCCTTGTCACCGAGTTCTCAATCAGAAAGGACAGTTGACAGGTTATGCAGGTGGACTGGATAAGAAAATCTGGCTCTTGCGACATGAGAATCCAGAATTTGAGGTGAAAGATGATTTTATTTTATGAGTATCCAAAATGTTCGACTTGCCGAGCAGCAAAGGCGGAGCTGAAGAGTTTGGGATTGGAATTTGAAGCTATTGACATTAAGTCAACACCGCCTAGTGCTGAAGAGCTAAAAGCTTGGATGGAGGCGACGGGACTAGAATTGAAAAAGTATTTTAATACTTCTGGGAATAGCTATCGTGAATTAGGCTTGAAAGATAAGTTTGATAGTCTTAGCTTGGAGCAGGCACTTAATCTTCTAGCTAATGATGGTATGCTGATTAAGCGTCCCCTACTGATTCAGGATGGTAAAATCTTACAGATTGGCTATCGAACAAAATACGAAAATCTCGGTTTATAAGCCGAGATTTTGTTTATTATAGTGCATATTCTATTGAAATATATTCATGATGTTTTTTCAAAAGATAGAGCATCTGAGGCTTATCTTCTAAGAGTTTTTGGATAATTTCGTGATGGACATTGTGGAGATTGATTTTAACGCGAATCTTCATGCCTTGTTTGAAAATATGGATTTCGACATCATTGCTATCTTCCTTTAAGTAAGGCTCCAATAGCTGATAGATAGAATCATGTATCTCAGGGAAATGGATCGTTCCGTTGGCGAGTTCCTTGAAAGATGCCACTAATAAGTTCCAAGGTTCCTTAAATGAAATGATTGCTAGTGCTAGTGTCAAAAAGAAGTCGCCAGTATAATGCAGGAAGCCGAACCAAGAGTTGATAGGAACAAGATAGAGCAGAAGAATTGCAATTCCAATTGCACCTGAAATGAGTCCGTCTACAAGGTTGCCTTTTGCTTCTGCTAATATGATAGTAGACAGATGATTGACTTTGGCACTCATATGGCGGTTGTATAGGTAAAGCCCCATACAGACAAAAAACATGGTTATGGTATAAGGGAGAACGGGACCTGTAGTCATTTGATGACCGATTCCATGAACAAAGTAAGCAAAGGCTGTCGCGCTTGTTTCAAGTACAGCAAATACAAGGAGTAGTAGAGTTGCGAGAGATTTCATGATAGCGTAGAGAGGTTCTAGAAAGTATAGTCCTTGAGGAAAAGTCTCGGTTTTCCGATGGCTATTTTTCGATATGTAAACTGCAACTAAGGACGAAATAAATGCTATTAGAGAAAAGACTCCGTCTAGGAGGAGGGCGTTTAGGTCAGTCATGATATAAACGGCAATACCTGCTAGTCCAGATAAACCGTTCACAACAGAGGAAACAGTTAGAGATTTGCGTTCGATAATTTTGTGGTCCATAATCCCTCCTTTTAATATATATCTATATATTTATTTTACCACAAAATGACACCGTTTTCAAATTGAGCGGATTAAAACAAGGTAGAGTGATAAGAAATAAAGGCTCAAAACCCTTGCAATAGATCTACGGGTTTTAAGCCTTTAATATCTGTTATCTGATAATTGAAATCAGGTTAATTTCCACTGTTAGAATGAAATCTCCATCACAATTGGTGTATGGTCCTGACGAGCACCGGAGTCAATCATATCTGACTTACTTACTTTGTCGGCGATGCGGTCGCTGACAAGCCAGTAATCAATTCTCCAGCCTGTATTGTTGATTTTACTGGTGCGGCTACGTTGTGCCCACCAAGTATAGGCGTTGAGAACATCACCGTGCAAGTGGCGGAAGGTATCAGTAAAACCTTTAGCTAGAAGATTTGTAAAACCTTGACGTTCTTCATCTGTAAATCCTGGAGATTGACGGTTACTTGCGGGATTAGCAAGGTCAATTTCCTTGTGAGCAACGTTGTAGTCACCTGTTGCAAGAACAGGTTTGTGGCTATCAAGTTTTGCTAAGTAGTCAGCATACTGTACATCCCAGATTTGACGGTCAGCAAGCCGTTTCAAGCCATCACCAGCATTTGGCGTATAAACTTGTGTGACATAGAAGTCATCAAATTCTAGCGTGATGATACGCCCTTCAGAATCCATGGTTGTTGGAGCACCAATCTCAGGAAAGGTTATGGTTGGAGTTAGATGGTTTTTGTAGAGGAAGAGTGTACCAGCATAGCCTTTGCGAGCTGGTTCTACAGATGAACGCCAGGTATTGGCATATCCAGGGAAGTAGCTTTCCAAAATTTCTAGATGCTTTTTAGTCGGTCCCTTATCTGACAATTTTGTCTCTTGAATGGCGATAATATCAGCGTCTTCTGTCACAAGTGTATCGATGACTGCGCGTGATAATAGGGCGCGAGGAGACTCTGCAGTCAATGCAGCGTTAAGAGAATCAATGTTCCAAGAAATGAGTTTCATAATTTTCCTTTTCTAGTCTGTTACTGTTTTACATTATACCAAAAATAAAAGTTGCAGGCGAATATGGAAACTTGAAAAAAATTTTATAATTCTTGTATTATAACATTAAAATTGTGATACAATAGAACTAATAAATCTGTGTCAAGGAGGTTATTATGAAAAGAAAATTATTTGTTTTTGCCTGGTTAGCCCTAGTTTTGGAAATGCTAATCTACTACTGGTACCAGTTGCCTGCTTTAAATATTTTGAGTGTGGACTTCTGGATATTTTTCCTTCAATCTGTCGGATTGGTCTGGCTCATACTTTCCACGTTCAGCTCCAAAGGTGCTTTTCAAAAGGTGACCAAGATTTCCGGTCGCCAGAGACAAGTAGATACCTATCAGATTAAAACCTCGCAACTACCAGCTTACTTAAAATGGTTGGGACGAATTTGGGTATTGGTTGTCCTGGGTTTGTTGGGGTTGGGGCTTATCAACTCACGTGTATTTCGTGCTAAGGATTACGCTGCTGTCATAAGCGTCAAGGATGCGGATTTTAAAGCAGATTTTCCTGAAACAGACATATCCAAATTGGCCCTCCTAGATCGCGCCTCAGCCGAAAAAATCGGTGATACTTATCTAGGTACCATTGACAAGGTCTCCCAGTTTGGCATTTCGGATGATTATCGCCAGATTACTATCGGTCAGCAACCGTTCCGTGTATCGCCTTTGGAATATAAGAATTTTTGGAAATGGCTGAGCAACCATCAAGATGGGATTGGTTACTACGTGAAGGTTAATCAGACAACAGGGAAGGCAGAACTTGCCAAGTTGAGCAAAGCCATGCACTATTCAGATTCCGAATTTTTGCTGAATGATACCTTACGTCATCTTCGCCTGCAATACCCGACAACTATTTTTGGGAAACCATCCTTCGAAGTGGATGACCAAGGAAATCCATATTATATTGCAACGATTTACGAGCCAAAATTTGGACTTTCATCAAATGATCCGATTGGTGCTATTGTATTGGATGCAGTAACAGGCGAAAGTAAGAAGTATGGTCTGGAAGATATTCCAGAGTGGGTAGACCGTGTTTATTCGGCAAACAATGTTATCAGCCGTGTAGATGACCACTATACTTATCAAAATGGTTTCTGGAATACCATTTTCAGTCAAACTGGTGTGAAAAATACAACAGACAGCTATAATTATATTTCTATCGGCTCAGATATTTATCTCTACACAGGTATCACCTCAGCAACTGCTGATTCATCCAACCTTGGATTTATTCTTGTCAATATGAGAACTCGTGAAATTACCAACTACAAATTGGCTTCGGCGACTGAAACAGCAGCGCAGAAGTCTGCAGAAGGTGAAGTGCAGGAAAAAGGCTATAAAGCCACTAATCCAAGCCTAGTTAAGTTGGCAGATACAGCCTACTATTTAGTATCCTTGAAAGATGATGCCGGCTTGGTTAAATCATACGCTCTTGTTGATGCCGAAGATTATCAACAGGTTACTGTTAACAACGATATTGCGCTCTTAATTTCTCAAGTCACAGGAACGGATGCTTCTAGCCTTTCAGGATTGACGGTGACTGAAAATGGAGAAGTTGGTGAACAGACTGAGGTTATCAGTGGAAAAGTAGAAGCTTTAGCGAGTCAAATAATTGGCGGTGCGACAATCTACTATATTGAGTCTGAGGGCAAGATTTACAAAGTCAAAGCAACGGAAGATAGTACAGATCGATTACCATTTATCAAAGTAGGAGATCACTTTAGCGGTCAGTTAGATAAGAAAAATTATCTTAAAAACTTTAAGGTTAATCCAGAATAATCATAAGAAAGAGTGAGGTAGAAAAGCCTTGCTCTTTTGCTTGTCGTCACCCATGCGAAATATTTCAACTTATGGTATAATGGAGTGTTGTGGTTCTTTGACAGGAATCCGTAGATTATTCTGTCGAGTATCCATATTCTTATTCTGAAGGAGTATTTTGTGAGTTTATTTAGAAAAAAACAAGCAGTCGGTCGCCATAGTCAAATGCGTCGGCATTTAGGCTTAGTTGATTTGATATTTTTAGGTATCGGTTCGATGGTTGGAACAGGTATCTTTACGGTAACTGGTTTGGCAGCAGCCCAGTATGCAGGGCCAGCTCTGATCATCTCAATTGTTATTGCAGCAATTTCAGTCGGACTAACAGCCTTGTTTTACGCAGAATTTGCCTCGCGTATACCGACTAACGGTGGTGCCTATGGTTATCTCTACTCGGTTTTTGGTGAATTTCCTGCCTGGATTGCTGGCTGGCTGACAATCATGGAATTCTTGACTGCTGTATCGAGTGTTGCATCTGGTTGGGGAGCTTATTTGAAAGGACTCCTGGCTAATTTTGGTATCGCTATGCCGACAGCTCTGAATGGAACTTTTAACCCCGCTGCAGGTACCTATGTAGACCTCTTACCAGTTCTCGTCTTGATTTTTGTGGTAGGAGTGGTCTTGCTTAATTCTAAGGCAGCTCTTCGTTTCAATTCAGCCTTGGTAGTTTTGAAATTTTCAGCGTTGGCTTTATTTATTTTAGTAGGGTTATTCTTTATCAAACCAGAAAACTGGTCGAACTTCTCTCCTTTTGGTTTTGGTGCCATTTATGGTGGACAAGCAGGAATTATGGCAGGAGCGTCTCTCATGTTCTTTGCCTTCCTGGGATTTGAGTCTATTTCATTAGCAATTGATGAGGTGAAAAAACCTGAGAAGAATGTACCAAAGGGAATCGTGTTGTCTCTATCCATTGTAACAATTCTTTATATTGTAGTGACATTAGTATTGACTGGTATGGTTCACTATACTAAGTTGAATGTGGCAGATGCGGTAGCTTTTGCACTTCGAGAAGTTGGATTGGATTGGGCAGCGAGTTATATTTCTATTGTAGCAATACTAACATTGATTACAGTATGTATTTCGATGACCTACGCCTTGTCGAGAATGGTCTATTCCATCAGTCGTGATGGTTTGCTACCGAAATCATTGAGCCGATTGACACAAACAAGCAAGGTTCCTAAGAATGCGACCATTCTTGTGGGGATTTTTGCAGCCATTTGTGCAGGTATTTTTCCACTAGCAAGTATTGCTTCCTTCCTCAATATCTGTACCTTAGCTTATTTGATCATGCTGGCGTTGGGTATTATTCGTCTGCGTCAAGTCGAAGGTTTGCCAAAAGATGGACAATTTAAAACACCTCTTGTTCCCTTGTTACCTATCCTCTCGATTATCATTTGTCTTTCATTTATGTTCCAGTATAGTTTAGATACTTGGTTAGCATTCGGAGTATCCTTGGTTATTGGAATTTTGATTTACTTCTGTTATGGCTATCGTCATTCGGAAGCAAAATAATAGATTTCCCTTCTTTTATTTGAAGGGATTTTTTGTACAATTTTTTTATAGAAATAATGGAAAACTTAAAAATAAAATAGTATAATATATATAAATGATACAAATATATCAAAGGAGAAAAGCAATGTCTAATAGCGATATTCGAGCTAAAGCAACGGTTATTCGTGAACAAACAGATAGGATGATAACCTTGTTTTTGGCACCTGTTTTGATTTCTTTTCTGTCAGGAGTGGCAGAATTTGGCTTGAAACAAATCTGGGGGCAAACTGGTACTTTCTCCTGGGGCACAACTATTGTGAAAGACGGTGTTACTTGGACTCATCATTTTATTTCTGTTGGCCCGTCAATCATATTTGATTTTATTGCACAATGTTTAATTGTAACAGCTTGTTTTCAACTAATAAGACTGGTGAGAAAGCAAAGAACCAAGGTTAGCTTTACGGAGTGTTTCACTTTACTAGATGGGGAGAATTTTTTACCAGTTTTTAGTACGACATTATTGAAAATGCTGGTCTTGTATTTAGCAAGTTTCCCTGCTGTTTTTGGAATGATATTGATAGGTTTAGCTTTCTATAGTACTATTGTCATCTTTGGTGCTCCTATTGATTATCAGCCTGATTTTTCAGCTTTTTTCAGTTCGTCTTATTTTCAAACAGGATTAATACTGGTATGTGTAGGGATTATTTGTAGTTTATTCGTAGGATATGGGCTCAGTCAGGTCACTTTTCTTCTCTATGATTATTTGGAAAACAATACCTATTCTTCACCATTTAAACTCTTCAGTTAGAGCTGGCAGTTGATGAAGGGGAATAAATGGCGCCGTTTCCTCTTGGATTTATCTTTTGTTGGCTGGTTTATTGGAGTTCTTTTGACGTTTGGGTTTTTGGGACTTTACGTATATCCATACTATTGGACTTGTCAGACTATATTTTATGAAGATTTGAAGGCCAAGAATCCATTGGTGTTTTCAACATATAAATCAGTTATCTCTTCCATAGTAGCCTAGGGAGTATGGAGATAACAAATTATTAGGAATCCCTTCGTATTTTGGAGGGATTTTCCTGTTTTTAAGAGATGTTCTGGAAAATTAATGGATAAAGTTTTATACTAATAGTAGGATGGTAAAGTAGTCCGATGTAGATATAATATTTGCGACGTGACTTTATAAATAAGGAGAGAAAATTGGAGGGGAATTGTGATGATGACGAGTGATATAGTATCAAGAGCGATGATGACTCGCGAGCGGACAAGAGGTACAACACTACTATTTTTTCCCTCCATTTTGCTATCTATTGTTTATGCTATACCAGCAACAATTTTTCGCCTACTAACATTTCTAGAGCTCCGTCAAAACAGTGCTTTTGTGGAGGGGCGATTGGTATCTTCAATCAGGTTGACCTATTTAGGTGAGTTAGGCTTCGCTCTGTTGTTACAGCTGTTCATCGGTCTGTCCTGTTTTCATTTATTGGAATTGTTGAGAGGGGATAGACAGGAGTTTTCTTTAAAAGATAGTTTTTCATTTTTAAAGACAGAATGGAAGAAGCCTATCTGTACCACTTTTCTTTATTATTATTTGCTTCTTTTTATAGCTGGACTTCCAGCTAATCTAGGGGCTACTTTATTTATTAAAGGCTTCACAATGAGTAGTTTGATGGTCTTATCTCCGGGGGCAATGGCAGAGCTGGCAGTTCATCAGCCTAGTCAATTAATGAAGATAGGGGCTCCGATTTTCCTGCTAGGAATGATTATTTACCTTTTTGTCTACTATACCTACTCACAGGTTGTTTTCGTCTTGTATGACCATTTGGATAATGCTAGTTATACTGGTCCCCTGGCTGTATTTAGGGAAAGTCGTTTCTTGATGAAAGGGAACTATTGGCAACGTATTTGGTTAGATTTATCCTTTTTAGGTTGGTTTATTGGGGAATTATTGACCCTTCATCTGTTATCTTTTTTTGTGACTCCTTACTATCATTTATCCAGGACTATTTTCTACGAAAAATTGAAAAAACAAAGACTGTCAGCTGTAGAGTAGCTAACAGTCTTTTATGATTATAGGGAGCTTGTTTTGGGCTTGAAATAGAGATCGTAAACCAACCAGCAAATCATTATACCTTGGACAAGCAAGCTGATGACGGAGCCCTCTACGCCAAACTTTCCACCAGATAGCCACTCAGGACCAGTGATACCGATTTGAATAAAGGCCTGACCAGCATCGGTGCCGCTGACTGAGAAAGCAAAAACATTCCCTTGGAAACAGTTCCACGCAGCGTGTAAGCCACCAATCACCCAAATGTTGCCTGTTTTGAGCATAATGAGGCAGGCAAGAACGGCAAATAGAGTTAAATCCAAAATTGGAATGAGTGAAATAGCATTGTTTCCGAGGTGGAGAAATGTGAAGAAGAGGGAAGAAACAATGATACCGATAGGAATATTATGTCTAGCAGAAAGTGATGAGAACATCCATCCTCTTGTTAGAATTTCTTCTGTCGTACCTTGGATAGACCAGGCAAGGATAAGGATAATAAATTCTCCGACTAATTTTGTAGAGAACTGGATGCTTGTAAATTCAATCGCGCCTAATCCCCACATGATGAGTGTACAAGTGGTCAGCATTGCAGCTCCGATTCCCCACCCGAGTAGAAAATCTTTTCCTGCACCTTTTTTAGTAAAACCAAGTCCTACCCACGGGCTTTTTTCAATATACCGTGCCCATAAAATGACCATCAGGCTGATAAAAGCGAAAGCGAACAGTTCAAAACTTACAGAAAGGGTCTCGCTAAATGGGAGTAAAAAGCTTATTGGAGTGAAAATAACAGCTCCTAGTGAATCTCCTACTAGCAACAAAATAATAGCTACAATAGGAGAGGTGACGATGTTGAGATTGAAAGCTGATTGAGCCTTCTCATTGATAAATTCGGTTTTCATAGGACCTCCTTTTACTAGATACTTTACTAGTTCACTATTCTATCATATTTTTCAAAAGAAGACTAGACCTAATTTCCTAGTATATGGTAGAATAGTACAAAGCTATATAAGGAGAATAGTATATGGAATTGAGTCAATGGCTGAAGTCCTTTCAACTGAAAGATAATCGACTAGTGGGCCCATTCTTTTATGGCACACCTCTTGCTCTTAGATTTGAAATCGGGCCTGCAGACGAAGCAGAAGAATTATCAAGAGCAATCTATCTTGAAAGAGCCTATGCACGTGCAGTAGAACTTTTTGAGCAGGCTAGTTCAGAATACGACTATGTGCTCCTTTCGCTCCTTCGACAGGAAGATAGGGATATAGACACCTACCTCTGGCATTTTTCATCGAAATTTAACTTCAACAAGGTCCCTGAGTCTGAGTTGATAGAAGTGGAGGATTGGACGGGAGATGTGCTAGTCTTTGAGCGCTATCTCTTTCCAGTTACCGACCAGGACCTAAACGCTTTGTTGAGGGAGATTGTCAAAGCCGACCATGGAGGTTTTAACTATCTATCAAGTTCCGTTCTCTTCCTATCTAGTCAGGACAATATCATCTATCATTGCTACGATAATCGGGGAGTTGATATTGCTGTTTTAGCTGATGACAAACGTTTGGAGCTCTTTACAGACTGCCATGACCTCCTTTTGGACTATGATATGGAGGAGATGGAGAGAAGGGTGAGGGGGTAGGAAACCATTACTAAAGGTGATATACCATCTCTTAGATAAAAGTACTTCACAAGTGAATACAGGTTCAAAAAAATCCACAGTAAAACCTGTGGAAAATATGGTAGAATAGAACAGTAGAAAAGTTCCAAAAGTGGGGCGGAAATCTATTTTGGGAGGTGGCAACTTCATTTTTGATGGAAAGTAAAACTTTCTCATCAAAAAACGAGGCTGGGCAAAAAGTCCAAAGCCACTTCTCAGAGTTCGTGTCAACATCTCAGCGCAGTGGTTGTTTGGGTTTAACAGTCCAGTGGACTGTTAAAGGTTGGAGATAGGATTTGCAAAGCAAATCACAGCAGTTCGTGTTTCACACTCCAAATCTGACCATTACGACTGATGCGAACAGAGTTCGCTTCATCTCCAACCTCAAACTGTCTCCCAGACAGTTTGAGCTGTGCGGGGGGTGGGAGTGAAACAGTCTGGGAATAGACTGTTTCAGCTCAACAACTTAAAACGAAAAATTGTTGACGAACTCTTTTTGACAAGTTGAGTTCTTTCCCACTCCCTAAAAGTTGCACTAATTCGATTTTTGAAAAATATTGTTTCAAAAATCTCATGTCGATGCCAGAGACAATCAGCATCTCTATTGATTTTACTCTAACTAATGTCTGTCGCAGAAGCCTTCGGGCTGATGTTTCAGTTTAGCACGTTGCTAATCGTGCTACTGACATTTATTTTTAACAATCGTAAAAAATAAAAGACAGCCAACCGCTACGAAACTTTGACCGAGTGAACTAGCAGGTTGACTGTAATCTTCATTTGTCCCGTCTTTAAAATGTTCAAACAGTCTGGGAGACTGTTTGAGGTCGTTTCTCGAAAACGGAAGAAAACGATACTGGGATTGAGTTGGCGCTCAATCCCTTTTCCAAAACTATTATACCACAAACCAAAATCGTTTGACAATTTTTTATCTACATCATCAAAAACGGCTTGACAGCCTAAGAAAAGGAGAATACCATGAGCAGAGCAGAGCAGAGCAGAGCAGAGCAGAGCAGAGCAGAGCAGAGCAGAGCAGAGCAGAGCAGAGCAGAGCAGAGCAGAGCAGAGCAGAGCAGAGCAGAGCAGAGCAGAGCAGAGCAGAGCAGAGCAGAGCAGAGCAGAGCAGAGCAGAGCAGAGCAGAGCAGAGCAGAGCAGAGCAGAAGCTTGGAGACTACACTCAAGTTGAAAAGCTAGACCTAAGGTCAAAAGATGTTTTATCAGACAACATTGCAAAAATTGGTCAGCTTTTTCCTGAGGTTCTAACAGAAAGTAGTGATGAAAATGGCAGGTAAACCGACCACCAAGACCCTTCGCCCAGATCTTGAGGAAAGTGTTGACTTTGACAAGTCTGAAAATGTCTTTATAACAGGGGACAACCTGGAAGTCCTCAAGGTCTTGCAGGAGTCTTATCTGGGCAAGATTGATATGATTTACATTGACCCACCTTACAATACAGGAAAGGACTTTGTCTATTCGGATAAATTCCAGATGAGCGAGGAAGAACTGGCAGATGAAATGGATCTGCGTGATGAGGACGGTTTGCAACGGGTGGGCTTGACCAAGAATGAAAAATCCTCCGCCCGCTATCATTCCGACTGGCTCAATATGATGTACTCTCGCCTAGTCCTTGCCCGCAACCTCCTCAAAGATAGTGGAGTTATCTTTAATCTCCATTGACGATAACGAACAAGCCAACCTCAAAGCTATCTGTGATGAGATATTTGGGGAGGAGAATTTTGTTGCTGATGTCATCTGGGAGAGAGCATTTGCACCTGTAAACTTGAAAAAACATTTTTCAGAAAGTCATGATTATATTTTAGTATATGCAAAAAATGTAGAATTTGCTGTCAATCATGGAATACCTAGAAGCGAAGACTCAAATAGTAGATACCAAAATCCTGATAATGATGTTAGAGGACCTTGGACAAGTGGTGATTTATCAGTAGGACCAGCAGTTCCTTCAAATATTTATGAGATAATTTCTCCAAGCGGAAGATCTATTTTTCCTCCAAGCGGGAGAAGTTGGTTGCTGAGTAAAGAAAGATTTGAAGAATTTATTGCTGATAATCGTATTTGGTTCGGGGCTAATGGAGATAATGTGCCTAGGATAAAAAGATTTTTATCAGAAGTAAAAAATACAGTAACTCCAATGACGATTTGGAAGTACGCTGATGTCGGTCATTCTCAGTCTGCTAGCCAAGACTTGAAAAAATTATTTGATGGTAAGGCATATTTCACCTATCCAAAACCAGTTCCGTTGATGAAGCAAATTGTTCAATTGTATTCAGAAAAAGACGGCCTGATCCTCGACTTCTTCGCTGGTTCTGCAACCACTGCTGATGCTGTTATGCAGTTGAATGCAGAAGATGGCGGTAATCGTAAGTACATACTCTGTACGCTGGACGAGCAGGTGGCAGACAAGTCCGCTGCCAAGGAGGCTGGCTATGAAACCATTGACCAGATTTCTCGTGAGCGGATCCGTCGGGCTGCTAAAAAGATTCAAGAAGAACACCCAGAAACAGTCGGCAAGCAAGATTTTGGCTTCAGGGCTTATAAGCTAGACACTTCAAACTTCAAGGATGTTAGCCAAACACCAAACAGCTTTAGCCAAGAAAGCCTATTTGACAGTGTTTCCAACATCAAAGACGGTCGGACAGACCTTGACCTGCTCTTCCAGATTATGCTGACATGGGGCATGGAATTATCTCTTCCGATTACGAAAACCCAGATTGACGGTACAGCCATTTATAATGTAGCAGATGGTGCCTTGATTGCCTGCTTTGCGGATGAGATTTCAGAAAGCGTCCTCTGTCAAATCGCCAAAGCAGAGCCCCTTCGTGCTGTTTTTAAGGACGAATCCTTTGCCAACTCCGCAGCCAAAATCAACCTGGGCCAAATCTTCAAAGAAGAAGCACCAAATACCAAAGTGAAGGTGGTGTAGGAGATGAAACTTCAATTTAAGCAGCAGCAATTTCAGTTAGATGCGGTGGCCTCTGTTGTGGATGTTTTTGTTGGTCAGGGCAAACATAGCGGTTTTGATTACCACATGGATAAAGGTCAGGGAATGGGTGCGGAACTGGACATGAATTTTATCGGTTTCCGCAATGCTCCCATTCAGCTTTCGCAGGAAACTGTCAGCCAGCAGGTTCGAGCTAAGCAGCTCAGCTATGGCCTTAAACCATCTGAAAACTTGTCTATTCAAAAAGTGGATGGTCGTCCGTCTTACAATTTGACTATTGAGATGGAGACGGGGACAGGGAAGACCTACACCTATATCCGTACCTTGATGGAGCTCAATAAGCAGTATGGTTGGCTCAAGTTTATCATCGTGGTGCCGAGCATTGCTATTCGTGAGGGAGTGCTCAAGTCCTTTGAAATCATGGCGGACCATTTCCAGATGGAGTATGGCAAGAAGCCACGCTATTTTGTCTATGATTCTAGCCGTTTGGGCGAGCTGGACAAGTTTGCCAACTCCTCGGACATTCAGGTTATGATTATCAACTCACAAGCCTTTAATGCCACTGGAGCAGATGCCCGTCGTATTCACACCGAGCAGGAAAGTTTCCGCTGGAGAAAGCCGATTGATGTCATTGCGGCGACCAATCCTATTTTGATTATCGATGAGCCTCAGTCGGTTGAGGGGAAAAAGACTAAAGAACGCTTGGAGGACTTCAAGCCCCTATTTACTCTCCGCTATTCAGCCACTCATAAGGACAAGCACGATATGATTTATCGTCTGGATGCCCTGGACGCCTACAATAAAAAGTTGGTCAAGAAGATTGCCGTTAAGACCGTGGAGCAGACTGCAACCACAGGAACACAAGGCTACCTTTATCTGCAAGAACTGGTTCCGCAAAAATCAGGTTCTCCTAAGGCTCGGATTGAGTTTGAAGTGCGGACCAAGTCAGGCGATGTCAAATGGGTGACCAAATTGGTTGAAGAGCCTTTTGCTCTTTTTGAAGAGTCAGGCAACCTACCAGCCTATCAAGGCGGTTGGACCTTGAGCCATTTTGATGCGCGTGAAGGTGAAAATTCCATTCAAATCGGTGCCAATCGCAAACTCTATGTGGGCGAAGTGATTGGGGAAACCAACGAAGATGACATCCGTCGTATCCAGATTCGGGAAACCATTGCCAGTCACCTGCAAAAAGAAGAACGCCTTTACAAACGAGGTATCAAGGTGCTATCCCTTTTCTTCATCGATGAAGTTGCCAAGTATAAGTGCTATGATGAGCAAAATGATGCCTACAATAGCACCTATGCCCAGATGTTTGAAGAAGAGTATGAAGCCCAGGTCAAGGCTTTATTGGCTGATCTCAACCTTCATGGAAGTAACTTTTGGCATTATCTCAACAAGCACCAAGAAGGCAATCCTGTTCATGCAGGTTATTTCTCTGTCGATAAGATAAAAAAATCGGATAAGGTCAAGTTTGTGGACTACAAGTCTGCTACGGAAAAGAAAAATAACCAGTCTAACGACAAGGATGCCTATGATTTGATAATGAAGGACAAGGAACGTCTGCTGTCTTTTGAGGAACCTATTCGCTTTATCTTTTCTCACTCAGCCCTCAAAGAAGGCTGGGACAATCCTAATGTCTTCCAGATTTGTACCTTGAAAAATACAGGTACAGAAACAGAAAAACGACAAAAGATTGGTCGTGGGATGCGTCTAGCCGTCGACCAAAAAGGTGTTCGTCAGGATGAGGAGCTTTTAGGAGCTGATGTTCATAATATTAACAAGTTGACCGTCATCGCCAATGAAAGCTATGAAGATTTTGCTAAGAACTTGCAAAGAGAACTCAGGGAAATCTTGGCTGATCGACCAAGCAAGGTGGAAGTGGATTTTTTTGTCAACAAGGTCTTGGAAAATGAAGCTGGTCAAAAACTGACTGTCACCAAGGAAGTGGCTAAAGAGATTGAACGCCAGTTGATTAAGCAAGATTATATTGACAGCAAGGGGAATCTGACCGCTACTTATTTTGAACAAAAAGAAACAAGTCAGTTTACTCTATCTGAAAATCTGGCAGGCTATGAAGTGGCTGTAAAAGATATTCTAGAAACGATTTACGATGCCAATCGCTACCAGATTGAACGTGAAAATGATTCGGAAGTGGTTTTTGCAAGAGAAATCAACCCTGATAACTACAATCGTCAAGAGTTTAAACGTTTGTGGGAAAGAATTCATCACAAGTCCACCTACTATGTCGAATTTGATGATGAGGAGTTGATTGAAAAGTCTGTTAAGGCCTTGAATGAGTCCTTGTTTGTTAAAAAGCCTAGTTACATGATTACAGAGGCTGAAGCAAGGGAAATGCAGGCGAAACACGGTTTGGATTTCAAGGTAAATAAGAACGGCAAGCGTCAGTCTGTGCTGGATAAGTCTTCTATTCAACTCCGCTATGATTTGCTGGGTGAAATTGCCAGTCGCACGGAGTTGAAACGGAAAACAGTC